>CAWZZK010000261.1:0-6783 GCA_963966455.1 Kaistia sp. | reverse complement strand
GACGTGATGACCGTGCATGCCGAAGCGGGGCCGCATCTCCATCGCTCGCTGCAGCACATCAAGAATCTGGGCAAGAAGGCGGGCGTCGCGATCAATCCGGCGACGCCGGAAAGCGCCATCGAATATGTGCTCGACCTGGTCGATCTCGTGCTGGTGATGACCGTCAATCCCGGCTTCGGCGGCCAGAGCTTCATTCCCGGTTCGGTGCAGAAGGTGGAGCGCGTGAAGAAGATAATCGGCATGCGGCCGATCCGCATCGAGGTCGATGGCGGCGTCTCGGCGGAAACGGCCCCGGCGCTGGTGCGGGCCGGCGCGGAGGTGCTCGTCGCCGGCTCGGCCGTCTTCAAGGGTGACCCCGCCCGCTACGCCGCCAACATCGCCGCGGTCCGCGGCGTTCGCGGCGGCTGAGCGGTCCCTCCGGAACAGTCCCGAGACGCCGGCGTTCCGCCAAAGGGGACGACCGGAGGGTTCGTCATGACGTCGATCCGCCATCTTGCGCTGGCCGCCATGGCCGGCGCCGCGCTTTTCGCCATCGCATCCGGCCCGGCAGCGGCCGACGATATCGAGGTCGCGCCGCCGCCGTTGGCGCTGGAGCCGAACAACGAGGCGCCGCCGCCCGGCTGCCGAGAGACCACGGTCCGCACCGAGGACGAGACCGGCAGCGTCACCGAGACGCGGATGGATTGTCCGCCGATCGTCGATCCCGGCGCGCCGACGCAACTGATCGCGCCCGGAACGCCGGCCCCGCTCGCGCCGCCGCCGCTGCCGCCCGGCTGAGCCTCCCGGGATTGTCGCTCCTCCCACGGGGTGCTAGAGCCTCTCCGCGCCCGAAAACGAGAGGACTCCGCCCATGATCCCGCGCTATTCGCGCCCCGAGATGACGTCGATCTGGTCGCCGGAAACGCGGTTCCGCATCTGGTTCGAGATCGAGGCGCATGCGCTGGACGCGCTGGCGGAGCTCGGCACCATTCCGAAATCGGCGGCCGAGACGGTCTGGGCGCGCGGCAAGGCGGCGGAATTCGACGTCGCCCGCATAGACGAGATCGAGCGCGTCACCAAGCATGACGTGATCGCCTTCCTGACGCATCTCGCCGAGATCGTCGGCGAGGACGCCCGCTTCGTGCATCAGGGCATGACCTCGTCCGACGTCCTCGACACCTGCTTCAACATCCAGCTCGTCCGCGCCGCCGACATCCTGATCGCCGATGTCGATCGCGTGCTCGAGGCACTGAAGACCCGCGCCTTCGAGCACAAAGACACGGTCACGATCGGCCGCAGCCACGGCATCCATGCCGAGCCGACCACCTTCGGCGTCAAGCTCGCCCAGGCCTATGCCGAGTTCGACCGCGCCCGCCAGCGCCTCGTCGCGGCGCGCGAGGAAGTCGCGACCTGCGCCATCTCGGGCGCCGTCGGCTCCTTCGCCAATATCGATCCGCGCGTCGAGGAGCATGTCGCGGCGGCGCTCGGCCTCAAGGTCGAGCCGGTCTCGACGCAGGTGATCCCGCGCGACCGGCACGCGATGTATTTCGCGACGCTCGGCGTCGTCGCCTCGTCGATCGAGCGCATCGCGACCGAGATCCGCCATCTGCAGCGCACCGAGGTTCTGGAGGCGGAGGAGTATTTCTCGCCGGGCCAGAAGGGCTCCTCGGCGATGCCGCACAAGCGCAACCCGGTGCTGACCGAGAACCTGACCGGCCTCGCGCGGCTCGTGCGCGGCATGGTCGTCCCGGCGATGGAAAACGTGGCGCTCTGGCATGAGCGCGACATCTCGCATTCCTCGGTCGAGCGGATGATCGGCCCCGATGCGACGGTGACGCTGGACTTCGCGCTCAATCGCCTCGCGGGTTTGATCGAGAAGCTGGTCGTTTATCCCGAGAACATGCGGAAGAACCTCGACCGGCTCGGCGGGCTCGTCCATTCGCAGCGCGTCCTGCTCGCGCTGACGCAGAAGGGCGTCTCGCGCGAGGACGCCTACAGCCTCGTGCAGCGCAACGCCATGAAGGTCTGGGAACAGGGCGCCGACTTCCTCACCGAACTCAAGGCCGATCGCGACGTGACCGCCGTGCTGACGCCGGCCGAGATCGAGGAGAAGTTCGATCTCGGCTATCACACCAAGCATGTCGATACGATCTTCCGCCGCGTCTTCGGCGAAGCGTGACCGGCGTCGGGGCGCGGCAACCGGGAGTGTAAATATTCCCGCTGCGGCCCCGCTTCGGCCATTGTCGTGGCCGCTTCGCGCGCTATGTCCGAGCGGCTCTCTTCATCGTGCCGAGGTGACCGATGTCTTCCCCGCTCTACGATATCCCGCTCAGCCGGATCGACGGCAGCGAGGCCAGTCTCTCCGAGCATGCCGGCGAGGTCCTGCTCATCGTCAATGTCGCCTCGAAATGCGGGCTGACGCCGCAATATGACGGGCTCGAGGCGCTCTACCGGCGCTATCGCGGCCGCGGCCTGACCGTGCTCGGCTTTCCGGCGAACGACTTCGCCGGCCAGGAGCCGGGATCGAACGAGGAGATCGCGAGCTTCTGCCGCTCGACCTTCGGCGTCGACTTCCCGATGTTCGCCAAGATCGCCGTCACCGGCGCCGACCGCCATCCGCTTTACGCGGAACTCGCCGGCGACGAGCCGATCAGCTGGAATTTCGAGAAGTTCCTGATCGCGCGCGACGGCAGCGTCGCCGCCCGCTTCTCGCCGAAGACGGTGCCCGAGGATCCGGCGGTGATCGCCGCGGTCGAGCGGGAACTGGCGAAGAGCTGACAACGGATGTCGGGAGGCGGCGAACCGCCTCCCGTTGGTCAAGCCTCAGGTATCCTCGCCATAGAGGATGCCGGCCTTGAAGACGAAGCCGGCCAGCGTGGCGCCGACAAACGGCGCGACGATGAAGAGCCAGAGCTGCGACAGCGCCTGACCGCCGGCGAAGAGCGCCGGGCCGATGCTGCGCGCCGGGTTGACCGAAACGCCGGTAACGTTGATGCCGACGATATGGATCATCACCAGCGTCAGGCCGATGGCGAGGCCGGCGAAATGGCCGAGCGCCAGCTTGTGCGTCACGCCGAGAATCACCACCACGAAGATGAAGGTCGCGACGATCTCGAAGATCAGCGCCGAGAGCGTGTTGTACTCCCCGAGATAGCCGGGACCCCAGCCATTGGTGCCCATGCCGCCGGTCCAGCCCGAGGCCTTGCCGGTCATGATGATGTAGAGCACCAGCGCACCCACGATGGCGCCCGCGACCTGGGCGATCACATAGGTGATGAAGTCGCCCGTCGTCATGCGCCCTGCGATGAGCGCGCCGAGGCTCACCGCCGGATTGACGTGGCAGCCCGAAATCGGGCCGATCGCATAGGCCATGGCGACGATCGCGAGGCCGAAGGCGAAGGCGATGCCGAGCACGCCGACCGTCGTGGCGCCCGCGATCGCCGGACCGGCGATGACCGCCGAGCCGCAGCCGAAGAAGACGAGCGTGAAGGTGCCGAGAAACTCGGCCACTGCCTTTTTCATGATGATAGTCCCCCGATGGCAGCTTGAATCGCTGCCGGCCGGAAGCATAGCCGAGGCGGGGAAACTGTACAAAAGTGCACGCAGCGGAACGCTGCGCCGGCGAAGCGTCAGTCGCCGCGGGCTTCCGCGAGCATCGCGCCGGCACCGAGCGCGAAATAGGCCGTATCGGCGCCGACGGCGATGAAGTCGTAGCCTTGCGCGCGATAGAGCTTTGCCTGCGCGCCAGTGAGCGCGAAGATGCCGACCCGCTTGCCGAGCCTCTGCGCGGTCTCGCGCACCCGCGTCGCCGCCGCCTGGTTGTCGGCGCGCATCGGATCGACGCTGGCGCCGTTCGCGAGCGCGATCGAGAGATCGGACGGCCCGATGAAGACGGCGTCGAGGCCGGGTACCGCCAGGATGGCGTCGAGCGCCTCGAGCGCCGCGACCGTCTCGATCATGGCGAAGGCGACGGTTTCGCGATTGGCGGAGGCGAGATAGCTGGCGGCATCCGTCCGCTTCAACTGGATGGCGCGCGTCGCCCCCCAGCTGCGCTCGCCGACCGGCGGATACTTCGTGGCCGCGACCAACGCTTCGGCGTCGGCGGCTGAATTGATCATCGGCGCGATGATGGCGGCGGCGCCCATGTCGAGCGCGCGGCTCGCCATGGCGAAATCGCCGACCGGGACGCGGACCACGGCCGGCTTGCCGGCCATGACCACGCTGCCGATCGCGCGCATGACGCTGACCGGATCATGCGCGCCATGCTGCATGTCGAGCGTGACGCTGTCGAAGCCGGCGCGCGCCGCGCTTTCGGCCACGATGGCGTCGGGCATCGTGACCCAGGCGGTCAGCGACGCGCCGCCGTCGAATGTAAGCGCAACCATGGACGGCGCCTCCGCCGGACGATCCGGCTCAGCCCGTCGTCCGGATCTCGGCGACCGACTCGGCCATCAATTCGTCCATGGTGCGGCGGATCTGATGATCGGACTGCGCGACGCCGGCGGCGTCGAAGTCGGCGCGGATCTTCCGGAAGACGTCCTCGTCGCCGGCTTCCTCGAAATCGGCCGCGACCACGTCGGTCACATAGGCGGTGGCGTCGTCGCCGCTCTTGCCGAGCAGGCCGGCCGCCCAGATGCCGAGCTTCCGGTTGCGGCGCGCGGTGGCCTTGAAGCGCAGTTCCTCGTCGTGAGCGAACTTGCTCTCGAAGGCGTCCTTGCGCTGGTCGAACGTCGTCATCGGGTTCTCCGCTATCTCGTCGAGGGCCTTTGCCGTGCGAGGCCTTGCATATAGCTGAGGATACCCCAAATCAACGTCAACCCCTTGATCCATGCCAACGAGAGCCCGCCGCACCGGCAAAAGGGCCGCATGGATCGCTCATTGTGAATCCGGGAACGATCGGGTAGGTTCCAGCCGCTCGAACGGCTCGCCTGGATGCCGTACGGCTGAGCTTCGCCGCGGCGAATCCCCTTATGATGGAACCCCGGCTATATGGATTTCCTCAAACCACGGTATGTGCCCATGAATCGCCGTCGGCGCATCTATGAGGGCAAGGGCAAGATCCTCTTCGAAGGACCTGAGCCCGGCACGCTGATTCAGTTCTTCAAGGACGACGCCACCGCCTTCAACAAGAAGAAGCACGAGGTCGTCGACGGGAAGGGCGTGCTCAACAACCGCATCTCGGAACACATCTTCACCCATCTCAACAAGATGGGCATCCCGACGCATTTCATCCGCCGCCTGAACATGCGCGAGCAGCTGATCCGCGAAGTCGAGATCATTCCGCTCGAGATCGTCGTGCGCAACATCGCCGCCGGCTCGCTGGCGAAGCGTCTCGGCCTCGAGGAAGGCACGGTCCTGCCGCGCTCGATCATCGAGTTCTACTACAAGGCCGACCAGCTCGACGATCCGATGGTCTCGGAAGAGCACATCACGGCCTTCGGCTGGGCGACGCCGCAGGAAATTGACGACATCATGGCGCTCGCCATCCGCGTCAACGACTTCCTCTCCGGCCTCTTCCTCGGCGCCGGCATCCAGCTCGTCGATTTCAAGATCGAGTGCGGCCGCCTCTGGGAAGGCGACATGATGCGGATCGTCGTCGCCGACGAGATCTCTCCTGATTCGTGCCGCCTCTGGGACGTGCAGACCCAGAACAAGCTGGACAAGGACCGCTTCCGCCGCGATATGGGCGGTCTCGTCGAAGCCTATCAGGAAGTCGCGCGCCGTCTCGGCATCCTGATCGAGCCAGAGCGCCCGTCCGGCGGTGGTCCGGTTCTGGTGCAGTAAGCCAACTTCGACGGCCGCCTCCGGGCGGCCGTTGTCATTTGATGTCGCAGCGCAACCGGAGATGACATGAAGGCCCGCGTCACCGTCACCTTGAAGAACGGCGTCCTCGATCCGCAGGGCAAGGCCATCGAAGGCGCGCTCGGCTCGCTCGGTTTTGCCGGCGTCAACGGCGTCCGCCAGGGCAAGGTGTTCGACATCGAGCTCGCCGCGACCGACGCCGAGGCGGCGAAGACCGAGCTCGAGGCCATGGCGGCCAAGCTCCTCGCCAACACGGTCATCGAGAATTATCGTGTGGAGATCGTCGGGTAGTCCCCTAGAGGTGCCGAGATGGCTGAGGCGTCACTCGATCTTATGCTGGAAATCCTGAAGTCGATGCAGGATCGGCAGATGAAGACCGATGCCAAGATCGATGAGTTGAAGGCCGAGATGCAGGCCTTTCGCGGCCACATGATCTCGTTGCAGCAGGACGTCCACAACATCTACGGCATTCTCGGCCGGCACGACGCCCGCCTAGAGCGCATCGAGCGACGTCTCGATCTCGTCGAGCCGGTGCGCTGATCGTCACCATCTTCTTCGGAAAACACCCATGAAATCCGCCGTCGTCGTCTTCCCCGGATCCAATCGCGAGCGCGACATGATCGCGGCGCTGGAGACAATCGGCGGCGCGAGGCCGGCCATTGTCTGGCATGCCGAGACCGACCTGCCGAAGGTCGACCTCATCGTCGTGCCGGGCGGCTTCTCCTATGGCGACTATCTGCGCTCCGGGGCCATCGCGGCGCGCGCGCCGATCATGGCGGCGATCGCCCGCGAGGCGGAGCGCGGCGTCGCCGTGCTCGGCGTCTGCAACGGCTTCCAGATCCTCTGCGAAGCAGGGCTGCTGCCGGGCGTGCTGATGCGCAATGCCGGGCTCAAGTTGCTCTGCAGCGAGGTCGAGCTGCGCGTCGAGACTCCAGCCTCGCAGTTCACGAGAGGCTATGCCAAGGGCCAGGAGATCCGCAGCCAGGTCGCGCATGTCGACGG
>CAWZZK010000260.1:0-5169 GCA_963966455.1 Kaistia sp. | reverse complement strand
TGAAGCGCTGGAGCATGGCGCGGAGCGCGGAGCCGAACCGCTCCTCGGCCCAGGCGGTATCCGGGCCGCGATAGACGCTCGGCACAGCCTCCCAATAGCCGTCGAAGATCGCGAAGCCCGCCTCGGGCCCGAGCCGGGGCAGGATGCGGTCGAGCCGCTCGGCCATCGGGCGGCAGGCGACGTCGTTGCGGCTCGCCGCCGGGTCGAGCATCAGGTTCTGCAGGTTGCAGCCGGGGCCGGTCATCTGCAGGAGCCGCGTGCCGCTCTGCTCGGCCTCGAAGCCGAGCCGGGGCTGCATCGCCAGCGCATGCGAATCGCCGAAGAGAATGCCGAGCGGCCCCGGTTCCGAGACGCAGGCCAGCTGCGTGTCGATCGATGTCGAGAGGCAGCCGCTCTTGCCCGCCACATCGGCCGCGTCGATGCGCGCCGTCGTCGGATCAGTCCGCGCGCGGTGATAGCCGAGTTCGGCGACGCCCGTGCCGGCAAGCGCCATGACCACCGCGGCCGCGACGCCGGCGAAAGTGATCCGCACCGCGAGCCGGCTTCCGGGCGTAAGGCGGGCACGGCGGCGCCAGGCGAGGATCGGCAGCTCGATCAGGTATCGCGTCGCGACGGCGAGCAGGACCGCGAGCGCGACCGCGATGGCGCTGACGGCGGCGGGGGGAGCGTCGGTCGGGATGAGGCGGCCGAAGACGAGAAGCGGCCAGTGCCAGAGATAGAGCGCATAGGAGATCTGACCGACGAACACGACCGGCGCCAGCGACAGCAGCCGGCTCGACGGAGAGCGTGGATCGACGAGACCGGACAGGATGACCAGCAGCGCGCCGATGACGGGGAGCAGCGCCGCATAGCCCGGATAGCCGAGCACGCGGTCCTCGGTGCCGGTGCCGACGCCGAGCCAGTCGAGGCCGATGAAGCCGATGGCGAGCGCGATCATGACGAGGCCGGCGAGGCCGGTGATGGTGGCGGCGAGGCCCGAGCGCAGCCAGGGTGACGCGGCGAGGGCCGCGATGACGCCGCCGGCGACGAATTCCCAGGCGCGCCACCAGGCGAGGAAGAAGGCCGGGTTACGCTCGGCGACGCGCAGGTCGATATCGGGCGGCGTATAGAGGATGCAGCCGACGAGGCTGGCGAGCGCGATGATCGCGGCGGCGCAAGCGAGCAGGCGGCGCGGGGGCCAGCCCTTCTTGCGGGCAAGCGCGAACAGCCCCGCCATCAGCAGCGGCACGACGAGGTAGAACTGCTCCTCGACCGCCAGTGACCAGGTGTGCAGCAGCGGCTTCAGATCGGCGCTCGTATCGAAATAGCCGCTGCTCAGCCAGAAATAGACATTGGTGAGGAAGGTTGGCGCCAGCACGGCCGATCGGGCGAGACCGCGGAGGTCTGCGGGCGCGCGCAGGAGGACCGCAGCGATCGCGACGGTGACCGCGAGCATCACGAAATAGGCGGGAAGGATGCGCAGCGCGCGCCGGGCGTAGAAATCGAAGATGCCGAAGCGCCCCGCCTCGAGCCCGGCAATGATCTGGTTGATAATCAGGAAGCCGGAGATGACGAAGAAGATGTCGACGCCGACAAAGCCGCCGTCAAAGCCGGGAACGCCCGCATGATAGGCGACGACGGCGACAATCGAGATGGCGCGAAGCCCGTCGACATGAGGCTTGTAGCCGCCCTCGGCAGGGACGGCGGACGTGCCGGGAGACCGGCTCTCGCGAGGGGTGGCATCGGCGCCGGGGCGCATGCGGAAGACCCCGCACCGGAATGAAGGACGCCGCCTTATGCGTCAGCGCAAGCGCAGCCGCAAGCCTGCTGCCGGTATCGCCATCCGGCTGCCTCGCCTGCTATGTACGGCGCGGCCGGTCAGGCCGGATGCGAGCGCGAGAGACGAAATGCGTGAAGACGATGTCATTCCTCCGGGGCCGGTGACGCGGCCGCTCGCCGCGCCGCTGGTCGAGGGGGTTCGCCTCCGCTCCCAGGGACCGCAACTCGACGAGCGCGACGTGGCGCTGTCCCGCCGCCAGTTCGTGGAGGCGCGGCTGCCGCTCAGGAGCGGCGACGGCATCGTCACCGAGGATCGCACCATTCCCGGACCCGCCGGGCCGATCCCGGTCCGCCTCTATCGCCGCGCCGGCGCCGAAGGCCCTCTGCCGATCCTCGTCTATTTCCACGGCGGCGGAATGGTGCTCGGCAATCTCGATTCGCATGATCTCGTCTGCCGCCGCCAGGCGGAGCGCGTCGATATCCTGGTGATGTCGGTCGATTACCGCCTGGCGCCCGAGCATCCCTATCCGGCCGCGACGGAGGACGCTTATGCCGGCCTCGTCCACGCGGCGCGCTTCGGTGCCGAGTTCGGCGGCGACCCGACCCGCATCGCGGTCTCGGGCGACAGCGCCGGCGGCATGCTGACGCTCGCTACGGCGCTGATGGCCCGCGACCGCGGCGGCCCGGCGATCCGCGCGCTCTTCCCGATCTATCCGATGGCCGATCTCGTCGATGTCGGTCTCTGGCCGAGCTATGAGCGCCATGGCGACGGCTCCACCGGCCTCACGACCCGCGACGTCGCCTGGTTCACGGCGCAATATTGCCCCGACCCGGCCCTGCGTGCCGAGCCCACCGCCTCGCCGGTTCGCGCCGACCTCACGTCGTTGCCGCCCGCCTTCATCATCGTCGCCGAATATGACGTGCTGCGCGACGAGGGCGTCGCGGTGGCAAAGAAGCTCGCCGAGGCCGGCGTCGAGGTCGAGTTCGCGCAGGTGACGGGCGTCAATCACGGCTTCATCGGCAGCGATATCGGCCTTGCCGAAGTCGACGCCGTGTTCGACCGCGCGATGCCGTGGCTGATGGAGCGCCTCGGCTGACGCGCCATCGGCCGAGGACAGGCGTCAGGCCCTGTGCCGGACGACGCCGTTCATCATGCCGAGCTCGACCTTCGCCTTGTGGATGTCGTGCGGGTCGATCGCGAGGATGTTGCGGTCGAGCACGATGAGATCGGCGAGCTTGCCGACCTCGATCGAGCCGATCCTGTCCTCCATGCGCAGCTGGTAGGCGGCACCCATCGTGTTGGCATGGATCGCCTCCTCGACGGTGACACGCTCGTCGGCAGGGCTGAGCACCGGCGCATCCGGCTTCCCGATCAGCTGGCGGGTGACGCCGACCTGGATGGACTTGAGCGGTTCGTAGGTCGAGAAATAGCCCGCCGCCGGCCAGTCGGTGCCGAAGGAGACGCGTCCGCCCTCGTTGAGGATGGTCTTGGTGCGATACATCTTGCTGGCGCGCGGCTCGCCATAGCGGGCCACCATGTTGCCGAGCGTGTCGGGATCGGCCGACGACCAGTTGGCCGAGAACTGCGCCGTGACGTTCAGCTTGGCGAAGCGTGGGTTGTCGACATCTTCGACATAGACGAGATGGGCGATGGCGTTGCGCCGGTCGCGCGGCGGATTGGTCGCGATCGCCTTCTCGATCGCGTCGAGCGCGACCCGCGCCGTCCGCTCGCCGCAGGCATGGACATGCACGTCGAAGCCTGCCGCGTCGACCATGCCGATCAGCTCGTGCCACTGATCTTCCGTGAAGGGCGAGCCACCCGTCGAATCCGGCTTGTCGGCATAAGGCTCGATCAGCCAGGCCGTGTATCCGCCCTGCGAGCCGTCGCCGACGATCTTGACCACGTCGACATGAACGAGTTCGCTCGTCATGCGCTTGTTGAGATCGGTCATCGTTGCGACCGTCTTGTCGATCGGCATCGACTTCACGGAATAGGAGCAGGAGACGCGGAAGGGCAGGACTCCCCGCTTCTCGGCATCGATATAGCGCTCGATGATCCCGCCCTGGTCGCTGCCCACCGGCGGCACGCCGGCGTCGAACACCGTGGTGATGCCGGCGGCCGCCGCCTTGGGCAGCCAGGTTTCGAGCAGCTTCGCCATCGTCTCGGCGGTGATCGGCTCGACCGCATTCACGAGGCCGAGCACGGCATTGACCTCGAGCACATAGCCGGTCGGATCGCCCTTCTGGTCGCGGGCATAATAGCTGAAGCCCGGGATGGGATCGGGCGTGGCGCGGCTGACGCCGGCCATCTCCAGCGCCTTCGAGTTCGCCCAGAGGCTATGGCCGTCGATCGCGAAGAAGAAGGCCGGCCGGTCCGGCAGGATGCGGTCGAGATCGGCGCGCGTCGGCCCCTCGGCCGGGAACATGTCGACGCGCCAGCCGAAGCCGCGGATCGGCCCGGTCGGATGCGCCTTCGCATAATCCTCTATCGCCGCCAGCGCCTCGGCGAGGTTGGCGACCTGCAGGTCGACGCCGGAGGTCAGGAAGGCGCCGAGGAAGGGATGCGTATGCCCCTCGACGAAGCCCGGCATCAGCAGCCGTCCCTCGAGGTCGATGATCTCGGTCTTCGGGCCGGCCATCGCCATCGCGCCGGCCTCGTCGCCGACATGGACGATCGTCTTGCCGCGCACGGCGACGGCGGAGGGCGTGCCGCCGGTAACAGTGTGGATGGGGCCGTTGCGGAAGACGAAGTCGGCCGGTCCGTCAACCGTGGTGGCCGTCTCGTCCGCCGAGGCATCGCTTGCGAAGAACGCCGGCGCCAGTGCAGCCGCGGCCGTGAAGGCCGCCCCGCCACGCAGCACGGACCGGCGGCTGAGCGTCTGCTTCCGCCCAAAAGCTTCGAAATGAGGCGCCCACTCGCAGGCAATACACATGAGATCCTCCCAGATCATTCAGGGCGCCGACATGATCGGTCGCGGCTCTATGGTCAGGCCGACATCAGATCATGCCGGCCGAACATAAGGCTGATTTGCAGACAGGGAGTGCTAAGATTGGGTTGAGAAACGATCGAGGACTTTTCCATTTCGATCGTTCTGTTGATCGCCGCTGTGCTCCTGGTGCGATATCCTTGGCGGACCGCAAAAGCCGTGGTCCAGACGCCGCGTCGCAACGCGTCAGGCGATGTCGCCCTTCTTGTCCGCCGCGTCCCAGCGAATGAGATAGGTCCAGACCGCATAGGCGAGCAGACCGCCGACGATGATCATCCACATCTGCTCGCCGACGACGAGCGCTTCATAGGCGAACCAGGCGGCGACGATGGCGACCAGCAGGATCCGTCGCCAGAGCGGCGCGAAGAATGTCCTGTCGTTGCTGTGCATCGCGATCTCCTCCGCGGTCCCCGGGAGTCTTGTC
>CAWZZK010000259.1:0-8546 GCA_963966455.1 Kaistia sp. | reverse complement strand
CGGCAGCAAGACTGGTGCGGACCACGTCGCCAGCCGCCGCCGGCGGCGAGACGCGCTGCGCATAGCTGGCGAGGAGCGGCGTGCCGCTGGCGAGCGAGACGGATTCGAGGGCCGAGCCGTCTGAGCCGCCCCAATCACGGTAGAAGACGCGCTGGTCGACGAGGACGCTGTATCCGCCGCGCCGGAGGATGAGCATCGAACGGTCGGTGCCGAAGCTCTGGGGTCGCCAGTTCACGGTGACGCCGGTTCCATCGGGCAGAGAAGCCGTCGTCTGGGCCTTCTTGAGGACATAGGTGAGCGGACCCCAGGAATTGCACTCGACCACGTCGCCGTTGCCATAGGCGACATTCACGACAACGGGGGTCGTCTCGGTCAGCTGCCGAATCTCGCGGATATGCTCCGTAGAGCATGGCGGGACATCGACCGCGGCGATCCGCCTGAGTGCGGCCGCCGCCTCTGCAGAGACTTCGGAAACATGCGCGAGCGCCAGTTCGGCATCGGCCTCCACCTGGCTCTTCTGCGCGGAGATCGCGAGGCTCCACGTCACCAGCGCGGCAAGGACGAACGCCGCCGCCGCGCAGCAGAGCGCCCCGACCGTGGCAAGCAAGAACAGACGCCAGCGCCGCATGGTGCCATCCGCCGTCGAGGTCCGCAAAGCGCCCCCGCGCCTGCGGCTCGACATGTCAACCATTCGGTCGACATACAAAGCTACGACGGCTTGGATGCAGCGGCAAGAGATGCGGATACGCCGGCATCCGCGACGAAGCGCCTCGCCGCGGCCGGCGAACAGCAACAACGGACGCCGCTTGATCAGGGTCAAGGCGCCGCTGCGACGGGCGGCGATCATCCTCCCCGAGTCACATCGGGGAGATCCTGCTCATGGGCCATACCATCGCAATCATCGGCATCGTCGTCGCCTTCGGCGCCTTCATGGCCGTCCTGGCGCTCACCGAGCGCCAGAACCGCACGACCTGGAAGGAATTCCAGTAGCCGGAAACGGGGTGGGGCCTTGGGCCCCGCCTCAATGCACGCCCTTGGTGAGTCCCTGGACGAAATAGCGGTTCAGGAACAGCGCCATCAGCATGATCGGCACCGTGGAGAAGTGGGCGAGCGCGCCGAGCGTTCCCCAGGTGATGTCCTTCGTCCCGAAGGCAGCGAGCAGCGCCACCGAGAGCGGCTTCGAGTCCGAATTGGTGAGGAACATCGCCACCAGGAAGTCATTCCACGAGAACATGACGCAAAAGAGCGCCGAGGCGATGATGCCGGGCGTCACGGTCGGCAGCGCCACGCGCCAGAACGCGCCCCAGAGCGTGCAGCCGTCGGTGAGCGCCGCCTCCTCCATGTCCTTCGGCAGCGAGCGGAAATAGGAGAACATCATCCAGGTCACGAAGGCGCAGTTGAGCGTCGTGTTGATGAGGATGACCGCCCACCAGGTGCCGAGCAGCCCGATATCGCGCATCATCAGATAGAAGGGCAGCAGCGTCGCAATGATCGGGACGGTGCGCACGGCGAGAAAGAGATAGGCGACGCCGATCGCATAGCGCCAGCGCGAACGGGCGAGCGCATAGCCGGCGGGAACGCCGAGCAGCAGCGATAGGACAGCCGAGCCGATCGAGATGATGAGGCTCGATTTCAGGAGCTGCCAGACGTCGAACACCTCGAAGACGCGGCGGAAATTGAGCAGCGTCGGCTCGAACAGGAAGGCCGGCGGCGAGGAGAACATGTCCTTCGGCGGCTTGTAGGCGGTCGCCACCAGCCACAGCACAGGGATCATGTAGACGAGGATGATGAGGACGAGCGCCGTCCGCTCGATGCGGATGCGCCGCTGCAGCGCGGTCACGCGGCGGGCCGGCAGGGCTGCGCGCGGCAGGGCGGCCGTGGTGGTGATGCTGCTCATTGCTCGTTGGCCTTCACGTCGGCGCGGCGGATGAGGAGCGTGAAGCCCGCCGCCATCAGGGCGATGCAGAGAATCGAGACATTCGCGATCGCCGAGGCATAGCCGATGTTGAAGAATTGCAGGCCCTGCTTCACGCCATAGACCATCAGCGAATTGGTCGCGTCGGCCGGCCCGCCGCCGGTGGTCACGAAGATCGAATCGAAGACGCGGAAGGCGTCCATCATCCTGAGCACCAGCGCGAGGAAGACGGTCGGCAGCAGGAGCGGCAGGATGACGAGGCGGAAGCGCTGCCAGGCCGTGGCGCCATCGGCGGCCGCGGCCTCGAGGATATCCGAGGGCAGCGCCTTCAAGCCGGCGAGGAGGATCAGCGCGACCAGCGGCGTCCACTCCCAGATGTCGACGAAGATCAGCGTCGGCAGCGCGGTGGTGGTGCCGGCGAGGAGGCCGCGCGGCGAGGTGATGCCCCATTCGGCGAGATAGTAGCCGAAATAGCCGTAGTCGACGGCGAGCAGCGCGCGGAAGATGAGGCCGACGACCAGCGGCGTGATCGTCACCGGAATGAGCAGGAAAGCGAGGCAGATGCGGTTGAAGCGGCTGTCGCGCCACAGGAGAAGCGCGAGGCCGAGCCCGAGCACGAACTGGAAGGCCACGGCGCCGATAGTGAAGACGAAGGTATTGATCAGAGCGCGCTGGCCGGTTTTGTCGGTGAGGAGATCGATATAGTTATCGAGGCCGACAAAGGTCTTCGAGCCGCCGCGGCGCAGGAGGTTATATTCGAAGAAGGAATAGGCGATGCCCTGCGCCAGCGGCCAGAGCGCGATGACGGCGATATAGACGACGGCCGGCAGCGCGAGGGCGAGAAGGAACAATTTGCGGCGGTCGTCGAAACGCATCCGGTTCCTGCGCACCTTGCTGCGTGGCAGGACGGCGGTGGAAGTTGCACTCGTCACGGACGCTCTCCGGCATGGGAAAAGAGGCTGCGGCTCTCGGGGGAAAGGCCGCAGCCTGGCCCCTTCCCGCGGACGGGAAAGGGTTTTGCGTAAGGATCGGCGATCCTCAGAACAGCTTCTCGGCCTGGGCCTGCGCCTCGTCGAGCGCCGCCTTCGGATCGGTGTTGCCGACGAGGACGGCGTTCACGGCCGTGCCGAGCAGATCCTGGATTTCCGGATACTGCGGAATGCGCGGACGATAGTCGCCGTCAGCATTCTCGAAGGACTTGGCGATGACCGGGAGGAACGGATACTTGGCGTTGAGCTCGGGATCCGCCAGCGTCGACTTGCGGATATAGCTGCCGGCGCCGTTCATGTTCATTTCCTTCTGGACTTCAGGGCTGACCAGCCACTTGATGAAGCTCCAGGCGGCTTCCTGCTTCTCCTTGTCGAGATCGGCATTGATCGCCATGCCCCAGCCGCCGAGACCGTATTTCAGCGGCAGGCCCTTGCCGACCGGCGTGTAGGTGATGCCGACGGAATCGACGATCTTCGACATCGAGGGGTCGTAATAGCCGGGCGCGCCGACCGACCAGGTCTCCATCAGGGCGACGAGGCCCTGGCGGAAGCTCTCCTCGCGGCCACCCCAGTCATAGTCGACCGCTCCGGGCGGGGCCGCCTTGTCGAACAGCTCCTTGTAGATCTTGAGGCTGGCGACGTTGGCGTCCGAGTTCAGCGCCGGCTTGCCGTTTGCGTCGAGCACCGAGCCGCCGAGCTGGGCGTTGTACTGGAGCCAGTCCTGCGCCACCGCGGCGCCCTTCTGGCCGTTGGCGACGAAGCCGTAGATCTTCTTGGACGGGTCGGTCAGCTTGATCGCCGCGTCGACAAAGTCCTCGGCGGTCTCCGGCACCTTGATGCCGGCGGCGTCGAGCAGATCCTTGCGATAGGCCATCACCGCCGCGTAGCCGGCGAACGGGAAGGCGACCTGCTTGCCGTTATACTGGCCGATATACTGGATCGTCGCCGGATAGATGTCGTCGATCTGCAGCTCGGCCGCATCGCGTTTCATCAGCTCGGTCAGGTCGACCGTATAGCCGTTCTCGGCATACTGGCCGGCCCAGACGATGTCCATGGTGATGAGATCATAGGACTTCGTGTGACCGACGAAATCGGCCTGGGTCTTGGTGAGCAGCGAGCCGTAGTCGAGGATGTCGACCTTCACGGTGGCGCCGGTCTTCTCCTCGAACTGCGGCGCCAGCTTGGCGATCACCGCCGCGAACTGGTCGTTCTGCGACGCGATCGTCAGCGTCGTTCCGGCCAGCGGCTTGTCGGCCGCCCCCGCAGTCGCCACGGCCGAAGCCAGCGCGAGCGCGGCGACACCGAACCTCAATGCAGATGTCTTGATCATTCCCGTGACTCTCTTCCGTTGTGACAAGGGAGCGGAAACGGAGTATACATCAAACAAAATCGCGCTCAAGAAACGTCAATTATCTCCGATTCTCACAGAAATGCACATCTTGGCCGAACACGTTACGAACAAGAGCAGCAAGAACACTCATTCATCGGCTGCGACAATCATGTTGCTGCCAGAATATCGACCCTGTTCGATTCACCGTCGCGTATCGGTTGCAGCGCGCCGCATCGCCTGTGCCGACCCCCATCTTTCTGCTCGCCCCCGGCGTTTCCGCCGTCCGGGAGTATCGCCCCTGCACAATTTCGCATCAAGTCCTGCCTGCGACCAAAGGACGGGCAGGCTGCGCCTTTACGCAGCGGCCGCGATCGGCAACCATTCCCTCCAGTCCTCGCCTATGGGAGTCCGCCTCCGGCGGTTCGACGCATGAGCGCTTCGTCACGACCTTCTTCCGCGCGCCTCGCCACCCTCGAAGACACGATCCAGCGCGACCTCGAGCGCATCGAGGCGACGCCTCGCGCCTGGCTGCCGCGCCGCAGCGGCCCAGACGGCGCGCCGCTGCATAATGTCGTCATCGTCGGTGCCGGACTTTCCGGTCTTTCGATCGGCTTCGGCCTCAAGCGGCAGGGCGTCGGCGACGTCGTGCTGATCGACCGCAGCGACGAGGGCCGCGAGGGACCGTGGATCTCCTGCGCCCGCATGGACACGCTGCGCTCGCCGAAGCACCTGTCGGGACCCGATCTCGGCGTGCCGAGCCTCACCTATCGCTCCTGGTACGAGGCGGCGCATGGCGAAGCGGCGTGGGAAAGCGTCGGCAAGATCGACCGCACCGACTGGATGGACTATCTCGTCTGGTATCGCCGCATGGCGGCGCTCGACGTGCGCAACCGCACGGTGCTGAAGGCCATCCGCCCGCTTGAGGACTATCTGGTGCTCGATATCGAGACGCCGGACGGGCCGGGCCGCCTCTATGCCCGCAAGCTGGTGCTCGCAACCGGCATCGAAGGCGCCGGCGGCCTCGCCGTGCCGCCTTTCGTCTCCGGACTGCCGCGCGAGAACTGGACGCATAGCGGCGAGGCGGTCGCGGCGGAACGGCTCGCCGGCCTCGATGTCGGCATCGTCGGTGCGGCGTCCTCGGCCTTCGACTGGGCCGTGGCGGCGCTCCGCAACGGCGCTCGGTCGGCGACTCTCTTCGCGCGGGCGAGCGAACTGCCGAAGACCGAGGTGCTCGCCTGGTCGAATTTCCCCGGCTTTCTCGGCCATTTCGCCGATCTCGACGCGACGCGGCGCTGGCGCTTCATGCGCCGCTTCTTCGAACTGAAGGTGCCGCCGACGCAGGAGATGTACCGCGCCGCGCATGCCTTCCCCAATTTCCGCGCCGAACTCGGCTGCCCGCCGCAATCGGCGCGGATGGTCGATGGCCGCATTGCGATCGAGACGCCGCGCGGCGTGTTCACATTCGATCACCTGCTGCTCGGCACGGGCTACGAGATCGACCTTTCGAAGCGCCCCGAACTCGCGCCCTTCGCCGGCGAGATCGCGCTCTGGCAGGACCGGTTCACACCGCCGGACGGCGAGGAGGACGCGGCGCTCGCGCTCTATCCCTATCTCGGCCGCGATTTCGAGTTCACCGAGAAGCATCCCGGCACCGCGCCGTGGATCGGCAATATCCATGTCTTCAACAATGGCGCCGTGCCGAGCCTCGGGCCGATCTGCAACGGCATCACCGGCCTCAAATATGGCGTGCCGCGCATGGTGGCGGCGCTGACGCGCGGGCTGTTCCTGGCCGATGCCGACCGTCATTATGCCGACCTCATGGCCTATGACGAACAGCATTTTCGCGCCGAGGACACCGGCCGCGCGGCGCAAGCCGAGATCTAGGAGGATAGAATGAGCCTTGCATCCGCGGTTTCCGGCGGCGGCCTCGACGATCTGCTCGCCGATGCCCGCGCCGACAGCGTCGAGTTTCCCTATCTGCTCGCCAACCATGTGCCGATGATCCTCGTCGCCATGGACCGGCTCGGTGCCGACGAGCCGCGCATGGCCGAGTGGCTGGCGATGTATCGGCGCGTGAAGGGCCTCGTGCCGATGCCGCCGCGCGTGGCGCCGATCGCCCGCGGCGACTGGCTGGCCCATCTCGGCGACCGCAGCCGCGAGGCCGATTATCGCGACCTGATGACGGCCGAGGTCCGCCGCCTCGGCATCGACGGCGCGATCAAGACCTATGTGCCGACGCTCATTCCCGGCGTCGGCGCCAGCGCGCTGCACTGCCTGATGCGGCTCGCCTATGGCTGCCTGCGCATGGACGCGGCCGAGGTCGGCACGGCAATCGGCTACTGGTGCGCGACCTATCTGAAAATGCCGCTGCCGACCGGCGCGCCGCCCGTCACCGACGACCCCGGCGCGATCCTCGCGGCGTCCTCGGCCATTCCGGACATGCACCGCCTGGAGCCGGAGACCGACCTTCTCTGGCACACGATCCGCGCCGCCGGCGAGGCGCCCGGCTTCGCGCCGATCGTCGACATGCTGGAGATCCGCGGCGACTGCATGAACCGCCTCGCCGCCACCTCGCTCGCGCTCTTCGCCGCGACGATGGACTTCTCGGCGCTGCATGCCGTCACGGGGACGCATTGGGTTCGCCTCGTCTCGCCGCATCTGGAGGCGGAGGACCGGCCGCGGCTGATGCGCCATTTCTGGCAGATCATCGCCTCGCTGGTGCCGAAGATCGGCTTCCCGTCGCTGCCGTCGGCGGAGCAGCTCGAGGGCTGGCGGAGCCTGCCGGCCCCGTCCTGGGACGCCATCGCCGCGGCGGCGATCGCCTCCGACGACGAGCACGACATTTCGCTCGTCTTCTCGGCACGCGAGGAAGAGAAGGTCTATGGCGACCCGCTCTATCGCGTGGTCGCGGCGCGCCGCGTCGCCCTCATCGACTGACGGACAGCAACATGCAGGTCGATCTCGTCATTGCCGGCGCCACGACGCCGGATGGTCAGCGCGTCGATATCGCCATCACGGGCGAGACCATCGCCAGCGTGGCGGAAGCGGGCACCGCGCCGCCTGCCGCGCGGCGGATCGAAGCGGCGGGCAAGCTCGTCTCGCCTTCCTTCGTCGAGGGCCACATCCATCTCGACAAGACGCTGATCGGACTCCCCTTCATCCCGCATATCCCCGGCGACACGGTGGCGAAGCGCATCGCCGCCGAGAAGCATCTCCGCCGCACGCTGACCATGCCGGTCGAGGAGCGCGGCGGCCGGCTGATCGAGCAGGTGGCGGCCTTCGGCACCGGTTCGATCCGCAGCCATGTCGACATCGACACCGAAGTCGGCCTCAAGGGCCTGCATGCGCTGCTGGCGCTGCGCGAGCGCTATCGCCACCTCGTCGATATCGAGATCGTCGCCTTCCCGCAGAGCGGCATCTTCAAGGATCCGGGCACGGCCGATCTTCTCGACGCGGCGATGCGCGAGGGCGCCGATCTCGTCGGCGGGCTCGATCCGGCGGGCATCGACGACGATGTGACCGGCCATCTCGATACCGTGTTCGACCTCGCCGAGAAGCATGGCGCCGGCGTCGACATCCATCTGCATGATCCAGGTCCGCTCGGCGCCTTCGAGCTTCGCCAGATCGCCGACCGCACAAAGGCATCGGGGCTCGAGGGCCGCGTCAATGTGAGCCATGCCTTCGCGCTCGGCATGATCGATCCGGCGGACTTCGCCCGCACCGCCAAGGCGCTCGCCGAGAGCCGCGTCGCGATCATGACCAACGGTCCCGGCCCGGTCGCCATGCCGCCCGTCAAGCGGCTGAAGGCCGAGGGCGTCACCGTCTTCGCCGGATCGGACAATATCCGCGATGCCTGGTCGCCCTATGGCGACGGCGATCTGCTGCGCCGGGCGATGATCGTCGGCTACCGGCAGGACTTCAACGCCGACGAGGACGTCGCGCACGCCTTCCAGATGGTGACGGCCCTCCCGGCCGCCGTGCTCGGCCTCGAAGGCTACGGCCTCGCACCCGGCTGCCGCGCCGATCTCGTGCTCATCCCGGCCGGCTCGGTCCCCGAAGCGGTCGCCGGCGTGCCGGGCGGACGCACGGTGCTGAAGCGCGGCAAGGTGATCGCGGGCTGAGGGGCTCGACCGACACCCTACGGAGCAGACCCCCTCCCCAACCCTCCCCCGCTTCGCGGGAGAGGGAGACCCGCCTCCGGTGCGCGGCATCGATGAAAGCCGTGGCCGGCCCTCTCCCCCTTGTGGGGGAGATATGCAGAGGGGGGTACCGTCGCCAGCCGCCTCACGACGATCCGAACACACGACCCTTT
>CAWZZK010000258.1:0-26071 GCA_963966455.1 Kaistia sp. | reverse complement strand
CGGATTGTTGATCAGGATCGCCTTGGTGCGCGGCGAGAACGCGGCCTCCAGCGCTTCGACGTCGAGCCGCCATTCCGGCGGCGTGATGCGGACGAGGCGCGGAATGCCGCCGGCCCGCTTCACCAGCGGCAGATAGCAGTCATAGAGCGGCTCGATCAGCACCACCTCGTCGCCGGGCTCGATCACCGCGGTGATGATGTCGGCGAGTGCCTCGGTGGCGCCGGACGTGACGAGCACCTCGCTCTTCCAGTCGACATCGAGGCCGTAGAAGCGGCGGTTGGCCTCGGCCACCGCCTGGCGTAGCTCCGGCACGCCCATCATCGGCGGATACTGGTTAGGCCCGGCCATCAGCGCATCGGCGGCGAAACGGCGGACATCCTCCGGTCCGTCGACATCCGGAAAGCCCTGCCCGAGATTGATCGACTTGTGCTCGATGGCGAGCCGCGACATGACCTCGAAGATCGTCGTCGGCAGGCCGGTAAAGACAGGGTTCGTCGGCTTCATCGAATTCTCCGCTCGGCGGCGGACAATAGGTCCGCCGCCAGGGTCGTGCAAGCAAAGCGATGCTCGCACGGCACCAGGATGCGCAACGCTTTGCGTTCACGCTGTCGTGATCGATAAAATCACCAATCCGCGAAACCAAGCTGCCAAATGCGCCGTACAAGGTCCTGTAAGCAACGACGCCAAGCAAGAGTGTTCTGGCGAAACTAAATCAGACCAGGCCGTTGGATGTATGAGCACGTGACGCATAGGCTATGCGCCATGCACGCCATTCCGTGACTTGGAACTTCCGATAATGATCAATGAAGACGATGCGCCGGCAAGAATGCTCGCGCTGAGGAGGAATGACTATGCGTTCTCTCAGGACCGCCCTCAAAGCGGCTGCCATCGCAGCCGTCGCGCTCACCGGCACCGTCGCCTTCGAGGCGCCTGCGCTCGCCAAAACCGTGATGGTCGGCGGCGCGCCGATGTATCCCTCGAAGACCATCGTCGAGAACGCCGTCAACTCGAAGGATCACACGACGCTCGTTGCCGCCGTGAAGGCGGCCGGCCTCGTCGACACGCTCTCCGGCCCCGGCCCGTTCACCGTCTTCGCGCCGACCAATGCCGCCTTCGCGAAGCTTCCGGCCGGCACGGTGGAGACGCTGCTGAAGCCCGAAAACAAGAAGATGCTGGTCGATATCCTGACCTATCACGTGGTGCCCGGCCGTCTGACGGCCGCCGACATCATGGCGGCCGCGAAGAAGCATGGCGGCAAGGCCGAATACAAGACCGTCGAGGGCAAGACGCTCGCCTTCTACGTCAAGGGCAAGTCCATCACCATCGTCGACGCCAAGGGCGACCGCGCGAAGGTGACCATTCCGAATGTCATGCAGTCGAACGGCGTGATCCACGTCATCAACACCGTCCTTCTGCCTGGCTGACGCATGGCGGAGCGGCTTCCCGAGCGGCGCCGGCTCCGTCACCCCCGAAGACCAACGATGACCCATAACGGAGACTCCCGATGATCTCGAGCAACGCCAAGACCTCGTCCATCACCGCGCTGTCGCGTGCCATCGCCCTTTCGGCCGCTCTCCTCGCCGGAGCCGCCGTCACCGCCCCTGTGGCCTTCGCCCAGGACACGGTGACCGTCGGCGGCGCGCCGATGTATGCCAACAAGAACATCATCGAGAACGCGGTCAACTCGCAGGACCACACCACGCTCGTCGCGGCCGTCAAGGCGGCGGGCCTCGTCGAGACCCTGTCCGGCGCCGGTCCCTTCACCGTCTTCGCCCCGACCAACGAGGCCTTCGCCAAGCTGCCGGCCGGCACCGTCGACACGCTGCTGATCCCGGCCAACAAGGACAAGCTGGTCGCGGTCCTCACCTATCACGTTATCCCCGGCAAGCTCGCCGCGGCCGATGTCGTGGCGGCGATCAAGGCCGGCGGCGGCAAGGCCGAGGTGAAGACCGTCAATGGCGCCGTGCTGACCTTCACGCAGGAAGGCAATGACGTCATCGTCACCGACACCTCGGGCAACAAGGCCAAGGTGACGATCGCCGACGTCAACCAGTCGAATGGCGTGATCCATGTGATCGACGCCGTGCTGGTGCCCAAGGCCTGATCCGTTGAAGACCTGATCGAAGGCCTGATTGGTCGCACCATCCGAAGAGCCGTCCCGGACCCACGCCGGGGCGGCTTTTCGGCGTCGTCAGACCGGCGGCCGCTGCGCGTAGCCGAGACGCTGGTTGAGCGTTTCGAGAAGGTCCGCGGCCGCTTCCGTGATGACCGTTCCCGGCGGGAAGATCGCCTCGGCGCCGGCATCCCGCAGCGCCGCGAAATCCTGCGGCGGGATGACGCCGCCCACCACGACCATGATGTCGCCGCGGCCGGCCGCGACCAGCGCCTTCTTGAGCGCCGGCACGAGCGTCAGGTGGCCGGCGGCGAGCGACGAGACCCCGACGATATGGACGTCGTCGGCGATGGCCTGCGCCGCCGCCTCGTCCGGCGTCTGGAAGAGGGGACCCATATCCACCTCGAAGCCGAGATCGGCGAGCGCCGAGGCGACGACCTTCTGGCCGCGATCGTGGCCGTCCTGGCCGACCTTCGCGACGAGGATGCGCGGAGGCCGCCCCGCATTTTCCCGGAAGGCCTCCGTGAGCCCACGGATCTCGGCGATCGAATCGACCGCGCAGCTCTCGCGGGCATAGACGCCTTCGACGACGCTTGGCACCGCCTGATGCCGGGCGAAGACGCTTTCCAGCGCCGCGCTCATCTCGCCGACCGTCGCGCCGGCGCGCGCCGCCTCGACGCTGGCGGCGAGGAGATTGGCTCCCGAGCCGGCGGCCGCCGTCAGCGCAGCGAGCGCCGCCGCGACGCGGCTGCCGTCGCGTTCGGCGCGGAGGCGCTGAAGCTTCTCGATCTGCGCCGCGCGGACCGCCGAATTGTCGATCTTCAGCACCTCGACGGGCGGCTCGTCGGCGCGGCGCAGCGCATTGACGCCGACGACCGTCTGCTCGCCGGAATCGATGCGGGCCTGCGTGCGCGCCGCCGCCTCCTCGATCCGCCTTTGCGGGATGCCGGCGGCGATCGCCTTCGCCATGCCGCCCGCGGCGTCGATCTCCGCGATATGGGCGCGGGCGCGGCCGGCGAGCGCCGCCGTCAGGCTCTCCACGAAATAGGAGCCACCGAACGGGTCGATGAAGCGCGTGATGCCGCTTTCCTTCTGCAGTATCAGCTGCGTGTTGCGCGCGATGCGGGCCGAGGCGTCGCTCGGCAGCGCCAGCGCCTCGTCATAAGCGTTGGTATGCAATGACTGCGTGCCGCCCTCGGTGGCGGCCATCGCCTCGACCGCGGTCCGCACGATGTTGTTGGCGACATCCTGCGCCGTCAGCGACCAGCCCGAGGTCTGGCAATGCGCGCGCAGCGCCAGCGATTTCGCGCTTTTCGGCTGGAAGCGCTCCGCCACCAGTTCCGACCAGAGCAGCCGCCCGGCGCGCAGCTTCGCGATCTCGGCGAAGAAATCCATGCCGACCGCCCAGAAGAACGAGATGCGCGGCGCGAAGGCATCGACGTCGAGGCCGGTCGCGACGCCGGCGCCGATATAGTCGAGCCCGTCGGCGAGCGTATAGGCGAGTTCGAGGTCGGCGGTCGCTCCCGCCTCCTGCATGTGATAGCCCGACACCGAGATCGAGTTGAATTTCGGCATCTCGCGCGAGGTATAGGCGAAGATGTCCGAGACGATCCGCATCGAGGGCGTCGGCGGATAGATATAGGTGTTGCGGACCATGAACTCCTTGAGGATGTCGTTCTGGATGGTCCCGGAAAGCTGGTCCGGCCGCACGCCCTGTTCTTCCGCCGCGACGATGTAGAGCGCCATCACCGGCAGGACGGCGCCGTTCATCGTCATCGAGACGCTCATCTTGTCGAGCGGGATGCCGTCGAAGAGCTGGCGCATGTCGAGGATCGAGTCGATCGCGACGCCTGCCATGCCGACATCGCCGGCGACGCGCGGATGATCGGAATCATAGCCGCGATGCGTGGCGAGATCGAAAGCGACGGAGAGGCCCATCTGGCCGCCGGCGAGGTTGCGGCGATAGAAGGCGTTCGACGCCTCGGCGGTCGAGAAGCCGGCATATTGCCGGATGGTCCAGGGCTGCTGGACATACATGGTCGGATAGGGCCCGCGCGTGAAAGGCGGCAGGCCCGGCAGCGTCTCGGCGAAACCGCTCGCATCGCGGTCGTCCGCCGTCGCGCGGCTGGTGAGCGGGATGCCTTCCGCCGAGGTCCAGCGGCGAACCTCGCCGCGCGGCGGCAGGTTTTCTACCGCGAAGGGGATGGTCGAAAAGTCGGGCAGGCGGCTCATGCGGATCGCCTCTCGAAGGGCGCGGCGCGGCGGCGCGGAGCGAACGGGCCGTCTGCCGGATCATCAGCGGCCGGATCGGGCAGGGCGGCGCCATCGGCGCGGTGCAGCGTGACGCCGATAATCGGCGCCTCGCCGGAAGCGATGCGGCGCCGGCCCTCGTCGCGATCGGCGGCGATGCGCGTGGCGAGCCAGCCCGAGCGGATCGCGGCAGGAAGGCCGCCCTCGCGCTCGATCTCCTGTAGCAGCGACCATGCCGCCTCCGCGAGCGCCAAGGTCAGGCTCTCGACCGTCCCCGAGCCCGCGCCGGGATCGTCGACGGCAAAGAGCCGCGCTTCCTCGGCCAGGATCGCCTGCAGGGTCAGCGCCAGCCGCTCCGCCTCGGCATCGTCCGGCGCGCTCGCGGCGTGATGCGGCAGAACGGCGATGGAATCGGCACCGCCGAGCGCCGCCGCGAGCGCCGCGATCGTCGAGCGCACGACATTCGATCCCTCGTCCTCGGCGGCGAGCATCGACCAGGCCGTCTCGGCATGGAGATTGAGAGCGACCTGCGGCAGCCCGGCGGCGGCGAGGATGCGCGCCTGCACGAGCCGCATCGCCCTCAGCTTCGCCATCGTCACGAACTGGTCCGCATCGGCCGTCAGCACCACGTCGATCGCCACAAGCGCAACGCCCTCCGCGACGCCGCCGTCGAGCAGCGTCCGCAGCAGCGTCACGAAGCTGGCAGCGGCGTAGGCGAGTTCCGTGCTCGCTGAGCCGCCCGCCGCATGAATCGGCCGCCCGTCGGCGCTGACGAACGGCCCGGCATAGCCGCGTCCGGCGAGCCGCCCGACCATGGCGACGAGCCCGTGGCGCTGGTCCTTCTCGAAATCCGCGCCGATCGGATCGAGCCCGAACGCGACGCGCATCAGCGACGGATCGAGCCTTGCGGCAGCGACGGCGGTGTCGATGGTCGCCGCGACATCGATCCGCGCCCCGGCCGAGAAGCGCAGCGCGAGCCGGTCGATCGGCAGCTGTCCGAGGAGTGGTTCCAGCGCGTCCGGCGCGATGCCGCCGGTCCATGCGGTGGGCGCACCGGCGAGCACCATTTCTATGCCGTCCGCGCCGCTTGCGATGCCGCGCATCGCGGCATCCGGGTCGACCCTGTCGAGCCGCATCAGCCGCGTCCAGGCCGCGCCGCCACGCGACCACAGGGGCGGCAGCCTGCCTGCCGGCGCCAGCGGCTCGACCGCGATCGACGGCTCGATCCGTGCCGCCAGAGACGACACCGGCCGCCCGTCCAGGGTCCGTTCAACAAGCCGAAGCCAGGCGCCCCTGGCCTCGTCGCTCTTCTGCGGCGCCACGCGTTCATCCTCCGCTTCCGGCCGCAGCCGGTTGTCTGCTCGCGGCCAGTCTATCCGCCGGGCGGGCGCCGGTTAAGTCCGTGCCGGAGCGCCCTCAGTAGCTGAGGACCGCCGGCAGGGTCTTGGCGTGTTCGATCCACCCGGCCACCTGCTTCTCCGAGGGAAGCTGGCGCACGAGCTTCTTCGCGGCGTTGATCTCGGCCAATTTCGCCGTGAGATTGTCGGCGCGGCGGTTGCGCAGTTCCTTGACCGTATCGACGCCTGCCGCTTCCAGCAGGTCGGAATACTCCTCGCCGATCCCCTTGACCCGCATCAGGTCGGCCTTGTTGGCCCAATTGAGGATCTTCGTCTCGTCGATGCCCGTCGATCCGGCGAGTGCCTTGCGGCCCTTCGGGTCCTTGGCCGCCTCCAACAGCGCGCTGGTCGTGCGGATTCCGGCTGCGGTCAGCTTCTCGGCGAAGGTCTTGCCGATGCCCTCGATGTCGATGATCGGATAGCTCATGGTGGTTTCCCCCGAAACAGGCCGTCTGCGCGGCCACCGGCCGATGTTGGCGCCACAAGCCGGCAAAGGCAACCGCGCGGCTCGCTTGATTTCGTCGCCACAAATCGCGACGCTCTCGCCAACCAGACAAGCCTTCCGGAGACGCTCGATGCCGCTGCTTCAGCCCGACAGGATCTTCCTCGGCGCGAGCGAAACGCCGCAATATCTCCTGCTCGGGCTTGCCAACCGACACGGGCTGGTGACGGGCGCGACGGGCACCGGCAAGACGGTGACGCTGCAGGTGCTCGCCGAGGGCTTCTCGCATGCCGGAGTCCCGGTGTTTTGCGCCGACATCAAGGGCGATCTCTCCGGTATCTCCCGACCCGGCACGCCGCGCGACTGGGTAGTGAAGCGGGCCGAGGAGATCGGGCTTGCTGGCGAACTCGCCTATTCGCCCTGCCCGACGGTGTTCTGGGACCTCTTCGGCCAGCAGGGCCACCCGATCCGCACCACGGTGAGCGAGATGGGGCCGTTGCTGCTGGCCCGCCTGATGGGGCTCAACGAGACGCAGGAGGGCGTCCTCAACATCGCCTTCCGCATGGCCGACGACAACGGCCTGCTGCTGCTCGACCTGAAGGACCTCCGGGCGATGCTCGCCTTCCTGATCGAGAACAATGCCGAGGCCATGCGCTACGGCAATGTCGCCAAGGCGACGGTCGGCGCCATCCAGCGTCAGCTGCTGATCCTTGAGAACCAGGGCGGCGACGCCTTTTTCGGCGAACCCGCTCTGGCAATCGCCGACCTGATGCGCACGACCATTGATGGCCGCGGCGTCGTGAACGTGCTCGCCGCCGACAAGCTGATGGCCTCGCCGCAGCTCTATGCGACCTTCCTGCTCTGGCTGATGTCCGAATTGTTCGAGGCTCTGCCGGAGGTGGGCGATCCGGAGAAGCCGCGGCTCGTCTTCTTCTTCGACGAGGCGCATCTCCTCTTCAACGATGCGCCCAAGGCCCTGCTTGCCAAGGTCGAGCAGGTGGTGCGCCTCATCCGCTCCAAGGGCGTCGGCGTCTATTTCGTGACGCAGAACCCGCTCGACATCCCCGATACCGTGCTCGGCCAGCTCGGAAACCGCGTGCAGCATGCGCTGCGCGCCTATACACCGCGCGACCAGAAGGCCGTGAAGGTCGCCGCCGACACCTTCCGCCCGAACCCGGCCTTCAAGACCGCGGATGCCATCACCGAACTCGGTGTCGGCGAGGCGCTGGTCTCGATGCTGGAGCCGAAAGGCGTTCCAAGCATCGTCGAGCGCACCTTCGTCCGCCCGCCATCCTCGCAGGTCGGGCCGATCAGCGACGACGAGCGCCGCGCGATCATCGCGATGAGCCCGGTCGGCATGACCTATGACAAGACCATCGACCGCGAGTCGGCCTATGAGGTACTCGGCCGGCAGGCTGCGGCCACCGCGCCCGCTCCGCAGCAGGCGCCGGCCGGCCAGCCGCCGGCAGGGCAGACACCGGCCGAGGCGCCGCAGGGCGCCGGCGGCGTCGATCTCGGCGGCATCCTCGGCGGTATTCTCGGCACCAATGTCCGGCGCGGCGAGCGGCTGACCGCGACGCAGCGCGTTGCTCGCGAGGTGACGCGGACCGTCACCAACCGTGTCGCCGGCCAGGTCGCGGCGGATATCGGCCGCAGCATCGGCGGCACCACCGGCGCCTCCGTCGGCCGGGCGATCGTGCGCGGCATGCTCGGCGGTATCCTGCGCCGCTGATGATTGCAGCGATTGGTGTGTAGACACTATATTGCCGTGTCTACACGGGAGGCGCCGATGCCGCTCAACATCCGCAACGAGGAAGTGAACCGGCTTGCCGGAGAGCTGGCCGCCCGCAAGGGCGTCAGCAAGACCGAGGCCGTGAAGCTCGCACTGGTGCAGGCGCTCGGAGAGCCACGCGTGGCTATTTCCGAGGAAGAGAAGGCGCGTCGTATCGCAGCTGTTCGCGCATTGCAGGATCGCGTCGCGGCGCGGAAGCCGACCGGCCTTGAGGCCGACAAGGCGTTCTATGATTGGCTGAACGACGAATGATCTTCGTCGACGCTTCTGCTCTGGCGGCGATCATCCTTCGCGAGCCCGAGGCGGATCGGTTCATCGACGTGCTTTCCCGGGGCGAGCGTGCCGTAACGTCGCCACTGGCGGTTTTTGAGGCTGCCTTGGCTGTCCGCAGACGGTTCGAATCGACTGTCCGTGAGGCCGTGGCCGATGTCGACGAACTTGTTAGCGACCTTGCGATCGAGATCGTGCCGATCGAGCCCAGCCAGGGTCATGGTGCCCTTGAGGCTTTCGACCGCTTCGGCAAGGGCCGCCACCCGGCCGCGCTCAACATGGGCGATTGCTTCGCCTATGCCCTCGCCAAGGCGCATGGCGCGGCGTTGCTCTTCAAGGGTGACGATTTCGTGAAGACCGATATCGCGCACGCCGTCGAATCGCCCTGACGCGGCGCCGGCTTTCGCGGGCATACTGGCCTCTCGACCCTGAGACGTCGGAGCCATCGCCATGCGGACCGTGCTGATCGCGCTTCTCCTCGCCGTCGCGTTTCCGGCGCTCGCCGAGGACGTGGATGTCGAACTCGTCCTGGCGGCGGACGGGTCAGGATCGATCGACAATGACGAGCTGGCGCTGCAGCGCCGCGGCTATGCCGAGGCGATCACCAGCGCCGAAGTGCTCGCCGCCATCGGCGCGGGACCGGTCGGCGCCATCGCGATCACCTATGTCGAATGGGGCGGCGCCGCCTCCCAGCACACGATCGTCGACTGGCATGTCGTGCGCGACGCGGCCAGCGCCGCCGTCTTTGCCGACAAGCTCGTCTCGAGCCCGCGCCAGGCCTATGGCTACAATTCGATTTCGGGCGCCATCGCCTATGCCGCCGACCGCATCCGCGAGAACGGCTATGAGGGCCTTTCCAAGGTGATCGATGTTTCCGGCGACGGGCCGCAGATCGGCGGGCCGCCTCTGGCCCCGGCGCGCGCAGCCGCCCTGGCCGAGGGCATCACGATCAACGGCCTCGTCATCGCGCGGCCCGGCGGCGGCGTTCGCGGGCCCGGCGGCATGAGCCTTTCCGAACACTACGCCCGCGACGTCATCGGCGGCCCCGCCTCCTTCGTCATGGTCGCCGAGGGTACGGGCCGCTTCGCCGATGCCGTCCGCCGCAAGCTGATCCAGGAGATCGCCCTGGCCGAGCCCGTGCCGCAGCGGCGCCAGACCCTCGCGCGCTGATCGCGCCTTTCCATCGGACGGGCGGCGGCGTATTCAGGGTCGCTCCCTGAACGACCATGGGCCGGACGGCCCTGCCTGCCGGAGACCTTCCGTGACCGACCGCCTTCCCGACGTCCTCGCCCATATCGATGCCGATATCGGCAACAGCCTCGAGCGACTGTTCCGCCTCGTCGAGATCGAGAGCATCTCGACCGATCCGGCCTATGCCGGCGCCTGCCTGCAGGCGGCCGAGTGGCTTGCCGACGCGCTTCAGGGAATCGGCTTCGAGGCCTCGGTCCGGCCGACGCCGGGCCACCCGATGGTCGTCGGCCGTGCCCCCGGCGGCGCCGGGCCGCATGTCCTCTTCTACGGTCACTATGATGTGCAGCCGGTCGATCCGCTCGACCTCTGGTCGAGCCCGCCCTTCCAGCCCAAGGTCGTTGCCGGGCCGAATGGCGCCAAGCAGATCGTCGGCCGCGGCACCTCCGACGACAAGGGCCAGCTCATGACCTTCGTCGAAGCCTGCCGCGCCTGGAAGGCGGTGACCGGATCGCTGCCCGTCCAGGTTTCGATGCTCTTCGAGGGCGAGGAAGAATCGGGCGGCCACAACCTCGTGCCGTTCATGGAGGCCAACAAGGCCGAACTCGCCGCCGATTTCGCCTTTGTCTGCGATACCGGCATGTGGGATGCGACGACGCCCGCTGTCACCACCATGCTGCGCGGCATGGTCGGCGAGGAGATCGTCGTCACCGCCGCCTCGCGCGATCTGCATTCCGGCATGTATGGCGGCGCGGCGCGCAATCCGATCCATGTCCTCTGCAACATCCTCGACGGCCTCCGCGACGAGACGGGCCGCGTCACGCTGCCCGGATTCTATGACGGCGTCGGCGAAGTGCCCGAGGCGACCAAGGCGGAATGGCAGGGCCTCGGCTTCGACGAGGCCGCCTTTCTCGGCGAGGTCGGCCTTTCGGTGCCGGCTGGCGAAGAGGGGCGCAGCATCATCGAGAAGGTCTGGGCGCGGCCGACCTGCGAGGTCAACGGCATCTGGGGCGGCTATACCGGCAAGGGCTTCAAGACGGTGATCCCGTCCAAGGCGCATGCCAAGGTCTCGTTTCGCCTCGTCGACCGTCAGGATCCGGAGAAGATCCGCGAGAGCTTCCGCGCCTATGTCCGCGCGAAGCTCCCGGCCGATTGCTCGGCCGAGTTCATCGGCCATGGCGGGTCGCCCGGCGTCCGCCTGCCGGCCGATATCCCGGCGCTGGTGAAGACCCGCGCCGCGCTGACGGAGGAATGGGGCAAGCCCTGCGTCACCATCGGCTCGGGCGGCTCCATCCCCGTTGCGGGCGACTTCAAGTCCGTGCTCGGCCTCGATGCGCTGATGGTCGGCTTCTCGCTCGATGACGACCGCATCCATTCGCCCAACGAGAAATACAATCTCGAAAGCTATCATCGCGGCATCCGCTCCTGGGCGCGCATCCTCGCAGCCCTTTCGGAAGGAGCGCGCTGATGCGGCTCTGCGTCTTCTGCGGCTCCAACGAAGGCTTCCGGCCCGAATATCGCGCCGCCGCCGTCGCGCTCGGCGAGGCAATCGCGGCGCACGACGCTGCCCTCGTCTATGGCGGCTCCAAGGTCGGCCTCATGGGCGCGGTGGCCGATGCCGTGCTCGCGGCCGGCGGAACGGCGATCGGCATCATCCCGCAGGCGCTGGTCGACAAGGAGGTCGCGCATCACGGCCTCACCGAACTGCACATCGTCGGCTCGATGCATGAGCGCAAGGCGAAGATGGCCGACATGGCCGAGGGATTCGTGGCGCTGCCGGGCGGGCTCGGCACGCTGGAAGAACTCTTCGAGATCTGGACCTGGGCGCAGCTCGGCTATCACGGCAAGCCGGTCGGCGTCCTCGACATCGCCGGCTTCTACGGCAAGCTCTTGACCTTCCTCGACCACCAGGCGGAGGAAGGCTTCATGCGCAAGGAGCATCGCGAGATGCTCATCGTCGAGGAAGACCCCGAGCGGCTCATCGCGCGCTATCGCAGCTACGAGCCGCCGGTCATCACGAAGTGGATCAAGTCCGGCCAGAGGTGAACGCTAGCTGACGAGCCGCCGCTGGCGTTCCGCGAGATGGTCGCGGATCGCGACGTCGCCGGTCAAGGCAATCGCGGATGCAAAGGCCGCGAAGGCCTCGTCGGCACGGCCGGTGCGGGCGAGCAGGTCCGCCCGCGCGGCGTGATAGGACTGATAGGCGGCGACCGCTCCGCTGGGCAGCTCGTCGAGGAGCGCCAGGCCGGCGTCGGCTCCCCGGGCGTCTGCGACTGCCACCGCCCGTGCCACGGCGACGCCGATCCGCGGCGCATGCGCCCACAGCGCCTCATGCAGCAGCGCGATGACATCGGGGCCGGGGCTGCCGGTGAGGCGGGCGCCGACCTGCGCCGACTGGATGGCGGCCTCGATCTGGAAGCGGCCGGGCTTGTGCATCGCGGCGGCGCGGCCGAGCGTCGCCTCCGCCTCCGCGATCATCGCTCTGTGCCAGAGACCGGTCTCCTGTTCCGAGAAGGGGACGTAGCGCCCCGCACTGTCGCGCCGCGCCGGTCGGCGGGCTTCGCTGTGCAGCATCAGGGCGAGAAGGCCGAGCGGCTCCGCCTCGCCGGGCATCAGGCGGGTGAGCACCCGGCCGAGCCAGGTCGCCTCTTCGGCCAGGCTTCCTGACGTCTCAGAGCCGCCACTGATATCGTCCCATCCGCTGCTGAAGGCGGCGTAGATGGCTTCGAGCACGCTCTCGACGCGCTCCGGCAGTTCGCGTGCTTCCGGGATCGCGAAGGGGATCCCGGCATCGCGGATCTTCGCCTTGGCCCGCACCAGCCGCTGACCCATGGTCGCGGCCGGAACGAGGAAGGCGGCTGCGATCCGCGCGGCATCGAGCCCGAGAACGGCCTGCAGCATCAGCGGCGCGCGGATCGTTTCCTCGATCGCGGGATGGGCGCAGACGAAGAGAAGGCGCAGCCTCTCGTCGGGAAAGGCTGCGCCGTCGGCGGGTTCCTCGACCAGGAGTTCGGCGAGGATCGAGAGGGAATGTTCGAGCCCGGCATCGGCCTTCGAGCGGCGGAAGCGGTCGGCGAGGCGGCGGCGAGCGACCGCCACCAGCCAGGCTTCGGGCCGGTCCGGGACGCCGTCCGCCGGCCAGCGTTCGAGCGCCGCGAGCACGGCATCGGCGAGCGCGTCCTCGGCTGCGGCGAGGTCGCGTCCCCGGCTGGCGAGGATCGCGACCAGCCGCCCGAAGCTCTCCCGGACCGCCTGCTCGACCGGCCGCATGAGGGCGTTTCCCTTAAGGCCGCCGTCACATGCCGGACAGCGTCGGCCGCACCTCGACGCCGATCGGCGCGCAGGGTGCCTTGGCCGCCCATGCGAGAGCGGCATCGATGTCCGGCACCTCGATCAGGAAGAAGCCGGCGAGCTGCTCCTTGGCCGCCGCAAAGGGGCCGTCCTGCACATGCTTGCGGCCGTCGGCGAGGCGGACCGTCGTGGCGGTCTGCGGTCTGAGCAGGCCGGCGCCGCCACGGACGATGCCGCTCGCCGTGATCTCGTCCACGAAGGACCGCCAGGCGCCCCAATAGGCGGCACCTTCCGCGTCGTGGTCGCGGGTCGCGAATTCCTTGTCGGTCTCATAGAAAAGAATGGCGTATTGCATCGCATCTCTCCGATGGGGACGGCGCTGGCCGGAAGCGGACCATCCCGCTTCACTGCCATGTCGGAGCGAATGCGTCCATTTCGACAACGGGTGTAGAAAAATGTTGAATCATCAGCCGCCGCCGTCGCTGCGGGGCAGCGGCGGCAGGTCCTTGAGATAGGCGGCGATGGCGGCGCGGTCCGAGGCGGGGAGATGCGCCATGTTCTCCTGAACCTCGACCATGGTGCCGCCGACGCTGTCGAAATCGGGCGTCATGCCGGTCTCGAGGAAATTGGCGATGTCCTCGGCCGACCAGTCGCCGATCCCGCCCTTGCCGCCGGTGATGTTGGGCACGAAGCCCTTGCCCGACGGGTTCGGCGCACCGGCGAGATGATGCGAATAGTCGAGCGCGCCCAGCATGTTGCGCGGCGTGTGGCACTCGTTGCAGTGGCCCGGTCCCTCGACCAGATACGCGCCGCGATTGATCTCGTCGCTTTTGGCCGGGTCCGGCTCGAAGGTCTCGCCGTCGAGATAGAGCAGCTTCCAGAGGCCAATTCCGCGCCGGATCGAGAACGGGAACGGCAGCTCGTGCTGAGGCGCATCGGCGGCCGATGGCGGCAGCGTGTCGAGATAGGCCTTGAGATCGACGAGGTCGCCGATCGGCATCCTCTGGTAGGAGGTATAGGGGAAGGATGGGTAGAGCTGCTCGCCACCCGGACCGAGTCCCCGCTTCATCGCGTTGACGAAATCGAGCGTCGACCAACTGCCGATGCCGTGGGTCTTGTCAGGCGAGATGTTCGGCGGATGGAAAGTACCGAACGGCGAGACGATCGCCTCGCCGCCCGAAAGGACGAGCTTGTCGTCGCCCTTGGCGCCCGGCGCCGCATGGCAGGAGACGCAGCCTCCGGCCCAGAACAGCAGTTCGCCCCTCGCCGGATCGCCGGGACGATCGGGAATATCCGCCGCCGCCAGAGGCTTCGGCGCCGTCAGCACCCAGAAAGCCGCGCCGCCGAGCAGGGCGAGTGCGACCACGGCGATCCCGAGGCGACGAAGCATCGGCTGTCAGACTCAGTCGGACAGGCGATAGAGCTGGTGGCAGCTCTTGCAGTTGGCAGCGACGGTGCCGAAGGCGGTCTTGAAGGCCTCGGCGCCGCTGTCGGCGGCCGTCGCCGCGGCCTTGGCGTCGGTGGCGAGCTTGGCGGCATGTGCCTCGAAATCGGCCTTGTTCTCCCAGATCTTCGGGGAAGCGGCGCCGTCCGCCTTCTCGGAACCCTCCGGGAACAGCGTCGGGAACTTGGTCGCCTTGGCGGCGATCGTCTCCATCGCCGCCTTGGCGGCGGCCGCGTCATAGGCTTCCTTGCCCGTCGCGAAGCCTGACGCAGCCTTGAGCGCGCCGCCGATGGCCTTCATGTCGGCCTCGCGCTGCTTGCCGAGATCGGAGGCCGCCATGGCGAAACCCGCCGATGCAATGACGATGGCCGCACAGGCCGCCGCAACCAGTTTCCGCATTCCGTCACCCCTTTGTTCGGAACTGTTCAAGAGAGTGACCCGAAGCCGTCCGCCGCCACAAGCATCCCACGGTTCATAACGCAAATATGATCCGCCGTGAGCGGGCGACGGGAGCATCGGTTGGCGCATCCGGCATGCGATGCGCAGCGCGCCCGCGCGGGGTTGGAAGTCGCCAATTCGTCGGTTGCCGCCGGCCCGCCCGATGCCTATGGTGCCACCCGGAACCAGCACCGGGAACCGCCGTTTCCGATGCGCATGCCCGGTCCGTCCCACCGATCCGACAGGAGTTGCTCCGATGGCTTTCGAACTTCCCCCGCTCCCTTATGACTACGAGGCGCTCGCGCCCTTGATGTCGAAGGAGACGCTGGAGTACCATCACGACAAGCACCATCAGGCCTATGTCACCAACGGCAACAACCTGCTGAAGGGCTCGGGCCTCGAGGACAAGAGCCTCGAAGAGATCGTCAAGGAGAGCTACGGCAAGAATGCCGGCCTCTTCAACAATGCCGGCCAGCACTACAACCACATCCATTTCTGGAAGTGGATGAAGAAAGACGGTGGCGGCAACAAGCTGCCGGGCAAGCTGCAGGCCGCGATCGACAGCGATCTCGGCGGCTACGACAAGTTCCGCACCGATTTCATCGCAGCCGGCACGACGCAGTTCGGCTCCGGCTGGGCCTGGCTCTCGGTGAAGGACGGCAAGCTCGCCATCTCCAAGACCCCGAACGGCGAGAACCCGCTCGTTCATGGCGCGACCCCGATCCTCGGCGTCGATGTCTGGGAGCACAGCTATTACATCGACTATCGCAACGCCCGCCCGAAATATCTCGAGGCGTTCGTCGACAGCCTGATCAACTGGGACTACGTGCTCGAGCTCTACGAGAAGGCGTAAACCCGTCTCACACGAGACCGACGATCATAGCCCCGGCCCAGCGCCGGGGCTTTTCTTTTGCGTTCATGCCTTCTGCAGACCGCGCTGGCAGAAGGTGAAATCCATGAGCTGCGGCCAGCCGGACTGGACGTTGTAGAGCCAGCGCTTGCATTCCGCCTGGGTCTTGAAACAGCCATTGCCCCAGGCCGGCCAGAGGCCGGTGTCCCACGGATTGGGCTTCGAGCCTGAGAACCGTGAGAACCAGACATTCTGCGGTCCGATCTCGGAGGCGAGTGCCCGGCAGTCGCCCGCCGAGACATTGTCGCCGAAGCCCTGGATGCCATAGAAGCGCTGGCCGCCGCCCGGCGTCGTCGTGCTGCAGGAGGCGGCGGCGAAGGCGAGGAGCACGGCTCCCGCTATGTGGCTCGTCGCTGGCATGCGCATCGCGGTCCTCCCTTGTCTTCGCGAGGCCCGCCGATGTGCGAGCCCCTTCTTCCAAGGTGTCGCTTCGATCCCGGTCGTCAAGCGCGGCCGGTCACCTTCAGGACGAAGGCGGTCGCGAAGGCCGATTCCTTGAGGCTGTCGAAGCGCCCCGAGGCGCCGCCATGGCCCGCGTCCATGTTGGTCTTGAGCAGCAGGAGCGCGTCGTCCGTCTTCGATGCCCGGAGCTTCGCAACCCACTTGGCGGGCTCCCAATAGGTGACGCGCGGATCGGTGAGGCCGCCGACGGCGAGGATCGGCGGATAGGCCTTCGCCGCGACATTGTCATAGGGCGAATAGGCGGCGATCGTGCGGTAGGCGTCCTCGCTGGCGATCGGGTTGCCCCATTCCGGCCATTCCGGCGGCGTCAGCGGCAGCGTGTCGTCGAGCATCGTGTTCAGCACGTCGACAAAGGGCACCTCGGCGACGATGCCGCCGAAGAGGTCGGGTGCCATGTTGGCGACGGCGCCCATCAGCATGCCGCCGGCCGAGCCGCCCCAACCGACGATCCGCCCGCGCGACGTGAAGCCTTCCTTCGCCAGGAATTCCCCGGCCGCGATGAAGTCGCGGAAGCTGTTCTCCTTCTTCTCGCGGCGGCCTTCGGCATACCAGCGGAAGCCTTTGTCCTTGCCGCCGCGGATATGGGCGATGGCATAGACGATGCCGCGATCGACGAGCGACAGGCGCGTCGTCGAGAACGAGGCGGGGATCGTAATGCCGTAGGAGCCGTAGCCGTAGAGGAGCAGCGGGGCACTGCCGTCGAGCGGCGTATCCTTGCGATAGAGCAGCGAGACCGGCACCGTCTCGCCGTCATGCGCCGGGGCGAAGACGCGGCGGGTCACATAGAGCGACGCATCATGGCCGGAGGGGACTTCCTGCTCCTTGCGCAGCACGCGGGTGCGCGCCGCCATGTCGTAGTCATAGACCCGCGACGGCGTCGTCATCGAGGAATAGGTGAAGCGCAGCACCGTCGTGTCGAACTCGTAGCCCTCGGAAAGGCCGAGCGAATAGGCCTCCTCGTCGAAGGCGATCGCATGTTCCTCGCCGCTTGCGAGCGCGCGGATCACGATGCGTGGCAGGCCACCCTCGCGCTCGAGGCGGACCATGAAGTCCTTGAACAGCGTGACGCCGAGGATCAGGCGTCCCGACCGGTGCGGCACCAGATCGGTCCAGTTCTCGCGGCCCGGCGCTGAGACCGGGGCGGTGACGATCTTGAAGTCCTCGGCGCCGTCGGCATTGGTGAGGATGTAGAAGTGATCGCCATTGTGATCGAGGTCGTATTCCTCGGCCGGCCGGCGCGGCGCGATCAGCCGCGGAGCGGCCTCGGGTGCCTCGGCGTCGATCACATGCAGTTCCGAGGTCTCGTGGTCATGCGAATCGACGACGAGATAGCGCGCGGACTGCGTCTGGCCGATGCCGAGGAAATAGCCGGGATTTTTTTCCTCGAAGACGAGGACGTCCTCGGAAGCCGGCGTGCCGACGCGGTGGCGATAGATGCGGCAGGGCCGGTGGTTGTCGTCGAGAACCGTGTAGAACAGCGTCCGGCTGTCGGCCGACCAGACGGCGCCGCCCGTCGTGGTCTCGATCTCGTCGGAGAGATCCTCCCCGGTCGCGAGATCGCGGACCTTGAGCGTGTAGGATTCCGAGCCCTTGTCGTCATAGCTCCAGGCCATCAGCGCATGGTCGGGGCTGTGGTCGGCACCGCCCAGATCATAATAGGCGTGACCCTTGGCGAGCGCGTCGACATCGATCAGCACCTCTTCCGCGCCGCCTTGGCGTGGGGTCCGGACGATGCGCGGCTGCTCGGCGCCTTCGAGGAAGCGCGTGGCATAGGCAAACGGGCCGTCGGGCGCCGGAACGGAGGAGTCGTCTTCCTTGATGCGGCCGCGCATCTCCTTGAAGAGCAGCGCCTGCAACGCCTCGGTGTCGGCCATCTCGGCCTTGGTATAGGCGTTCTCGGCTTCGAGATAGCCGCGGATATCGGCCGCCAAGGTCGCAGGATCGCGCATCACCTCCTGCCAATTGTCGGCTCGGAGCCAGGCATAGTCATCGACGCGCTCGATGCCGTGGACGGTGTTGCGGACGGGATGGCGGGCGGCGATGGGCGGGCGCACGGTCATGGATCTCCGGAAGCGATGGCGCAGCGGAACGCGCGCTCCGCCGGACGCCCCTAGATAGAGGCCGCGGCGCGCGCCGCCAAGCGAACATGGCCAAGCGAACATGCCGCGCCTCCCGCCACGGAACCTGGCGCCGAGTGTCCGGTTCGAGAGGCAATCGTCAAGCTCAAGTCCGATTGGCCTTGGGATCGCCCGATGGTCGTGTTTTTCTTTCTCCGGCGCGAATCGAACCATCGCGTCAGTCCAATAGAAGCGCCCTTTAGTCGAACCCAGGTGCCATCCAGTCGATCGGGAAAGGAGCCGATGCTCAGAACCGCCAGCCTCGCCCTCTTCCTCTTCGCATTCTGGCTGTTGATGTCCGGCCACTACACGCTCTGGCTCATCGGCGCCGGGTTGCTGGTCTCGGTCGGCATCGCCCTCATTGGCCGGGTTACAGGCTTCGCCGACGAAGAGGGGCATCCGGTCGAGCGGATCGTGGCCGGCCTCAGCTATTGGCCCTGGCTCGCGGTGGAGATCATCAAATCCTCCATCGGCGTCGCGCGCGTGATCCTCGATGTGCGCCGTCCCGTGGCACCGGAGTTCTTCGAGCTCGGCACCGGGCGGAAATCCGTCGTCGGCGCCGTCACCTATGCCAATTCGATCACGCTGACGCCCGGGACCGTGACCGTCGGCATCGATCGTGAGCGGCGCCTCTTTCGAGTCCACGCCCTGAGCAAGGCCGCTGCCGACGATCTGAAGGAGGGCGGCATGGAGCGGCGCGTCGCGCGCTTCGAAGGGGAGGGGCGGTCGTGATCGCAATCTACGCCGCGCTGATCGCAGTCCTCGTCGCGATCATGATGCTGATCGCCCGCGCTCTCGCAGGCCCGACGATCTTCGACCGTCTGCTGGCCGTTAACACGATCGGCAATGCGGCGATCCTCATCGTCGCGCTTTATGGCTTCGTGGGCGGAAGGCCGGATTTCATCGATCTCGGGCTGACTTATGCGCTCCTCAACTATGTCGGCACCTTCGCGGTGCTGAAATTCTTCCGCGCCGGCGCGCTCGGTGCCGCCACAGAGGAGAATTGACGATGGCCGGTTTCGAATGGGGTGGTCTCGCCATCCAGATCGTGAGCGGCCTTCTGATCCTTGCCGGGGCCGGCTTCTTCGTGATCGGCGCCTTCGGCTTCCTGCGGATGCCCGACCTCTTCACCCGCATCCACGCTGCTTCGCTGGCCGACACGACCGGCATGGCGCTGGTGCTGCTGGGGCTGGCGCTGCTCGCGGGCCCGAGCTTCGCCGCCGCAAAGCTGATCTGCCTCGTGCTCTTCCTGCTCTTCATGGGTCCGGCGGCGACGCATGCACTGGCCGCCGCGGCGCTCGCCGCCGGCATCAAGCCGCTGCATGAGACGGCTGAGAAGTCCGGCACCAAGCAGAAGACCTCCGGCGCCGCCAAGCCGCGGAAGGCACGCCGATGACCGACGCTCCGCTGATCGCCGAGGCGCTGCTCTCGCTCGTCCTGATGGGGTTCATCGCCGTCCTGGCGGTGGCGATCCTGCGCGTACGTGGCCTGCTCGCCCTCGTGATCCTGCTCGGCGCCTACAGCTTCATCATGGCGACGCTGTTCGTCGTCCTCGACGCCGTCGATGTGGCGATGACCGAGGCCTCGGTCGGCGCCGGCATCTCGACGGTGCTGTTCCTCGGCGCGCTTTTCCTGACCGGCCATGGCGAGGCCGATCGCCAGCGCCGTATCGTCCCGATCCTCGTCTCGGGCATCACTGCGGTCGTGCTGGTCTGGGGCATGAGCGACCTGCCGTCCTTCGGTTCGGCTGATCAGCCCATTCACGCGCAGGGCGCCGACTATCTGGAGCGGTCGCTTCCCGATACCGGCATCCCCAATGTCGTTACCGCCGTCCTCGCCAGCTATCGCGGCTTCGATACGCTCGGCGAGACCGCGGTCGTGTTCACGGCGGCGATCGGCGTGATGGTGCTCCTGCGCCGGCGCGGCGAGAGGTCCTGAGCATGCGCCTCGACATCATCCTCCGCGTCGCGGCCAAGTTCATCCTGGCGCCGCTGCTGCTCTTTGCACTTTACGTGCAGTTCCATGGCGACTACGGCCCCGGCGGCGGCTTCCAGGCTGGCGTGATCGCCGCCGCCGCGGTCATCCTCTATGCGCTCATCAACGGTCAGGCCGCTGCGGAGCGCATCGTGCCGGCCGTGCTCGTCGAGCGCCTCGTGCCGGGCGGGGTTCTGATCTACGCCGCCGTCGGCGTCGCCTCCATGCTGCTCGGCGACAATTTCCTCGATTACGATCACCTCGCCCATGACGCGGTGCATGGCCAGGAATGGGGTGTGTTCCTCGTCGAGGCTGGCGTCTTCGTCACGGTCTTCTCCAGCATGATCGCCATTTTCTATGCCTTTGCCGCGCGGCGGCCGACATGACCTTCGTCGAGACGCTCGCCTCCGAAGCAACGCGCTACGTGATCGTCATCGTGATGGTCGCCGGGCTCTATACGATCATCGCGCGCGGCAACCTCATCAAGAAGCTCGTCGGATTGTCGCTGTTCCAGTCCTCGGTCTACCTGCTCTACCTGCTGCCGGCCAAGATCTTCGGCGGCACGGCGCCGATCCTCGACGACCGGTTCGAGGTCTATTCCAACCCGCTGCCGCATGTGCTGATCCTGACCGCCATCGTCGTCGGCATCGGCACGCTCGCCCTCGGCCTCGCGCTGGCGATCCGGATCAAGGGCGCCTATGGCACGATCGAGGAGAGCGAGATCCTGGCGCGCGACGCCGCGAAAGCCGAAGGCAAGGAGCGCGGCGCATGACCCTTGCCGCGCTTCAGCATCACATGCCGTTGCTCGTCGTCCTGATGCCGCTCCTGGGCGGGCTCCTGGTCGCGATCGTCCGCCATCCCGCCGCGTCCTGGCCGATCGCCATAGCGTCCACCGCCGCGAGCCTTGCCGGGGCGCTCGCCCTCTCGCGCGAGGTCGCCGCCAATGGCGTGATCTCCTATGCGCTCGGCGGTTTCCCGCCGGAACTCGGCATCGAGTACCGGGTCGACGCTGTCAACGTCCTCATCCTCGTCGTCGTCACCTTCATGGCGCTGGCGACGCTCGTCTTCGCGCGGCTCAGCGTCGCGTCCGAGATCGACGAGGGGCGGCAGCCCTGGTTCTACACCATGATGCTGATCGCGACCGCGGGCCTGCTCGGTATGGCGGTCACCGGCGACGCGTTCAACGCCTTCGTGTTCCTCGAGATTTCGTCTCTCGCCACCTACACGCTGATCGCGCTCGGCCGCGACCGCCGGGCGCTCGTCGCTGCCTATCAGTATCTCATCGTCGGCACCATCGGCGCGACCTTCTATGTCATCGGCGTCGGGCTGCTCTATCTCGCGACGGGGACGCTCAATCTCGAACTCATCGCCGAGCGCCTGCCGGAGGTTACTTCGCCGCGCGCGCTGCTCGCCGCCGAGGCCTTCATCCTCGTCGGAATCGCGCTCAAGCTGGCGCTCTTCCCGCTGCATGCCTGGCTGCCGAATGCCTATACCTATGCGCCGTCGGCTGCGACCGTGCTGCTCGCTTCCACCGCCACCAAGGTCGCGGTCTACCTGCTCGCCCGCTACATCTTCGGCATTTTCGGGCTGCATCGCGAGTTCGGCGAAATCTCCGGCGCATCGATCCTCATTCTTCTGTCGCTCGCTGCGATGTTCCTCGCTTCCGCCGCGGCCATCTTCCAGAACGACGTCAAGCGACTGCTCGCTTTCTCCTCGGTCGGCCAGATCGGCTACATCACGCTCGGCATCGCCATCGCCAATTCCGATGCGCTGACCGGAGCCTTCCTCCACATCGCCAACCATGCGGTCATGAAGGGCGCGGCCTTCATGGCGATCGGCGCCATCCTCTATCGCTGCGGCAGCGAGCGGCTCGACGATCTCGCCGGCATCGGCCGCGCCATGCCCGTCACCGGCGCGGTGCTGACGATCGCCGGGCTGGGACTTATCGGCGTGCCGGGAACGAGCGGCTTCGTCTCCAAATGGTATCTGGTCGCCGGGGCCTTCGAGGACGGCAAGGGCTGGCTCGGCCTGATGATCGTCGCAAGTTCCTTCCTGGCCGTGCTCTATGTCGGGCGCATCATGGAAATCGTCTGGTTCCGCCAACCCGGCCGGGTCGCCCTCGCCGCAGCCGAGGCGCCGGGCGCCCTTCTGGTACCCATGGTGACGCTCGCGACGCTGACGGTTCTGCTCGGCATCGCCGCGTCCTGGCCGGCGGAGATGGCGCACAGCGCTGCCACGGCGCTGCTGGGTGCACGGCCATGACCGCGCTGTTCAGCGACGCCTCACTGCTTGTCCTGGCGCTGGCGATTCCCGCCGCGGTCGCGCTGCTCGTGGCTTTGGCGGGCCGCTGTCCGAACCTTCGCGAGGCCGTCAGCCTTGCCGGCGCGCTGCTTCTCGCAGCCGTTGTCTTCCTGCTGCTGGCCCGCGTTCTCGGCGGGGCGCGGCCTTCGCTCCACCTCGCCACGATCGCGCCGGGCCTCGATCTCGCGCTGGCGCTCGAGCCGCTCGGCATGCTGTTCGCCTGCGTCGCCGCGACACTCTGGATCGCCAACACGGTCTATTCGATCGGCTATATGCGCGGCAACGACGAGCCGCGGCAGACGCCGTTCTACGCGGCCTTCGCTGTGGCGATCTTCTCGACCATGGGCGTCGCTCTGTCCGGCAATCTCATCACCCTGTTCCTCTTCTACGAGCTGCTGTCGCTCTCGACCTTCCCGCTCGTGACGCACAAGCAGAGCCCGGAGGCCATGCGCGCCGGCCGCATCTATCTGCTGACGCTCATCGGCGCCTCGATGATCCTGCTACTGCCGGCGATCGTCTGGACGGCGGTGGCGACGGGCACGACGAATTTCACGCCGGGCGGCATTGTGGCCGGCCATGTCAACCCGCTGGGCATGGCGGTGCTGTTCGGGATGTTCGTCTTTGGCGCGGCGAAGGCGGCGGTGATGCCGCTGCATCGCTGGCTGCCGGCGGCGATGGTGGCGCCGACGCCGGTCTCCGCGCTCTTGCATGCCGTCGCCGTGGTCAAGGCCGGCGTCTTCACCATCCTGAAGGTCAGCGTCTATGTCTTCGGCCTCGACACGCTGCGTGAGACCGGGGCCTCCCAGTGGCTCGTCTATGTCGCGGGCTTCACGATCATCGCGGCCTCGTTCGTGGCGCTCAGCGCCGACGATCTGAAGCGACGGCTGGCCTATTCGACCATCGGCCAGCTCTCCTACATCGTCATGGCGGCCGCCATCGCCACGCCGGCCGCCGCAATAGGCGCGGCGCTGCACATCGCGGCCCATGCAGTCTCCAAGATCACGCTCTTCTTCGCTGCCGGATCGGTCTACACGGCCGAGCATGTCACCAAGGTCAGCCGCATGAACGGCATCGGCCGCCGCATGCCCTGGACCATGGCGGCCTTCGCGATCGGCACGCTGTCGATGATCGGCCTGCCGCCGACGGCGGGCTTTCTCGGCAAATGGTTCATGCTCGGTGCCGCCGGCAGCGCGAGCGACTGGTTCGCGGTCGGCGTGATCGTCGTCTCGACGGTACTGAACGGCGCGTATTTTCTGCCGATCCTCACCGCCGCCTTCCTGAAGCCGGCCGGCGGCCCGGTCGGGGAAGCCCCGGTCGCGATCGTCGTCGCGCTGACGGCGACCGCCGCGGGCACGGTGCTTCTCTTCCTCTTCCCCGACGTGCCTCTCCGTCTGGCGAGCGCGATGGTGGCGCCGTGAAAGGAGCCCGATCATGAACTGGAGCGGCGTCTTCGCAGGGTTCAAGGGAACGAGGCTCCATCTCGCGATCGGGCTTGCCGTTCTCCTGATGGTCCTTGTCGGCTGCGATTTCCTTGTCAGCCATCATCCCGCCTTCGGCATCGACGGCACGCCGGGCTTCGCCGCCTGGTACGGGATCGTCGCGGCGGTCGCGGCCATCGCGCTCGCGACCCTTTGGGCCGACATCGCCCGGCGGCCCGAGACGCGCGCCGAAGAGGAGGAGCGTGATGGCTGAGACGCTGCTGCTTGCGCCCTTCTGGCCGCTTCTTATTGGCAGCCTCGCCGTCCTCTTCGCCCGTGGCCGGCTGCAGGACCTCGTCTTCGTCGCAGCGCCGCTCTTGGCACTCATCCTCGTCTGGACGGTGCCTGAGGGCGGCGCGACATTTACCTGGCTCGGCATGACCCTGACCCCGGTTGCGCCCGATGCCACGGCGCGGGTCTTCGGCACCGCATTCGCTTTCGCCGCCGTCGCGGGCGCCATCTTCGCTCTGGACCAGAAGAGCACCGCCGAGCGGGCTGCCGTCCTCCTCTATGCTGCCGCCGCGCAAGGTGTCGTGTTCGCCGGCGATCTGCTCAGCCTCTTCGTCTACTGGGAAGTGATGGCGATCGGCTCGACGCTGGTCATCTTCGCCAATGGCGCAGTCCGGGCCGGTATCCGCTATGCCCTCATGCACGCGTTCGGCGGCGTGCTGCTCTTCGCCGGCATCGCCGCGTCGATTGGGTCCGGCGGTCTCGCGCTTCGCGCCTTTTCCGCCGATTCGACGGGAGCACTGCTGATCCTCGCCGGCGTGCTGGTCAATGCCGGCGCGCCGCCGGTTTCGGCCTGGGTCGCCGATGCCTATCCACGCGCGTCATGGTCCGGCGCCGTCTTCCTCTCCGCCTTCACCACGAAGGCGGCAGTCGCCGTCCTGATCCGCCTGTTTCCCGGCGAATCCATGCTCGTTCCGATCGGTCTCGTCATGGCGGTCTACGGCATGGTCTATGCCTTGATCGAGAACGACATCCGGCGGGCGCTCTCCTATTCGATCGTCGGGCAGGTCGGCTTCATGGTCGTCGCCGTCGGCATCGGCACGCCGCTGGCGCTGGGAGCCGCGACGGCGCATGCCTTCATCCACATCCTCTACAAGTCGCTGCTGATGATGGCGGCCGGCTCCGTCCTGCGGGCAACCGGAACGGCGCGGCTGACGGCGCTTGGCGGCCTCTCCCGCTCAATGCCGCTGGTGACCGCGGCGATGATCCTCGGCGGTCTGGCACTCGCCGCCCTGCCGCTGACGGCCGGCTTCGTCAGCAAGTCCGCGATCATGCAGGCGCTCGCCGATGACAAGGCCGCGACGGCGTGGTTCCTGCTGACCGCCGTTTCGGCCGGCTCGCTGCTCTATGCCGGGCTGAGGCTGCCCTGGTTCGCCATGCTGCGGCCGAAGGCGGACCCTGTTGCCACGGCGCCGGTACCCGTCACCATGCTCGCAGCCATGGCCCTCGTCGGCGCCGCGATTCTCGCCATCGGCGTCGTGCCGTCGCTTCTGACCTCCCTCGTGCCCGCGATCGAAGGCGTCGCCGTGCTGACGCCGGACCACATCCTTTTCCAGGTCATGCTTCTGGTCGGAGCGCTGATTTGTTTCGTAATGTTGCTGGCATTACTTGCGCCGCGTGCCGCCATTACCCTGGACACTGACTGGTTGTGGCGCGTGGCGCCCGAGATGATCGGGCATCGCGCCAGCGCCGCATGGCGCGCGGCACGGTTGGCGCTCATTCCCGCTTCCGATGCCGCGAAACAGGAAAATCGAATGCTGACAAGGGCTTGGGTGAGGATGACCTCGGATGCCGGCAACTGGCGCACGGGCGACATCGCGCTCGCGGCGACTGCACTTCTCGGTATCGTGCTGTTGATCGCGGCCTTGTGAAGGGTTGCGGCCGAATTGTGTTCGAATTGAACAGATCGAAACGAGACGAAACGCCGCGTCGTTCTAGTTGTGTGCCGGGCCATCGCAGCGAAACTTGGCGCTTGTATTCGATCGGATGGACTTATATAGATCGCGACCAATAACCAATCGGGTGCCATATGGCTTCGATCGTCGCGGTGCCGGGGCAGCAGGTGCGATGATCAGGATTTGAAGTCATACGGAGCCCCTGCCGATTTTCTCCCCACTATTCCGAAGAGGTTCGAGCGCAAGATGAACGACAAAATCGTAGGCAGCGACCTGATCGATCTGACGGCCGATATTGTG
>CAWZZK010000257.1:0-21158 GCA_963966455.1 Kaistia sp. | reverse complement strand
CCGCCTGCGGCACCGAGACGCCGGCGACGGAGAACTTCACGTCGCCCGGCTGGCCGTCGACGACATTGGTGAGGTCGATGGCGACCTTGTCGACCTTGACCGGCTCCGGCTGGTCCTTCTTGTTGGTGGCCGAGATGCCGGCGATCTCGAAATGCGAGAACGGCGTCAACTTGACGTCGCCGGCGAGCTCCGCGGGAGTCGGCACCACGGCGTCGTTGGTGAGACCGGTCGTCCAGTTGAGCGTGTTGTCGCCCTTCAGCAGCTTGCCGCCGTCAAAGGCGATCGACGTCGCCGTGAAGCCGCCCGGCTGACGGTCGGCCGGATTGGTGACGACGATGGCGGGGATGGTGACCTCGCCGTTCTTCTTCGACAGGATCTTGAAGTCGCTGACGGTCACGACATCGCCATTGGCGGTGGCCGAGCCGTAGCTGGCCTGGCCGTCGCCGCGGGCCTGCACGACGGCGACGATGTCGTCGGCGACCTTCTTGGCGTCGGAGGCGGCGAAAGCCGCGCTCGACATCAGCAGCACCGAGAGCACCGCCAGGCCGGACGCGGCGGAACGGCCAGCAAACGAAACTTTCATCTTGTCCTCCAGGGAACGGTTTCTTGGCGCCGGCAACCTGCCGGATATGCAGTGGGCGGCATTCTGTAATGAAGTTCGTGGCGAGAGCAAGAACGCCCCCGACAGGCGGTGAACGCCGTCATAGCGCGTGCGTTGCAACCGGAGCGGATGGCGATCGGTCGCGCCTTGGCCCTCTATGCAACGGATGGCGGCTCCTTATCATTGCGGGCTTCGCGTCATCCCCGGACGATCTCCATGCTCGCGATCTTCGCCATCTTCGTCGGCGCCGGCCTCGGCGGCGTGCTGCGCTACGGCATCACCGTCGGCGGCGGCAAGCTGCTCGGGCTCGATTTTCCCTGGGCGACGCTCGCCATCAACATTTCCGGCTCCTTTGTCATGGGTATGGCGGCGGCCTGGTTCGTCATCAAGGGCGCCGCCTCCGGGCCGCCGGAATGGCGTCTGTTCCTGACGACGGGCGTTCTCGGCGGCTACACGACCTTCTCCACCTTCTCGCTCGACGCCGTCTATCTCTGGGAGCGCGGCGCGGCCGGGCAGGCGGCGATCTATGTCCTCGCCTCCTTCGTCATCTCGCTCGCGGCGCTTGGCGCCGGTCTCGCGCTCGTCAGGGCGCTCATCGGATGATATGAGGCGCCTTCGAAAGAAGGACTCCCGCCGATGGCGACCGTCGTCACCAAGACCGTCCAGCCGGACGAGGCCGATATGCGCCTCGACCGCTGGTTCAAGCAACATTATCCCGGCCTCTCGTTCGGCCATCTCCAGAAGCTGCTCCGCTCGGGCCAGGTCAGGGTCGACGGCGCGCGCGCCAAGACCAATGACCGCGTCAATCCCGGCCAGACGATCCGCATTCCGCCGCTCGGCGTCGACGAGGCCGGCGGCAGCCCGCATGTCGCGCGCCCGGCCGGCGCGCGCGGCGGCGGCGCCGACCAGCTGATGGAGATGTGCCTCTATCAGGACGACCAAGTCTTCGTCTTCAACAAGCCCTGGGGTCTCGCGGTTCAGGGCGGTTCGGGCCTCGCGACGCATGTCGACGCGATGCTGGAGGCGCTGCGCGACGCCAAGGGCCAGAAGCCGCGCCTCGTCCACCGGCTCGACCGCGAGACGAGCGGCGTCCTCGTCGTCGCGCGCACGCGCCTCGCCGCCTCCAAGCTCGCCGCGAGCTTCCGCGCCCGCACGACGCGCAAGATCTACTGGGCGCTGGTCAAGGGCGTGCCGCGCCCGACGCAGGGCCGCGTCTCGACCTGGCTTGCCCGGGACGGCGGCCCGGCCGGCGAGAAGATGAAGGTCGCCCGCCATGGCGACGACGATGCCAGCCACGCCGTCTCGCTCTACTCCGTGGTCGACATAGCTGGGCAGAATCTCGCCTGGCTGACCATGCGCCCCGTCACCGGCCGCACGCACCAGCTGCGCGCCCACGCCGCCCATATCGGCCATCCGATCATCGGCGATTCCAAATATTTCGAGGCCGACACCAACTGGACCTTCCCCGGCGGCATGCAGAACAAGCTGCATCTGCATGCGCGGCGGATCGTCATTCCCCATCCCTCCGGCGGAACGATCGACGTCACGGCGCCATTGCCGCCGCATATGCTCCAGAGCTGGAATCTCCTCGGCTTCGAGACCGATCTCGGCGGGGAGGCGGAGCCGGACGAAAATGAGTGATCTCTTCGATATCGGCCCCGATGGCCACGAGCCACGCGATCCGATGCGCTCGGCGCAGGCGCCGCGCCAGTTGCCGAAGCGCTTCTATGCCGAGGTTTCGGCCGAGCGGGGCGAAGACGGGCTCCATGCCATCCGCCTAGACGGCAGGCCGGTTAAGACTCCGGCCCGCGCCGTGCTGGCGGTCGGGAGCGAGGCCGTCGCCGCCGCGATCGCGGAGGAATGGCGCGCGCAGGAGGGCGTGATCGACCCGGCGAGCATGCCGCTCACCCGCCTCGCCAACTCGGCGATCGACGGCGTCGCGCGCGACCCGGCCGCGGTGCGCGCCGAGATCCTCAATTTTGCGGGCACCGATCTTCTCTGCTATCGCGCAGACGGACCTGAACGGCTGGTGGCACTGCAGGAGGAGCACTGGACGCCGCTGATCGACTGGATGGACGAGCGCTTCGACGCCCGCTTCATCCTCGCCGAAGGCGTCATGCACGTTACCCAGTTCCCCGAAACCATCGCGGCCGTCGATGCGGCGCTCGGAGACCCGGACCCGCTGGCGCTGGCCGCACTCTCGACCATCACCACGTTGACCGGCTCGGCAATCCTGGCTCTCGCCGTGCTGCATGGCCGCCTGACCGCGGCCGAGGCCTGGGCGGCGGCGCATGTCGACGAGGATTACGAGATCAGCCTCTGGGGCGAAGACGATGAGGCCACCGCGCGCCGCGCGGCGCGCTGGCGGGAGATGCAGGCGGCGGCGCTGGTGCTTGCCGCCCGCTGAGCGGTGCAAGCGAAGGCGTCAGGGCTTGCGGGCGAGGATGGCGGTCGCGGAGAGCGCCTGCCCCTTGTGCTCGCCGATCCAGCCCCAGGCCAATGTGTCGCCGGTGTTGATGAGGACGACATTGCCGTTGAGGCAGCCATGGCCCGTCGCCGGATCGACGCCGCCGCGCGTGATCGTCTCGACATAGAAGCTGGTCGAGCCTTTTTCGCCGACCTTTTCCAGAGTTCCGCCGCATGACTGGTCGGCATAGTCGATGGTTGCCGGCTCGCGCGAGAAGTCGATGGCGACGGCGTAGGAACCCGGCTCGTTCGACTGCTTGAACGATCCGGTCCAGACGCCCGAGATCGGCTCGGCCGATGCGGGGCCCGCGCCGGCCATGAGCGCGCCTCCAATCAGCACGGTGGCCGGGAGGGCGGCGAGGGCGATCCGGCGAAGCGATGGCATGGGTCTCTTCCCTGAATGTCAGGCGACGGAATCGTCGCCGCGCGCAAGCCTAGCGTGCACCGGTTTCCGTTGTGTTGCAGACGGCCCGAAAGTCCGAACGATCTCTCCAGCGGGGCGCCGCCCCGTTTCAACGGCAGCCCGAGGCGCTATAACTCGGCTGCGACCGGCATGCGGGGGAGGCGAGGCGATGAAGCATATCCTTGAGGAGCTCGAGGTTCGGCGGGCCGCGGCGCGGCTCGGCGGCGGCGAGAAGCGAATCGCCGCGCAGCATGCGAAATCGAAGCTCACCGCGCGCGAGCGGCTCGAGGTCCTGCTCGACGAGGGCTCCTTCGAGGAGTTCGACATGTTCGTGCAGCACCGCGCCACCGATTTCGGCATGGAGAAGGCGCGGATCGCTGGCGACGGCGTCGTTACCGGCTGGGGCACGGTCAACGGCAGGCCGATCTTCGTCTTCGCCAAGGATTTCACCGTGTTCGGCGGCTCGCTGTCCGAGGCGCATGCCGAGAAGATCACCAAGATCCAGGACATGGCGCTGAAGAACGGCGCGCCGATCATCGGCCTCTTCGACGCCGGCGGCGCGCGCATCCAGGAAGGCGTCGCGGCCCTCGGCGGCTATGGCGAGGTGTTCCAGCGCAATGTGCTCGCCTCGGGCGTCATTCCGCAGATCTCGGTCATTCTCGGCCCCTGCGCCGGCGGCGACGTCTATTCGCCGGCCATGACCGACTTCATCTTCATGGTCCGCCATTCGAGCTACATGTTCGTCACCGGGCCGGATGTCGTGAAGACGGTGACCAACGAGACCGTGACCGCCGAGGAACTCGGCGGCGCCGGCGTGCACACCACCCGTTCCTCGATCGCGGACGGCGCTTATGACAACGATGTCGAGGCGCTCATGGCCATGCGCCGGCTCGTCGATCTGCTGCCGATGAACAACCGCGCAGCGCTGCCGGAGATCGAGAGCGCGGACCCGGCCGATCGCATCGAGATGTCGCTCGATACCCTCGTTCCCGACAATCCGAACAAGCCCTACGACATCAAGGAACTCATCTTGAAGGTCGTGGACGAGGCCGATTTCTTCGAGATCCAGGAGGCCTTCGCCCGCAACATCGTCACCGGCTTCGGACGCGTCGAGGGCCGGACCGTCGGTTTCGTTGCCAACCAGCCGATGGTGCTCGCCGGAGTTCTCGACAGCGACGCTTCGCGCAAGGCGGCGCGCTTCGTGCGCTTCTGCGACGCCTTTTCGATCCCGATCGTCACCTTCGTCGACGTGCCCGGCTTCCTGCCCGGCACGGCGCAGGAATATGGCGGCCTCATCAAGCATGGCGCCAAGCTGCTCTTCGCCTATGGCGAGGCGACGGTGCCGAAGATCACGGTGATCACGCGCAAGGCCTATGGCGGCGCCTATGACGTGATGGCGTCCAAACATCTGCGGGGCGACATCAACTATGCCTGGCCCTCGGCGCAGATCGCCGTCATGGGCGCCAAGGGGGCGGTCGAGATCATCTTCCGCGCCTCGGCCAATGGCGACGCCGATGCGCTGGCGGCGCGAACGAAGGAATATGAGGACCGCTTCCTCTCACCCTTCGTCGCAGCCGAGCGCGGCTATATCGACGAGGTGATCATGCCGCACTCGACCCGCCGCCGCATCGCGAGCGCGCTGCGCCTCCTGCGCGGCAAGGCGCTCGAGAACCCCTGGAAGAAGCACGATAATATTCCGTTGTGAGGCGGCGCCTCACAGGAAGAGCTTGAACCTCTGTCCAAGGCGGCGGGCGAGGGCCGCGAGTTTCATGTCGGCGGTGAACAGCGCCTCGCGCCGCTGGACGGCGAGCGCGAGATAGAGACAGTCATAGACCGGATGCTGCTCGCGAAGGGCCGTCACCAGAGCCGAATGCAGCATTTCGGTATCTGGAACCAGCGTCACGATCGGGATGATCTGGTCGATGGCCATCATGCCGGAATCGACAGATAGCACGCCGGCGCGGACGTTCTGCCAGACAGTGCTGCCGATCTCGACTGCGAACAGGCTCGGCGCGATCCTCGTTTCCTCGGCGAGGATCGACGCGCGCGCCGCAGCGGACCAGGGCAGATCGACGATCAGTCCCGCCGCCGCACTCGCGTCAATAACGGCCATGACCAGTGTCGCGGTCCTGCCGAATGATCGAAACCGGATCGACCACCGGCTTGCCTATGGTCGTCGCGCGGATGGCATCGAGCGCAGCAAGGCGCTCCTCGACAGACCGTGCGGCGTAACGATCGATCAGTTCCCGAAGCACCTGCTCGGCCGATTTGCCCTCGGCCTTCGCCCTCGCCTTGAAGCGCTCCGCGACCTCGTCATCGATGTTGCGCACCAGCATCTGCGCCATCGCCTGCCTCCGTTGCTAGCGTTATGATAGCATAGGTGGCGATGGCGCTGATGCAATTTCAGCCGTCGATGAAGGCGACCAGGTCCTTGTTGTAGAGCGCCGGGTTCTGCCAGTGCGCGAAATGGCTGACGTCGGGGAGGATCAGCAGCGTCGCGCCGGGAACGAGCTTCGCGAGTTCCGCGGTGTGCTCCTGCTTGATGCCCTCGTCATAGGCGCCATCGGCGATCACCGTCGGCGTGGTGATCTTCGCCAATTGCTCGGGCTTGTAGTCCGGCTGGCTGTACCAGAGCGCGACCAGCGCGTTGACGAAGGCCTCGTAGTCGTTCGGCGTCGGCGAGAGCTTCGCGTAGTCCTGCCCGGCCTTCTCGATATACTTCGAGAACACCGGATCCTTGTCGACATCGGGCTTTACGCCCGAGACATTGTAGTTGGAGCCGAAGGCCCAGAGCTTCGACAGCCGCTCCGGATGGTTGATGGCGATGTCGAGCCCGGTGATGCCGCCATCGGACCAACCGACCAGCGCCACCTTGTCGACCTTCAGATGATCGAGAACGGCGAGTGTATCGGCCGCGAAGAGATCATAGCTGAACGGCTTGTCGCCCTTCGTCGAGCGGCCATGGCCGCGCGTGTCGATGACGATCACCTCGTGCTTGTCGGCGAGCGCCGGAAGCTGGTTGCCCCAGTAGTCGGAATTGCCGAGGCCGCCATGGAGGAGGAGCACCGGCGAGCCCTTGCCCTCGCCGAAGGTCGCGTACCAGATTTTCGCGCCGCCGGTCTCCACGGTGCCGGTCGTGTCGGGCTTCGGCAGCGGCTGCGGATCGGGCAGCGTCTTCCAGAGTTCTTCCGCCATCGGCGCGGCGGTAGCCGCGGCAAGAAAAGCGACGGCAGCGAATGCGCGCAGCAGCGGCGCGGCGGCAAGACCGAATGGCCTCGGCATGATGTTCCCCCTTCAGGAATGAGCGCGAAAGCGGCCCATCAAGAGCACATCCGGGCGCCGCCGCGGTCAAGCTGCGGCCGTTCGCGGCTCGGGCGGATGGGAAACGATTTTTTCCGGTATAGGCGGCTGTGGCGTCAGGCGGGTGCGACGAGACTGATATCCGGCCGCGCGGGGCCGCCGTCCGCGTCGATCGCCGCCCGCCAGGCGGCGACGGTCCGCCCTTCGATGACGAGTTTCGGCGCGATGTCGGCGAGCGGGACGAGAACGAAGGCGCGCTCCGACAGTCTCGGATGGGGCAGGGCAAGGCCCCGCTCGTCGAGATGCTGCCCGCCATAGTCGAGGATGTCGATATCGAGCGTGCGGGGGCCCCAGCGGACCGCGCGCTCGCGCCCGTGGCGGCGCTCGATGGCGAGGCAGAGATCGAGCAGCGCGCGCGGCGAGAGCCTGGTCTCGACCGTTACGCAGGCATTGAGATAGGGCCCCTGTGGCACCGGACCCCCGGGCGGCGTCTCATAGACCGGCGAGATCGCGGCGACGGCGACATCATCGGCAGCAGACAGCGCCGCGACGGCCGAGCGCAGCATCCCCTCGCGGTCGCCCAGATTGCTGCCAAGCCCCAAATAGGCCTCAACCAAGAGGGCGCCTCCGCTCGATGGAGATGGCGATGGTGCCGGTCGCGATCTGGACGGGCGCCTCGGGCTTGGTGACCGTCACGGCGACGGCCTCGACGCGCGGGAATGTGGCGAAGATCTCGGCGGCGATCGCTTCGGCGAGCGCCTCGATGAGGCGAAAGCGGCGGCCGGTGACGACGCGTTCCACCGCCGCGATCAGCTGACCGTAATGCACCGATTTCGACATCTCGTCGGTCGTGCCGGCTTCGCGCAGGTCGACCTCGCAGGCGAGATCGATGCGGAAGCGCTGGCCGAGCGCCTCCTCCTCGGCGAGAAGGCCGTGAAAGGCGAAGAAGCGCAGATCGGTGATGAGGATGCGGTCGGTCATCGGATGGCGGTGTCTCGCTCGGGCGTGGCGCCGGTCAATGCCGCCGGCGCGGAAAGGATCGCATCGGCGACGGCGAGCGCCTCGCGATGCGGCGCGACGTCATGGGCGCGGACGATCGACGCGCCCTTGGCCGCTGCGACGAGATGGGCGCCGAGCGTGCCGAGCAGCCGCTCGCGCGGCTCGCGGCCGGTGAGCGTACCGATGAAGCGCTTGCGCGAGGCTCCGACCAGCACCGGACGGCCGAGCGCGACGAGGCGCGGCAGGCCGGCGAGGATGGCGAGATTTTCCACGGCGTCCTTGCCGAAGCCGATGCCGGGATCGAGCACGAGGCGCTCCTCGGCGACGCCGGCGGCGCGGGCGGCCGCGATGGCGCGGTCGAAGAAGCGCAGCATCCCGTCCATGATCGCGCCCGGGCCGTAGGTCAGCTCCCATTCCCAATGGCCGATGACGAGAACGGCGCCGTGGGCGGCTGCAGTGGCAGCGATGGCCGGATCGCGACGAAGACCAGTCACGTCGTTGACGATCCGGACGCCGGCGCGGAGCGCGGCATCGGCGACGCTCGCCTTGTAAGTGTCGATGGAGAGCGGCGGCGCTCCGCTCGCCACGAGTTCGGCGATCACCGGCATGATGCGCTGCAGTTCGGTCTCGGCGTCGATCGCCACCGCGCCGGGGCGAGTCGATTCGCCGCCGATATCGATGATGTCGGCGCCCTCGGCGGCCATGCGCCGCGCTCCGGCCACCGCTTCGGCGAGCGCGAAATGGTCGCCGCCATCGGAGAAGCTGTCGGGCGTGACGTTGAGGACGCCCATCACGAGCGTCCGGCCGGTGCTGCGGCGGTCGAGCAGGAGCGGGGAGGGCGCGCGATCCATCCCGTCAGAGAACCGAGAACACCTGGCCCGTCAGCGCGCCCTCGACACTCTTGGAGAAGGCGAGAGCGGCGCGCGCGGCCGGGACGGGCTCGTGGCCGCGGAAGAAGGGTCCGTAGCCCTCCATGGATTCGGTGAGCACGCCGGGGCTGACGGCATTGATCCGCTGCGGGGCGAGCTCGATCGCGGCAGCGCGCACGAAGCTGTCGATGGCGCCGTTGACCATCGAGGCCGAGCTGCCGGCGACGATCGGGTCATGCGCGAGCACGCCGCTCGTAAGCGTGAAGGAACCGCGCTCGGAAAGATGCGGGCGGCCGATCAGCACCAGATTGACTTGGCCCATCAGCTTGTCGGCGATTCCGACGCCGTAATCCGCGGCGCTCATCGCGGCGAGCGGTGCGAACTTCACCTTGCCGGCGGCAGACACCACCGCATCGACGGTGCCGAGCTTTTCGAAGGCGGCGCGGATCGAGCCGGCATCCGTGATGTCGAGCGCGATGTCGGCGCCGCTGCGCCCGGCGCGGATGATGTCGTGGCGGGCGCCGAGTTCGGCGGCGACCGCCGTGCCGAGGACGCCCGAGGCGCCGACGAGGAGGATCTTCACGTGCAGTCTCCGCGACTTGAGTGCAGCGGACGGAATCGTCCGTCGCTGGGGTGCTATTTAGCCAACGGTATCCGCCTCAGGAACCGTCGAGAAAGCCGGTCAACACCTGGTTGAACGCGACGGGGTCTTCGAGGAGGCCGGAATGGCCGACATCGGGCAGGATCGCCAGCTCGGCCCCGGGGATGAGGGATGCCAGCTCGCGGGTGTGCTCGGGCTTGATGGCTTCCTCGTTGGCGCCATCGGCGATCATGGTCGGAACGCGAATGCCGGCGAGCTGCTCGGGCGTGAAGTCCGGCTCCTCGTTCCACATCTCGGTCACGTCGCGGACCGTCGCTGCATGGTCGTCGACGAGGCTCGCGACATCGACCTTGAGCTCCGAGAGGAAGGTCGGGCCGGACGAGGGGATGAGGCCTTCCGGACTGAAATTGGCGCCATAGGTGAAGAGGCGCGTGATGCGTTCGGGGTGATTGATGGCGATGTCGAGACCGATGATGCCGCCATCGCTCCAGCCCGCGAAGGCGGCCTTGCGGATCTTCAGGTGATCCATCAGCGCGATGACGTCGCCCATCATCAGATCATAAGAGATCGCCTGGCCCGATCGCGTGCTTCGGCCCTGGCCGCGGCTGTCGACGACGACGACGCGGTGATCGGTCCGCAGCACCGGGATCTGGTAGCGCCAGTCGACCGAACTGCCGAGCCCGCCATGCAGCAGGATGACCGTGTCGCGGCCTTTGGGATTGTAGATGCCGTACCAGATCCTGACGCCGTTCACATTGGCGAAGCCGGCATGGTCCGGGCGGGGCAGAAGCGATTGCGGCGCGGCGGGCATGGCGCCGACATAGCCGAGTTCCGCCACCGGGACCGTGCAGAGCGCCATGGCGACGGCGGGAACGAGAAGTGCGCGGACGGCACGCATGACGGGCTTCACTCCACCACGGCCGGCGCTGCTGCCCCACCGCCGGGCGCCGATCGATTGCTTTCTCTCAAATAGGGCGGCCCGCGCGAATCACGATCTCTCCATTCAGTTAAGCGCGGCCCGGCCAGCCGGCGGGGCCGCGATTGCGGTCGCTTCGGCGGCGACCTAGAAAGGGACGGCGTGCCGGCAAAGGGACGCGGCCGGGGGGAGATGGAATGTTCGGCAAGATCCTGATCGCGAACCGTGGCGAGATCGCCTGCCGGGTGATCAAGACCGCGCGGCGCATGGGCATCGCGACGGTCGCGGTCTATTCCGAGGCGGACCGTGACGCGCTGCATGTCGAGATGGCCGACGAGGCGGTCGAGATCGGGCCGGCGCCGGCCTCGCAGTCCTATCTCGTCATCGACAGGATCGTGGAGGCCGCGCGGCAGACCGGCGCCGAGGCTGTGCATCCGGGCTACGGCTTCCTTTCCGAGCGGCCCGCCTTCCCCGAGGCGCTGGAGGCGGCCGGCATCGCCTTCATCGGCCCCAATCCCCGCGCCATGGCGGCGATGGGCGACAAGATCGAATCGAAGCGCGTCGCCGCGGCAGCGCATGTCTCGACGGTTCCCGGCCATCTCGGCGTCATCGCCGATGCCGAGGAAGCGGTCGCGATCGCGCGCGAGATCGGCTTCCCGGTCATGATCAAGGCCTCGGCCGGTGGCGGCGGCAAGGGCATGCGCATCGCCCGCGACGAGGCGGCCGTGCGCGAGGGCTTCCGCACCGCCACCTCCGAAGCGCGGTCGTCGTTCGGCGACGACCGCGTCTTCATCGAGAAGTTCATCACCGATCCGCGCCATATCGAGATCCAGCTCATCGCCGACAAGCATGGCCATGTCGTGTGGCTCGGCGAGCGCGAATGCTCCATCCAGCGCCGCAATCAGAAGGTCATCGAGGAGGCGCCGTCGCCGCTGCTCGATCCCGAGACGCGCCGGGCGATGGGCGAGCAGGCCGCCGCGCTGGCTCGGGCCGTCGGCTATGATTCGGTCGGCACGGTCGAGTTCGTCGCCGGGCAGGACAAGAGCTTCTTCTTCCTCGAGATGAACACCCGCCTTCAGGTCGAGCATCCGGTGACCGAGCTCGTCACCGGCCTCGATCTCGTCGAGGAGATGATCCGCGTGGCCGCCGGCGAGCCGCTGCGGTTCGGCCAGGACGATGTGAAGCTGAAGGGCTGGGCGATCGAGAGCCGCATCTATGCCGAGGATCCCTATCGCGACTTCATGCCTTCGATCGGGCGGCTGACGCGCTATCGCCCGCCGGCCGAGGGCACGCATCGCGACATCACCGTGCGCAACGATACCGGCGTCGTCGAAGGCTCCGAGATCGCCATCCATTACGATCCGATGATCGCCAAGCTGGTGACGCATGCGCCGACGCGCGAGGCGGCGATCGACGCCATGGCCGATGCGCTGGACGGGTTCGAGCTCGACGGCATCCGCCATAACGTGCCGTTTCTTGCCGCGCTCATGGCGCATCCGCGCTGGCGCGCCGGCAACCTCTCCACTGCCTTCATCGCCGACGAGTTCCCAGGCGGCTTCGCCGGCGTGACGCCGGATGACGCCGCTCTCGAAGGCCTTGCCGCACTGGCGCTGACCTGCGAGCGGGCGACCACCGCCCGTCTCGCCGGACTGCCGGGACGGCTGCGGCCCGGCGCCGCGCCGGCGGCGGAGAATTTCGCCGTCAAGATCGCGGGCCGCCTCGTGGCGCTTCGCGTCGTCAGCCGCGAGGCTGGCGTTACCGAAATCGAGACGGAAGCGGGGCGGCTGATCTCGGTCAAGGGCCTCTGGAGTCCGGGCCAGCGCGTCTGGAGCGGCACGATCGACGGCGTACCGGCGGTGGTCCAGGTGCAGCGAAGCGGCGCCGACTGGCGCCTCGTCCATCGCGGGGCGGATCTGCTCGCGCGCGTCATGAGCCCGCGGGTCGCGGCGCTGGATGCGCTGATGCCGGAAAAGCGGGTCTCGGATAGCGCCAAGGCGCTGCTCTGCCCGATGCCGGGCCTCGTCGTCTCGATCGCCGTCGAGCCGGGTCAGCCGGTCAAGGCGGGCGAGACGCTGGCCATCGTCGAGGCGATGAAGATGGAGAACATCCTGCGCGCCGAGCGCGATCTCGTCGTGGATGCGATCAAGGCCAAGGTCGGCGACAGCCTGCCGGTCGACGCGGAGATCATGACCTTCGCCTGACGGCTGCGACGAAATCCGCCGGCCGGTCAGTCGGCGGCGGCGAGGCTGTCTTCCTTGACGTTCATCTGGTTGCCGCGCCACTCGAAGCCGCTGCCGGAAACGGCGGCGACCCAGAGCACCGGCAGCGAGAGATCGCGGGCGATCAGCGCCAGCGTCGGACGGACACCGGCGCGCCAGCCGAGCCCAATCGCCATCAGGACTTCGGCGCCGTACCAGGCGATGGCATAGGCGGCGACGAGCCAGAAGGGGATGACATCGGCTGCGGCAAGCGCCGCGGCCGCGAGGATCGGGAACACGCCGCCGACCACGAGCTCGGCGCAGAAGAAGACCGGGAAGGTGACGCGGCGAAGGCGCGCCCAGCGCAACTGCCGGCTCCACACCGCCTTCATCGTCCGCCGGCCGATCGGCTGCGGGAAGGGCAGGTGGACGAGATGCACGTCGAGACCGGCGCGGCGGATGACCTTGGTCGAGGCCGCATCCTCGGCCGGATCGGCGGCCAGCGCCTCGATCGAGCCGTGGCGGTCGAGATTCTCGCGGCGCCAGAGCATGGACTTGCCCTGCGCGAAGCCGTTGCCGATCGCATCCGAGAAGAGCTGCCAGCGCGCCTGGAAGGTGTTGAGGAACGCGCACTCGATCTCGCCATAGGCGCCGTCCGGCGCGTCGCCGAGCGGCGGCGAGCAGACGAGGCCGGTGCCCGGCACCCAGCGGTCGAGCAGGCGAAGCAGATAATCCGGCGGCATCAGGACATTGCTGTCCGCCATGACGATCCAGTCATAGCGCGCGGCCTTCCAGCCCTTCACCAGATTGTTGAGCTTCGGATTGATGCTGATGCGGTCGTCGCCGATGAGGAGCCGAGAGGGCACCTCGGGATGCTCGGCCATGATCCGCCGCGCCAGCGGGATGACCGGATCCTTCTCGCTCGCCACGCAATAGACAATCTCGAATTCGGGATAGTCGATCGTATAGGCGGAGCGGATCGTTTCCTCGATCGCGTTTTCCATCCCGCACAGGGGACGCAGGATGGAGACCGGCGGATGGGCCGGCAGCTTGGCCGGGATACGCCCGACGGCGAAACGGCCGCGGACCGTGACGATCAGGATGGAAATGAAATGGACGCCGGCCGCGACGATGCAGAAGGCGGCGCCGAGGAGAACCAGGAGCAGCTCGATGTCGGCGTCCATCATGCGGTCTCGCGGAAGCTAAGGCGGGCAATCTGCAAGGCACACATCATTTCGTGGCGAATCCCCGTACCTGCCGCCGCGCGGGCCTCGCCCCCCGGCTCAAAGGTGGTGACTGAACCAGGTAACGGCTTGATGACGACAACGAATAACTAGACGGGAGGTTGCCGCCCGTGCAAGACCCCGCCGGCAATGGCGCGGGAATGCCGCGGCAACGCTTGGGAAAAGGTGTCATGGCGACCATCGGACCGACCGCGCTTTTCGATCTCGACGGCACATTGACCGATCCCTATCCCGGCATCAGCGGATCGATTCTCTACGCCATCGAGCGTCTTGGGCGCCCTCCGGTCGACGAAGCGACGCTGCGCGCCGCCATCGGCCCGCCGCTCGAGGCGAGCTTCGCGGCCATGCTCGGCGGCGACGCGCTGCTCGCCAAGGAGGCGCTGAGGCATTATCGCGAGCGCTATGCGCCTGTCGGCCTCTATGAGAACAAGGTGTTCGACGGCATTCCCGAGGCGCTGGCCCATCTCAAGACGAGCGGCGTGCAGCTCTTCGTCGCCAGTTCCAAGCCGCGCGTCTTCTGCGAGCGGATCATCGAGCATTTCGGTCTCGGATCTTTCTTCGCGGCGGTGCACGGCTCCGAACTCGACGGCACGCGTGTCGACAAGGGCGATCTCATCGCGCATGTGCTGGCGACCGAACCGATCGACGCCGGTCGCTGCGTCATGATCGGCGACCGGCGGCACGACATCTCCGGCGCCCGCCGCAACAATCTTCGCGCCATCGCCGTCGGCTGGGGTTATGGCACGGCGGAGGAATTCGCCGCGACACCGCCGGACCGGATCGTCGAGACCGTGCCGGCGCTCGCGGGGGCGGTTCTCGCCGAACTCGGAGTCGAATGATGAGCCGCGCCAGCCTTCACGTCAGTATCACCGGCCGCGTGCAGGGCGTCGGCTATCGCGCCTTCGTCGAAGGCGAGGCGGTGGCACGGGGGCTCTCCGGCTGGGTGCGCAACCGCCGCGACGGTAGCGTCGAGGCGGTGTTTCGGGCGAGGCGGCGGTCGTCGAGGAAATGCTGGACGCCTGCCGGCGCGGGCCGCGCCATGCCGCTGTCGAGGCTGTCACGGTGCTCGGCGAACCGGAGCCGCAGGACGGCCCGTTCCTCGTGGCGCCGAGCCTCTAGAAGCCGCTGACGGTCGGCCCGAACAGGCGTTCGAATTCGGCGCGCAGCACCGAATCGGCTTCGGTCATCGAAACGAGATGGCCGAGATCGGCGAGGCTGGTGACGCCATGCTCGCGCACGCCGCAGGGCACGATGCCGTCGAAATGGCCAAGATCCGGATCGACATTGAGCGAGATGCCGTGGAACGTCACCCAGCGGCGGACGCGGATGCCGATCGCGGCGATCTTCGCTTCGGCGCCAATGCCCCGCTCCGGCTGCCGCACCCAGACGCCGACGCGGTCGTCGCGCCGCTCGCCGCGGATGTTGAAGCCGGCCAAGGTCGCGATGACCCAGCCTTCCAGCGCCGCGACGAACAGGCGGAGATCCTGCCGCCGCCGCGACAGGTCGAGCATGACATAGGCCACGCGTTGGCCGGGCCCGTGATAGGTGTATTGGCCACCGCGGCCGGTCTCGAAGACCGGGAAGCGCGCCGGCGCGACGAGGTCCTCCGCCTTCGCGCTCGTGCCGGCGGTGTAGAGCGGCGGATGCTCGACGAGCCAGACGCGCTCATTCGCCTCGCCGGCGGCGATCAGCGCGGCGCGTCGCTCCATCTCGGCGACAGCGTCCGGATAGGCGACCGGCTCGTCGGCGATGACCCATTCGACCGGCGGGCTGCCGGCGCGCGGCAGGAGCGCGATGTCGAGCGTGTCGCGGGGCGTGGGCGAGCGGAGGGTGGTGGCGTCCATGCCGCCTATATAGTCGAGAGCGACAGGATTTTCGCGAATGATCCACAGGCTCGGCGCGCGATGACGGGGAGCGCGAATGGCCGCTTGTATCCGGCCGGGGCATTTGCTAAATCCTCGCCGCGCCGGTTCGCCGGCTCGGGTTCCGCGGTTGTGGCGGAATTGGTAGACGCGCAGCGTTGAGGTCGCTGTGCCGCAAGGCGTGGAAGTTCGAGTCTTCTCAACCGCACCAGAACCCGACAAATCCTCACGAAAGCGGCGGCCCTCGGGCCGCCGTTTCCGTTTCCGGCCTCGTCTCGGCTTCAAGACAGCGACCGGTTGCCGCGTTTGCGCGCCTGCCGCCTTTTCCTTTGCGGCGGCGGTGGCGGACCGCTAAGTCTCGACCATGGCCCTCGGGGGCCGTTCTCAGCCACTTTTCCGTCGACCCTGTAACCGCGGGAGCTTGCATGTCCGATCCGGCAGGCGAACCGACGACCCTCGCGCTCGATCCGCCGGATGCGCCGGACGCCTTGCCGCCGCTTCGCGACGAGAACGACAATCTCTCCGCGGCCTTCATGGACGCCGTCGTCGCGGCGATCGAGGCCTCCGACGGGGAACGGGCGCGGCTCCTCACCGAGGACCTGCACGAGTCCGATGTCGGCGCCATCCTGGAGCAGCTCGACGCAGAACAGCGCCCGGCGCTGATCCAGCTTCTCGGCGACGCCTTCGACTTCACGGCGCTGACCGAGCTGGACGAGGCGACCCGCGTCGAGATTCTGGAGGATCTGCCGGCCGAGACGGTCGCCGAGGGCATCAGCGAGCTCGATTCGGACGACGCGGTTTACATTCTCGAGGATCTCGACAGCGAGGAACGCGAGGAAATCCTCGCGCAGATGCCCTCGATCGAGCGCCTCGCGCTGAAGCGCAGCCTCGACTATCCGGAAGACAGCGCCGGCCGGCGCATGCAGACCGAGTTCATCGCCGTGGCGCCGTTCTGGACGGTCGGCCAGACGATCGACCTGATGCGCGAATCGGACGACCTGCCGGAGAGCTTCAACGAGGTCTTCGTCGTCGATCCCGGCTTCCGCTTTCTCGGCCGCGTGCCGCTCGACCGCCTGTTGCGCAGCGCGCGTCCGGTCAAGATGGGCGAGATCGTCGACGAGGGGGCGCAGATCGTCGAGGCGACCGACGAGCTTTCGTCGGTGGCGCGGCTCTTCCAGCGCTACAACCTCATCTCGGCGCCAGTGGTCGACGAGAGCCGGCGCCTCGTCGGCATCATGACCATCGACGACGCCGTCGACGTCATCGAGGAAGAGGCGGATGCCGACATCAAGCGCCTCGGCGGCGTCGGCGACGAGGAGGTCTCGGACCGCGTCATCTCGATCGCGCGCAGCCGCCTGCCCTGGCTCTGCATCAATCTCTGCACCGCGATCCTCGCCTCCTTCGTCATCGGCCTCTTCGAGACCGAGCTCCAGAAGATGGTGGCGCTCGCGGTGCTGATGCCGATCGTCGCCAGCCAGGGCGGCAATGCCGGCACCCAGACCATGACGGTCGCGGTGCGCGCGCTTGCGACCCGCGCCATCGGCCCGCACAACGCGCTACGCGTCGTCGGGCGCGAGATGGTCGTCGGCTGCATCAACGGCCTGTTCTTCGCCTGCATCGTCGCCGCCGTAGCCGTATGGCGCTTCGGCATCGTCGATCTCGGCGTCGTCATCGCGGCGGCGATGCTGGTCAATCTCATCGCCGCGGCGATGGCCGGCATCCTGATCCCGCTGGTGATCCACCGCTTCAAGTTCGACCCCGCCATCGCATCGGGCGCCTTCGTCACCACGGTGACGGACCTCGTCGGCTTCTTCTCCTTCCTCGGCTTCGCGGCGCTCTGGTTCGGCCTCGATTGATCCGAGGCCGGCGTCAGTCCTTCGCCGAAACTGGCGAAAGACGAAAGGCGCCGCTCGCGAGTGCCTCGACGATCCGCTCCAGCGTCTGCTGGCGGTCGAGCCCACCGATGGCGAGGGCATGGCGCTCATAGGGGCCGAGCGCGGCGAACTGGCCATGGAGGTCGGCGATGGTCGCGGCATCGGTGAGCGTGTCGCCGCCTCGGGACTGGCAGCGGGCGATGGTTTCATCGAGATCGGGCCGCAGCACGACATAATGCAGCGGAACGTCGATGCCGGCGAAAGCGGGCAGGAACCACGGCCCGATGATGCCGTCGAGCACGACGAAAAAGCCGCCGCGCGCGAAGCCGGCGACGGCGCCGGCAAGGACCTCCATCACGACACGGTTCTGGGCATCCGCCTCGGCGAGATAGGGCGCGATCGCGCCATGGCGGATGAAGCCCCAGAAATCGTCGGAATGGAGATGGACCTTGGCCGAGCCGGGCAGGGCGGCGAGCGTCGCCGCCGCCGTCGTCTTTCCCGATCCGGGCGGGCCGGTGAGGATGAGGATTTCGCCGGAATGGTCGATCATGGCGGCGATTGTGCCGGACCCCGGTGGCGCGCTCAACCGCAGCCGGGTGCGCATCGCGCGTCGCGCATTATTTCCCGGCCGGGAAAAATGTGAATCCGCGGACGAAGCCGCGCATCGACTTTCGGCCGAAAATCGCTAGACGAGGAACCGTCGCGCTTCCGGATCGCCGGGGGCTGGCGAAACACGAGACGAGGGAACGGCGCGGATTGGACAGGCGCGAGATCAGGACGGGGGTCGTCGGCCTCGGCTATTTCGGTTCTTTCCATGCGCGCCAGCATGCCGCCAGCACCTCGGGCCGCCTCGTCGCCGTCGCTGATTTCGACGCCGGGCGCGCCGCCGCGGTCGCCGCCGCGCATGGCGCCCAGGCATTCACCGATCATCGCGAGCTCATCGGACGCGTCGATGCCGTCTCGATCGCGGTGCCGACCTCGCTGCACCACCGCGTCGCAGGCGATCTCATCGATGCCGGGATCCATGTCCTGATCGAGAAGCCGATCGCCGATACGCCGGAGGCGGCGCGCGATCTCATCGCCCGCGCGAAGGCGAAGGGCGTCGTACTGCAGGTCGGCCATATCGAGCGCTTCTCGCCGGTTTTCGCCGCGCTTGCCGCGGAGGCGGGCCGGCCGCGGACGCTGGAACTCACCCGCATCGGACCCTGGAAGGGCAGGGCGATCGATGTCGACGTCGTACTCGATCTCATGATCCACGACATCGATCTCGCGCTGACGCTGGCCGGGTCCGAGGTCGTCGAGGTCGCGGCCATGGGGGCCGCCGTCCGCGCGCCGACCAATGATTTTGCGCATGCGCTGCTGCGCTTCGCCAATGGCGCCAGCGCGCATCTTCATGCGAGCCGGATCGCCGACCGGCAGGAGCGGACGATCCGCGCCGTGGATGGCGCACGCATCGTCACCGCCGATCTCGCCGCCCGCACCGTCGCCGTTGCCGAAGGCGAGGCCCGCCGCGAGATCGCCGTACCCGCGAGCGACAACCTCGCTCTCGAGATCGCATCCTTTCTCGGCGCCGTCGCCGATGGCCGTCCGGCCGTCGTGGATGGGGCGGCCGGCCTCGCCGCCCTCGTCGTCGCCGAGCGGATCATGGGCGCCATCGCCGGTCAGCCGGCTTCGGCGCCGAACAATGGAGGTTCGACCTGATGGTCTCCCAGTCCCGTCCCGCCGTGGCCGTCGCGCCCGGCCGCGTCGCCTTCTTCGACCTGCAGCGCCAGCAGCGCCGCATGCATGACGATGTGCGGGCGCGGATCGACGCGGTGCTCGTGCACGGCCAGTTCATCCTGGGGCCCGAGGTCGAACAGCTCGAACAGAAGCTCGCCGCCTTCGCTGGCGTGCCGCATGCCATCGGCGTCTCCTCCGGCCGCGACGCGCTGATGATCGGCCTGATGGCGCTCGGCATCGGTCCGGGCGACGCCGTCTTCGTGCCGGCCTTCACCTTCGCCGCCACCGCCGGCGCCGTCTGCTCGGTCAACGCGACGCCGGTCTTCGTCGATGTCGACCCGGCGACCTTCAATCTCGATCCTGCCGATCTCGAGCGCGCCATCGCCGAGGTCGAGGCCGCCGGCGACCTGAAGCCGCGCGCCGTGATCCCGGTCGATCTCTACGGGTTGCCGGCGGATTACGACGCCATCGGCCGCATCGCCGCGAAGCATGGGCTCACCGTCTTCTCCGACGCGGCGCAGAGCTTCGGCGGCCGTTCGGGCAACCGCCGCGTCGGCGGCATGGCGCCGATCTCGGCGACGAGCTTCTATCCGACCAAGCCGCTCGGCTGCTATGGCGACGGTGGCGCGATTCTCACCGACGACGACCGGATCGCCGAGGCAGTGCGCACGCTGCGCTCGCATGGCCGCCAGGGCACCGGCGACGTCGCGGTCCGCAACGGCATCACCGGCCGGCTCGACACGATCCAGGCCGCGATCCTGCTGGCCAAGTTCGAGATCTTCGAGGAAGAGCTCGCCCGGCGCGAGGCGATCGCAAGGCGCTATGACGCCGGCCTCTCGGGAGTCGTCGGGCTGCAGGCACGGCCCGAGGGCATGGTGTCGGCCAGCGCGCTCTATACGGTCACCTCCGATCGCCGCGATGCGCTGAAGGCGGCGCTCGATGCGGAAGGCATCGGCACCGCGCTCTTCTACCGCGTGGCGCTGCATCATCACCCGGCCTTCGCCGAGGTCGGCAAGCGGCCGCTGCCGGTTTCGGAGCGCCTCGCCGAGACGGTGCTCAGCATTCCCATGAACCCGGACCTCACCGACGAGGAGGTCGACCGGGTGATCGCGGCAATCCGCCGCTTCGCAGACATGGGCTGAACGCAGGCAAGCCAAAAACTGCGGCAGAATCGCGCTGCCGATCATGTAGAGTGATCGGCATGACGCTCGACCCGGCCACCTTGTTTCTGGTGCTGATCGGCTTCTGCCTCGTGTCCGGGGTGGGGCTCGGCATGCGCCTGCACAACCGCCCGGGCGATCGCCATCTCGGCTACTGGTGCGCCGCATTCCTTCTCGGCGCCCTCGGGCTCACCGGTCTCGCCTTCCGGGCCTATCTGCCGCCCCGCATTTCCATCGACGCGGCGAATGCGGTCGCCCTCATCGCCTTCGGCCTCGCCTGGAATGGCATCCGCGTCTTCACCGGCCGGCGTCCGAACTGGTGGGTGGTGGCGACGGCGCCGGCGATCTGGCTTGTCGCCTGCCAGGTGCCGGTGATCTATGCCTCGCAGCCCTTCAGGACCGCGGTGGCGTCCGGCCTGATCACGATCCTGACCCTGATGCTCGCGGCGATGCTGTGGCGGCGCGGCAAGGAAGACCTGCCTGCGCGGGTGCCACTGGCGGCGCTCTGCACGGTGCATGCCGGCGCGACCTTCGTTCGTGCGGCCGTCGCGCTCGTCGTCGGCCTCGGCGGCAATGTCGATCTCGATCCGCTGTTCATTTCCATCGGCCTGCTCGAGCCGATCTTCGTCCTCTTCGGCGTCGTGATCTTCGGTCTCGTCCTGACGCAGCAGCGCCGCGAACTCGTCCTGTCGCGCAAGGCCGCCCTCGACGGACTGACGGGGCTCCTCAATCGCGGGGCTTTCATCGAAGAGGCGGCGAACCGGCTCGCCGAGGCGCGCTCCGACGGCCGCAACGCCGCGCTGCTCGTCTTCGACATCGACTATTTCAAGGAGGTCAACGACAGCTTCGGCCATGCGGCCGGCGACCGGGCGCTCGCCCCCCTCGCCGCCCCCCCGCGCCCCGTCCTCCGCGCCCCCCCCCCCGGCGGCCGGCGCGGCCGGGCGGC
>CAWZZK010000256.1:0-12759 GCA_963966455.1 Kaistia sp. | reverse complement strand
GGCTTGACCGACGCGCGTTGCAGGAGGAAATTCGATTCAACAAGCCTGTCCGGCCGCCCTGCTGCGGGCCATCGGAGCTTCCACACAAATAACCCGTCTACCGAGCCGCCTGACGCCAGAGGCGGTTTTCGCATTCGAGAGTCTTCGGTCATGAACTCGTCGCTCGTCCGCTTCGCGGTCGTGCTGGGCTTGCTCAGCGCGATCGGACCCTTCGCCATCGATATGTATCTGCCGGCCCTGCCGACCATCGGGGCCGATTTCGGCGCCGGCATCGGTGAGGTGCAGATGAGCCTCATGGTCTTCTTCGTGGCGCTCGGTGCCGGCCAGCTCGTCTATGGCCCGTTCTCCGACATGTTCGGGCGCAAGCTGCCGCTCTATATCGGCCTCGTGCTGTTCATGATCGGCAGCGTCGGCTGCGCGCTGGCGCCCTCCATCGAATGGCTCATCGCCTTTCGCTTCGTCCAGGGCCTCGGCGCCTGTGCCGGAACGGTGGTGCCGCGCGCGGTGGTGCGTGATCTCCATACCGGGCCGGAGGCGGCGAAGCTCATGTCGCTGCTGATGCTCGTCTTCAGCGTCTCGCCGATCCTCGCCCCGCTCGCCGGCAGCGGCGTGATCGCGCTCGGCGGCTGGCGCGCGGTGTTCTGGGTCGTGCTCGTCGCCGCGGCGCTCGGGCTCATCCTGCTGGCGCTGGCCCTTCCCGAGACGCGTCCGGTCGAGGAGCGGCGCCAGAGCAGCATCGCCGGCGCCTTCGCGGCCTATGGTCTCCTGCTGCGCGACCGGCGCTTTCTGGCCCTCTGCTTCCTCGGTGCCTTCGGCGTTTCGAGCTTCTTCGTCTATCTCGCGAACTCGTCCTTCGTGCTGATCGACCATTACGGCCTGACGCCGACGCAGTACAGCATCGCGTTTTCGGTCAATGCCGTGTCGTTCTTCGGCGTCGCGCAGCTCAACGGCGTGCTCGGATCGCGCTTCGGGCTGATGCCGCTGATGCGCTTCGCGGTCGTCGGTTACGCGGTGTCGATGGTGCTGCTCGTCGCCCTGTTCCTCGCCGGCTTCGACCAGCTTTCGGTGATGATCGTGCTGCTCTTCATCGCCTATGGCTTTCTCGGCCTCGTCGTGCCGAGCTCGGCCGTCATCGCGCTGGACGATCACGGCGCCATCGCCGGCACCGCCTCGGCGCTGATGGGGACTCTGCAGTTCGGCGCCGGCATTGTCATGATGGCGGTGGTGGGGATGTTCCTCGACGGCACAGCGGTGCCGATGCTCGCCGGCATCGCCGCCTGCTCGGTGATCGCGCTGGCGCTCGCCTATCTCACGCCGCAGCGCGCACCGGCGCTCGCCGGGGCGCCCGCCGAATAGCCTGGCTTTTGACCCTCGACGAGACTGGCCGATCGCGCTCCCTGGTGCGAGCATCTCTGTTGAGAAGCCGAGTCGGGGCGTGTCCCGACTCGCGCGCCGCTGCTGGCCCGCCTATACCGGATGCCGCGAGCCCGCCCGAGATGAGGATGTCGCGATGCGCCAATATCATGACCTGATGCGGCTCGTCCTCGAGACGGGGGCGGTCAAGACCGACCGCACCGGCACCGGCACGCTCTCGGTCTTCGGCCACCAGATGCGCTTCGATCTTTCGGACGGCTTCCCGCTCGTCACGACCAAGAAGCTGCATGTCCGCTCGATCATCCACGAGCTGCTCTGGTTCATCGCCGGCGACACCAATATCCGCTATCTGAACGAGAACGGCGTCACGATCTGGGACGAATGGGCCGACGAGAACGGCGATCTCGGCCCCGTCTATGGCAAGCAGTGGCGCTCCTGGCCGGCGCTCGACGGCGGCACCATCGACCAGCTCGGCAAGGTCGTCGAGATGATCCGCAGGACGCCGGATTCGCGCCGCCTCGTCGTCTCGGCTTGGAATCCTGCCGAGATCGAGGCCATGGCGCTGCCGCCCTGCCACATGATGTTCCAGTTCTATGTCGCCGACGGCCGGCTCTCCTGCCAGCTCTACCAGCGCTCGGCCGACATCTTCCTCGGCGTGCCGTTCAACATCGCCTCCTATGCGCTCCTGACCATGATGGTGGCGCAGGTGACGGGTCTCCAGCCCGGTGACTTCGTGCACACGCTCGGCGACGCCCATCTTTATTCGAACCATCTCGATCAGGCGCGCCAGCAGCTTGAGCGCACGCCGAAGCCGCTTCCGGTCATGAAGCTCAATCCGGCGGTGCGGCGGCTTGAGGATTTCCGCTACGAGGATTTCGAGCTGGTCGGCTATGCGCCCGACGCCGCCATCCGCGCGCCGGTGGCCGTGTAGCCGCACGAGGGGAGGGGATCATGCGCCGCCTGGCACTCTTGTCCATGCTGTTCGCGGCAGCCGCCGGTCCTGCGCTTGCCAATGACTCCACGGCCGAACTCGGCGCCGGCGGGCTCGTCTATGTGACGACCGAGGCGATCGCGATGACCTCGGAGGACCTCTTCATCTCGATGGACGAGGTCCGCGTCCGCTACACCTTCGAGAACAAGTCGAACCGCGACGTGACGACGCTCGTCGCCTTCCCGATGCCCGACATCAAGGGCTCGCTCGACTTCATGGAAGCGGTGCCGGTCGACGATCCGGTCAACTTCCTCGGCTTCCGCACGACGGTGGACGGCAAGCCGGTCGAGGCGAAGGTGCAGCAGCGCGCCTCTGCGCTCGGCATCGACCAGACCGAGTTCCTGACGGGGCTCGGCATCCCGCTCGCCCCTCAGCTCGATGCGACGCGGGCCGCGCTCGACAAGCTGCCGCAGGACCAGTGGCAGGGGCTGATCGACCGCGGCATCGCAATTCCCGACGAGTTCGACGCCGGCAAGGGCTGGGAGAAGCATCTCGCGCCGAACTGGATGCTCTCGACCGCCTATTACTGGGAACAGGTCTTCCCGGCCGGAAAGACGGTGATCGTCGAGCACCGCTATCGCCCGAGCGTCGGCATGACGGCCGGCACCTCGGTGACGCAGCCGGAGTTCGGCACGAGCCAGTGGGACAGGGATTACAAGAACCGCTTCTGCATCGAGGACACCTTCATCAAGGGCGCACGCAAGGCCGCCGCCGGCCGTGCCGAGGACGACTATCTGATGGAGTTCCGCATCGAATACATCCTCAAGACGGCGGCGAACTGGGCCGGCGCGATCGACCGCTTCCATGTGACGATCGACAAGGGCAAGCCCGGCAACCTCGTCAGCTTCTGCGGCAGCGGCGTGAAGAAGACCGGCCCGACCACCTTCGAGATGAGCGCCGAGAATTTCTATCCCGAGCGCGACCTCGATATCCTGATCCTCTCGGGCGCCAAGAGCGCGCAGTGAGACGCGGCGGATGAGCGAGGATCGCTGCCAGATTCGCGCCGCGCGTCCCGGAGACGCGGCGCTCGTCCACCGCTTCGTTGCGGCCCTTGCCGCCTATGAGAAGCTGTCGCACGAGGCCGAGGCAAGCGCCGACGATTTCGATGCGGCGCTGTTCGGCGACAACCCGCGCGTCTTCTGCGAGATCGCGGAATGGGATGGCGAGCCGGTCGGCTTTGCGCTCTGGTTCTACACCTTCTCGACCTTCCGGGGCCGGCACGGGATCTATCTCGAGGATCTCTTCGTGCTGCCGGAAGCCCGCGGGCACGGGATCGGCAAGGCACTGCTCCGGCATCTCGCGCGCCGCTGCGTCGCCGAAGGGCTTCCGCGCTTCGAATGGTCGGTGCTCGACTGGAACGCGCCGTCGATCGCCTTCTACGAAGCCCAGGGCGCGACGGTGATGCGCGAATGGCTGCGCTGCCGCGTTGATGGCAAGGCGCTCACGGCGCTCGGTACCTAGGGAATCAACGCAGACATCGAAACTGCAAAATCGCATCGGTATAGTTGACTAGGAAACCAGATCGAGCTAGTTTCCTAGTCAACAAGGAGGTGGTGTGAGCGCCGATCCGACATCCGAACTGACCGCGCATCTCGGCTACTGGCTGCGCTTCGTCTCCAATCATGTGTCGCAGGCTTTCGCGCGCAAGGTCGAGGCGCGGGGCGTGACGGTGGCGGAATGGGTCGTGATGCGCGACCTCTTCGATGTCGAGGCCATGGCGCCGAGCCGGCTGGCGGAGCGGATCGGCATGACGCGCGGCGCCATCACCAAGCTCGTCGACCGGCTGGTCGCCAAGGAGCTCATGACGCGCACCGCTGACCCCACCGACGGCCGCGCGCAGACGCTGGCGCTGACGCCGGCGGGGAGGGCTCTGGTGCCCGAACTCGCCGCGCTCGCCGATGCCAATGACAGCGAATTCTTCGGCGCGCTGCCGCCGGAGGATCGCGCCGCGCTCACCCGTATCCTGCGCGGGATCGTGGAGCGGCGCGGATTGACCCGTGTTCCGGTCGACTAGGCCGGGGCATTTCGATCATCACTGGACGATGAGGAGGGCTCGCATGGGCGCCGACTGGACAACTGTTGCCCGCACCACGCTGGAGGGCTCCGAAGCCGACAGCATGAGCTTCCCCGAGAGCGTGAGACTGCTGATCGAGGCAGGGTTCGATGGCTATGCCATCGATTTCCGCCGTTCGGTCCGCACCTACTATCGGCCCGACGGAGAGTCGCTGGAGCTTGCGGCCGAACCGACGGAGCCTGTCGCCGAACGCTTCGATGCCGATGCGGTCAAGGCGGCGATCCACGAGGCGCAGTCGGGCGCGGCCGGCTACACCTATAAGGGCTTCTGCGCCATGGTCGCAAAGGCGGGCTGCGCCGGCTATCTCGTCTCCTTCCCCGGCCGCCGCGTCCTCTACTACGGTCGCACCGCCGAGACGCACACGGAGCTGCTTCCGGGCTCCGCGGCAAAGGTGGACTGAACTCCGTTACTGCGCCTGGATATGCTGGGGCGAGAGCTTCAGCAGATCCTGAGCTCGTCTGATGGCTTCCGCATTGGCCTTCGCCTCCGCTTCGGCCTCGGCCTTTGCCGGATCGATCGTGTTGGCGGCTGGGGCGGCATTTTTTGCCGCCTCCCTCACCAGATCGTCTGCCTTCTTTCTAGCGGCCTCCTCTGCCCGCGCGTTGGCCTCGGCGGCAGCCTTCAACGCGGCTGCGTTGTCGCTAGAGGACTCGTCGCGCAGCGATGCCGGCCGGGCTGCCGGCCGTTCGATGCCGAAGCGCGCGATCTCGTCAGCCGAGAAGACATGCATGTCCTCCGGCGGCGTCCGGAACATGATCGACAGGACTTCGGGCGGCGTGCCGAAACGGACGAGGAAGTCGATCACATCGGCGATGGCGGTCTGCGCCGAGGCCATGTCCTCTTCCGGTCCGCTGACCTGGTGCACGCCGAGTTCGCCGAGCGCCGATCGTTCGGCACCCGCCAGGAAGATATAGGCGCAGGCCGACTGGCACTCCGCGCCCTCGGGAATGAGGGTCGTCATCGACCGCTCATGGACGTCGTCCGCGATCAGCAGTGCCGTCGTCGTGTCGCCGCCGGGGCTATTCAAGGCCAACGCGCGCGCGTTCGGCGCCGCCTCCAGAACGCGGCGGAAATCGAGCGCCGAGCGGGGCGTGATCTCGCCGTCGAGGAGGATGATCTGGGAGGTGGCGTCCTCGACGCTGAAAGGGCCGAAGCTCCGGCTCGCGGACCAGGCCGGCGCGCCCGCGACGAGCAGCGCAATCGCGATCAGCCCGATAAATCCTGTCCCGCGCGCCATGACACCTTCCTCCTCGACCGCACAATGCATCGCAGAGGCGCCGGCGACAACGGTGCCCGCGGCTTCGCCAGAGTGCTAGCCATGGCGCCGTCCTTTCTGATCGGGATGCGTATCATCCGGTCAAATTCCGCCATTGCGGCTCGCCGCTGCCGGCCCGATAAGGGCCGCGGCAGGTCGGCATGGGGACGGGGACAGTATGGCCAAGCTCAAGCGGAATCTCGGTGCCGTCGAGGCGATCGGATTGTCGCTTTCGGTAATGGCGCCGACGATGGGCATGGCGCTCAACGTCACGCTCGCAGCCGGCGCCGCGGGAACGGCGGCGCCGCTCGGCTTCGCGGTTGGAACGGTGGTGGTCGCGGTGGTCGGCCTCTCCTTCGTGTTCTTCTCGAGCCGCATCACCAGCGCCGGCTCCAGCTATGCCTATATCGGCGAGACGTTCGGTCCGCGGGCCGGCTTCATCGCCGGCTGGTGCATGCTGCTGCTCTACATCGCCGGCGGCTCGGGCAGCGCGGCGCTGTTCGGCAGCTTCCTGCGCGCGGCGCTTTCCGATCATGGCGTCGATATCGGCGGCTGGTGGCTGGCGCTCGGCGTCGGCGCGCTCGGGCTCGCCACGCTGTTCGCCTGGCGCGACATGAGCGTCGCCAGCCGGCTGATGCTGATCCTCGAGCTCTCCTCGATCACGGTCATCGTCTATCTCGGCATCCGCATCCTCGTCGCCGTCGGTGGCGGCGAGGGGCTGAGCACGGCGCCGTTCCGCCCGGACCCGAGCATCGGCTGGTGGGGCATCGGCTATGCCGTGGTCTTCGCGGTGCTGTCTTTTGCCGGCTTCGAAGCCGCGACGACGCTTGCCGAGGAGACGCGGCTGCCCGGCCGGGCGATCCCGCTCGCGCTGGTGGGCTCAGTGGTGCTGGCCGGCCTCTTCTTCGTGTTTGCCTCCTACATCCAGGTCATCGGCTTCGGGCTCGGCAATGTGAAGGCGCTGGTGGCGAGCGATGCGCCGCTCAACACGCTGGCGCTGAAATTCGGCACGCTCCGGATGGCGACGGCGCTCGACATCGCGACCTCGGTGTCGGCGCTCTCTTGCGTCATCGGAACGGTGTCGGCGGGCGCGCGCATGCTGTTCGTGCTGGGCCGTGCCGGCCTCTCCGCCCGCGCCGCCACGGTGAGCCCCGTGCATGGCACGCCGTCGGTCGCGGTGGTGGTCGTCGGCATCCTGATGCTGGCGGGGCTGGTCGGCTGGGCACCGCTGATCGGGCCGACCGACTACTACGACAGCGTCGGCACGATCGGCGTGCTGGCGCTCATCGTCGCCTATATGGGCGTCACCGCCGCGGCCGCTTTCCAGGCGATCCGCAGCGGCAGCCGGCTCTGGCTGGTGATGGGCGTCCTCGGCACGCTGGCGATGGCCTGGCCGCTCTACAATGCCGTCTGGCCGGTGCCGTCATTCCCCGGAAGTCTCTGGCCCTATGTCGTGGTCGCCTGGATCGCGCTCGGCGCCGTGCTGATCGTCATGCGACCCGCGATCGGTCGCAGCCGGCCCTAGCCGTTCCGCTGACGCTTTCCTATATTGCGACCGAGTGCGGCCCCGGCGCCGCTGGAAACATGGAGGCCCATTCTTGCGATCCCTCGAAAGCTTCATCGAGCGCGTGATTCTCGCGAGTCGATGGGTTCTCGTCGTGTTCAACCTGGGCCTTGCGGCTGCTCTCGTCCTCTACGCCTTCGCGTTCATCTATAAATTCGCGAAGCTGGTAGGCAGCGTCACCACCCTCGACGACGGCGACATGATTCTGGCCATGCTCGGCCTCATCGATGCCGCGCTGGTCGCGAGCCTGCTCGTGATGGTGATGATCTCGAGCTATGAGAACTATGTCAGCCGCCTCGACAATGTCGACGTGCAGCTTTCCTGGCTCGGCAAGCTCGATTCCGGCAGCCTCAAGATTAAGGTGGCGTCGTCCATCGTCGCGATCTCCTCGATCCATCTGCTGCAGATCTTCCTGAACGCCAACCAGTACGACAACATGAAGATCATGTGGTACACGATCATGCACATGGCCTTCGTCGTATCGGCGCTGTTGCTCGGAGTCCTCGACCGGATCACCGCCAAGAGCGATCCCGCCAAGGGCGGCAAGGGCGGTGCCTATGGCCAGCCGTGACGGCGATCCGTTCCGCCTCTCGCTCATCGCCGCCGTCGCCCGCAACGGCGTCATCGGCCACGACGGCGCGATGCCGTGGAAGCTCTCGACCGATCTGAAGCGCTTCCGCTCCATCACCACGGGCAAGCCGGTCATCATGGGCAGGCGGACCTGGGACGCCATCGGCCGCCCGCTGCCCCAGCGCGTCAACATCGTCGTGACGCGCGAGGCCGGTTTCGCAGCGCCGGGCGCCGTGGTCGTGCCGACGCTCGACGCGGCGCTTTCGGCGGCGATCGCGGCGGCGGCGGCATCGGATGTCGTCGAGGCGATGGTCATCGGCGGCGGCGAGATCTATCGCGCGCTGCTGCCGCGGGCCGAGCGGCTCTACATCACTCATGTCGACCTGGAGCCCGCGGGCGACGTGACCTTTCCGGCGATCGATCCGTCGCGCTGGCACGAAGTGTCGTCCGAGGCGGTCGCCGCGGGCCCATCCGACAGCGCGGCGACGCGTTTTGTCGTTTACGAACGCACCAATCCTGCGGCGGCTTCTCGTTGACAGCGCCGGTGCTTGACCCCACTTCTGGCGGCGGCGTGGCCGTGCGGACCGCGGCGGCAGACAGGCCGCTCGCTTCGCGCGCGACGCCCCTCCCGGCCGGCCGATGCCTGCCGCTCAACCATGGACGAAGGAGCTGATATGCCCTGGAGCAACCAGACGGGCGGCGGATGGAAGGGAAGCAACAACAACAACAATGGCGGGCCATGGGGACAGGGTCCCCGCGGCAACGGCCCCAATCCGCCTGATCTCGAGGAACTCCTTCGCCGCAGCCAGGACAAGCTTCGTCGCGTGCTTCCGGGCGGTGGGGGCAGGGGCGGCGGCTCCGGATCGGGGTCGTTCAATCCCGTGCTGGTGCTGATCGCGGCCGCGCTGGTGGTCGCCTTCGTCGGCTACAACTTCTTCACCTTCCGCGTCGAACCCGACGAGCAGGGCGTGGTGCTGCGCTTCGGCAAATATGTCCGCGATGCGCGCCCCGGCCTCAATCTGCGCTGGCCCTATCCGATCGAGACCGTCTACACGCCGCAGGTCACGCGCGTGAACCGCATCACGATCGGCTCGGCGCAGGAAGGTTCGAATGCCGGCCGGACGATCCCGCAGGAGAGCCTGATGCTCACCGGCGACGAGAATATCGTGGATATCGATTTCGCGGTGTTCTGGGTCATCAACAATGCCCGCGACTATCTCTTCAACATCCAGAATCCGGAAGGCACCGTCCGCGCCGTGGCCGAAAGCGCCATGCGTGAGGTGATCGGCCGTTCCGACATCCAGCGCGTGCTCACCGAGGATCGCCTCAGCATCCAGAACACGGTGCAGCAGCTGATGCAGACCAAGCTGGACCAGTACAAGGCCGGCATTCAGGTCACGCAGGTGCAGCTCCTGACCGTTGCGCCGCCGCCGGAGGTCATCGATGCGTTCCGCGACGTGCAGGCCGCCGCGCAGGACCAGGAGCGTCTGCGCAACGAGGCCGAGACCTATGCCAACCGCGTGATCCCGAACGCCCGCGGCCAGGCCGCGCAGGTGGTTCAGGCCGCGACGGCCTATCGCGACCAGACGGTCGCCGAGGCGCAGGGCCAGGCGGCCCGCTTCTCGAAGGTCTATGATTCCTACGCAGCGGCGCCGGCCGTGACGCGCGAGCGCATCTATCTCGACACGCTCGCCGACATCTTCGGCAGCACCGACAAGGTGGTGATCGACCAGAAATCGGGGGGTGTCGTGCCCTATCTGCCGTTGCCAGCCCTCAGTGGCGCGGCCCCGGCGGCCAACCAGACCGGACAGAGCGGCCAGGGGGCGCAGTGATGAGAAGCGGTTTCTTCGGCGGCCTCGGCCTCGTCATTCTCGCCGTCCTCGCGTTCATCGCCTGGTCCAGTCTCTTCGTCGTCAGCCAGACGCAGCAGGCGCTGGTGCTGCGCTTCGGCAATCCGATCAACGTCATCACCGAGCCCGGGCTCTATGTGAAGGCGCCGCTGATCGACAATGTCGTGATGATCGACAAGCGCGTCCTCGATATCGACGCGCCGCCGATCGAGGTCATCGCTCGTGACCAGAAGCGTCTCGTTGTCGACGCCTTCGGCCGCTACCGCATCACCGATCCGCTGCTGTTCTTCCAGGCGGCGGGCTCGATCGAAGCGGCGGAATCGCGGCTCTCGGTCATCCTGAATTCGGCCATCCGCGGCGCGGTCGGCCAGATGCAGTTCGCCAATATCGTGCGTGAAGGCCGCGCCGGCCTGATGGAGACCATCACGCGGCAGGTCAACGCCGAAGGGCGCCAGCTCGGTGTCGATGTCATCGATGTCCGCATTCGCCGCGCCGACCTGCCGGCCGAGAACAGCCAGGCGGTGTTCCAGCGCATGCAGACCGAGCGTCAGCGCGAGGCGACGGATATCCGTTCGCGCGGCGAGCAGGAGGCCCGCACGATCCGCGCCCAGGCCGACCGCCAGGCGACGGTCATCGTCGCCGAGGCGAACCGGACGGCCGACGAACTGCGCGGCGATGGCGAGGCGCAGGCCAACGGCATCTTCGCCACGGCCTTCAATCGCGATCCCGACTTCTTCGCCTTCTTCCGCTCGATGGAGGCGTATCGGGCGGGCCTGAAGGGCGAGAACACGCGCATCGTGATCTCGCCGGACATGCCGTTCTTCCGCTACCTGACGCAGTCGCCGATCGCGACGGAGACGGGCGGCGCAGCGGTTCCGGCTCCGGCCGGCGCCCCCGCCGCTGCACCGGCTGCTACGACGTCGCCGGCGGCTCCCACACCGCCGGCGGAAATCCCTGCGCCGCCTGCACCGGCCGCCGCGCCGCAGCCGGCACCGTAACCGGCGGGCGGCCATGGATGATCTCGTGGCCGCGCTCGGTCTCGTGCTCGTCATCGAGGGCGTGCTCTATGCGAGCGCGCCCCCGCTGGCCAAGGCGATGATGAAGCGCGGGCTCGAAGCGCCCGATGGACAGTTGCGGGCGCTCGGACTCTTTCTGCTCGCGGCTGGCGTCGGCGTCGTCTGGCTCGCCCGGACGTGATCGCCCCGGGAGTTGCCTGCCGCGTCGGCTGCGGCACATATGAAGCGGTGGCTTCCGGCGCGCCGGCGGTCCGAGGGCGTAAACCCTAGAGGGAGACCGGGACGATGGAACATGAGCGCCATCCGGCAAAGGCCCGGCGGCACGGATTGACCGGCTTCGCCGCGCGCCTGGCGCTCGGCCTCATGGTTTTCACTGCACCGCTCGGCGCGGTGCCCGCCCATGCCAACGGCCCGGCCTCCGTCGCCGATCTCGCCGAAGGCCTGCTCGATTCCGTCGTCAACATCTCGACCTCGCAGACCGTCGAGGGGACACGCGGCCTGCCGGCGCCGTCGACGCCGGACGGGCTGCCGTTCCAGGAATTCTTCAACGACTTCTTCAAGAAGCCGAAGGGCGGCGCCGACAGCGAGCCGCCGAAGCGGCGTGTGCAGTCGCTCGGCTCCGGCTTCGTCATCGACGCCTCCGGCATCATCATCACCAACAATCACGTCATCGAGGACGCCGACGAGATCGTCGCCAACTTCTCCGATGGCTCGAAGCTGACCGCGACGCTGATCGGCAAGGACGAGAAGACCGACATCGCCGTGCTGCAGGTCAAGCCGAGCCCGACCAAGCCGCTCAAGGCGCTGCGCTTCGGCGATTCCGACCGGATGCGTGTCGGCGACTGGGTGATGGCGATCGGCAATCCGTTCGGCCTCGGCGGCACCGTGACGATCGGCATCGTCTCGGCGCGCAACCGCGACATCAATTCCGGTCCCTACGATAACTTCATCCAGACCGACGCCGCCATCAATCGCGGCAATTCGGGCGGCCCTCTGTTCAACATGGACGGCGAGGTCATCGGCATCAACACGGCGATCATCTCGCCCTCGGGCGGCTCGATCGGCATCGGCTTCGCCATTCCCTCCGACGCCGCGATGCACGTCATCGACCAGCTTCGGCAGTTCGGCGAGACCCGGCGCGGCTGGATCGGCGTACGCATCCAGCAGGTGACGGACGAGATCGCCGAGAGCCTTTCCATGGGGCCGGCGCGCGGCGCGCTGGTCGCCGGGGTCACCGAGAAAGGCCCGGCCGCCGAGGCGAAGATCGAACCCGGCGACGTCATCGTCTCCTTCAACGGCAAACCCATCACCGAGATGCGCGACCTGCCGCGCCTCGTCGCGGACACCTCGATCGACCAGACGGTCGATGTCGTGGTGGTGCGCAAGGGCGCCGAGCTGACGCTGAAGATCAAGGTCGGCCGGCTCGCCGAGGCCGAGGAAGCGGCGGCCGCCGCCGAGGAGGAAGGCGGCAAGGACGTGCCGCCGGTGCTGCCCCCTGTCCCCGAGGCGCCCGTGCTCGGCCTGTCGCTCTCGGAGATCACCGATGCGCTGCGCAGCCAGTACACGATCGGCAAGGATGTCGCTGGCGTGGTGATCACCGCGGTCACGACCGGCAGCAACGCATCCGACAAGGGCGTGCTCGCCGGCGAAGTGATCGTCGAGGTGGCGCAGGAGCCGGTCGCCAAGCCCGAGGACGTCACCGCGCGGCTCGATGCGCTCAGGAAGGACGGCCGCAAGGTCGCGCAGTTCCTGATCGCGAATTCGGCCGGCGAACTGCGCTTCGTCTCGCTGTCGATCGATCCCTAGCGGCCGGATCTCTGCAGGGGAGGGCGATCGTGACGCATGACGTGATCGTGGTGGGCCTCGGCGGCATGGGGTCCGCCGCCTGCTGGCAACTGGCGCGACGCGGCGTCCGCGTGCTCGGGATCGAGCGCTTCGACATCGGCCATCAGATGGGCTCCTCGCACGGGCTCAACCGCATCAGTCGGCTCGCCTATTTCGAGCATCCCGCTTATGTGCCGCTGCTCCGGCGCGCCTATGCGCTCTGGCGTGAGGCGGAGCAACT
>CAWZZK010000255.1:0-71486 GCA_963966455.1 Kaistia sp. | reverse complement strand
CTTCCTGATGCTCGACATTCCAGTAGCGCAGTTCGTCGAGCGGGATCGCGGTGCCCGTGACGGCGCAGCGCACGAAGGCGCCCGGCGAGAGGATCTGGTAGTCGCCGTCGAGATAGCGAATGCGGGCTTCGCCGCCGCGGCTGGGGTCGATGCGGTTCATGCTGGCTCTTATGCGGCGAATTGCGCGCTTCTGCAATCGCTTCCCCGCTGCGCGCGATCCCCGTCAGCGCCGCCCGAACAGGCGCTCGATATCGCCGAGCTTCAGTTCGACATAGGTCGGCCGGCCATGGTTGCACTGGCCCGAGCCCGGCGTCGCCTCCATCTCGCGAAGGAGGGCATCCATCTCCTCCGGCCGCAGCTGGCGGCCGGCGCGCACCGAGCCGTGGCAGGCCATGGTCGCGGCGACATGGTCGAGCTTTTCGGCAAGGCGCGTCGAGCCGTCCCATTCGGCGAAATCGTCGGCGAGGTCGCTGAGCAGCGCACGCGCGTTGACCTCGCCGAGCAGCGCCGGGGTCTCGCGCACCGCCACCGCGCCGGGGCCGAAGCTCTCGACGACGAGGCCGAAGGCTTCGAGTTCCTCCGCGCGGGCGGTGAGCCGGGCGACATCTTCCGACGGCAGCTCGACGATATCGGGGATGAGCAGGATCTGCCGCGCGACGCCGGACTTCGCCAGCGACTGCTTCAGCCGCTCATAGACCAGCCGCTCATGCGCGGCATGCTGGTCGACGATGACAATGCCGTCATCGGTCTGCGTGATCACATAGGTGCCATGCACCTGCGCGCGCGCGGCGCCGAGCGGTCGGGCCGTGCGCTCCTCCGTCGGTACGGCATGGGCGCGCGCGTCGGCGGAGGGCAGGTCGACCGCCGCGAAGGCGGGAGCGAAGCGCTCGTCGGGCTCGGCGAAGGCCGCCGCCTGAGCGACCCGCCCGAAGGCGGCCGGTTGCGCGGCATAGCCCGGGCGCACGGCTTGCATCGAAGAGCCGCCGCCGGGGCGGAAGGCGGCGATCGTCGCGCCGCCGCCGGTGGTGGTGGCGCGATGACCGCTCGCCATCACCGCATGGCGGAGCGCGCCGACGATGAGCCCGCGCACGAGTCCGGGGTCGCGGAAGCGCACATCAGCCTTGGCCGGATGCACATTGACGTCGACATCCTTCGGCGTGATCTCGATGCCGAGCGCCACCACGGGGTGGCGGTCGCGGGCCATGACATCGGCATAGCCGGCGCGGAGCGCGCCCATCAGCAGGCGGTCGCGCACCGGGCGGCCGTTCACCATCAGATATTGCTGCAGCGCATTGGCGCGGTGGAAGGTCGGCAGGCCGGCGAGGCCGAAGAGGCGCACGCCCTCGCGCGCGGCATCGATCGGCATCGCGTTCTGCGCGAAATCGGGGCCGAGGATCTGCGTCAGCCGCGCGGACAAGCCCGAATCCCCGGTGGCGGGCAGGTCGAGCGCGGAGCGGTCGCTGCCGGCGAGATAGAAACGGATCTCGGGATGGGCGATGGCGAGGCGGCGCACGACCTCGGTGATCGCTCTCGCCTCGGCGCGTTCGCCCTTCAGGAATTTGAGCCGCGCCGGCGTGGCGAAGAAGAGGTCGCGCACCTCGACCCGCGTGCCCGCGGCGAGGGCGGCGGGGCGCAGCGGCTGCAGCGCGCCACCTTCGACCACCACTTCCCAGCCATGCGCCTCGGAGGCATGCCGGCTGGCGATGGAGAGCCGCGCGACGGCGCCGATCGAGGCCAGCGCCTCGCCGCGGAAGCCGAGCGTGCGGATATCGTCGAGATCGGTGAGCTTCGATGTGGCGTGCCGGTCGACCGAGAGCGCGAGGTCCTCGGCATTCATGCCCGAGCCGTCATCCGTGACGCGGATCAGCGCCGCGCCGCCGCCGGCTGTCACGATCTCGATCCGCCGCGCGCCGGCGTCGATCGCGTTCTCGACCAGCTCCTTGACGACGCTCGCCGGCCGTTCCACCACCTCGCCGGCGGCGATGCGGTTGATCATGTCCTCGGTCAGGCGGCGGATCGGCATGGGCTCGTGGGTATCTCGCGTGAGGGGCGAGTCTGCCGGATTCGCGAGCGCGGCGAAAGCCGGCTCAGGCGCCGCGCTCCATGGCGCGCCAGGCGATGTCCGTGCGGCAGAAGCCGTCGTCCCATTCGATGGCCGCGACGCCGCGATAGGCGCGCTCGCGCGCTTCGGAAATGGTGCGGCCGGTCGCCGAGACATTGAGCACCCGGCCGCCCGCCGCGACCAGCTTGCCGGCTTGCAGCGCCGTTCCCGCCTGGAACACCTTGACGCCGTCGATGGCCTCCGCCGCCGCGATGCCGCCGATCGGCGTGCCCTTGCGATAGCTGCCGGGATAACCCTTGGCCGCCATCACGACGGTGAGCGCCGGCGTCGGCCGGAAGGTCGGCGGCGTCGCGTCAAGCCGGCCGGCGGCGGCCGAGCAGAGGAGATCGAGCAGGTCGCATTCGAGCCGCATCATCAACACCTGGCATTCCGGGTCGCCGAAGCGGACATTGTATTCGATGAGCTGCGGGCCGCTCTCGGTGATCATCAGCCCGGCGAAGAGCACGCCCTTGAACGGCGTGCCGCGCGCCGCCATGGCGGCGATGGTCGGGCGCAAGATCTCGTCCATGGTGCGCGCCATCAGCGCGTCGGTCATCACCGGCGGCGGCGCATAGGCGCCCATGCCGCCGGTATTGGGGCCTGTATCGCCGTCGAAGGCGCGCTTGTGGTCCTGCGCCGCGCCGAAGGGCACCACCGTGACGCCGTCGGAAATGGCAAAGAAGCTCGCCTCCTCGCCGACGAGGCAGTCCTCGATCACCACTTCGGCTCCGGCCTCGCCGAAGGCGCCCGCGAAACACGCGTCGACCGCCTCGATCGCCTCGTCGAGGCTCGACGCGACGACGACGCCCTTGCCGGCGGCGATGCCGTCGGCCTTGACGACGATCGGCGCGCCCTTCTCGGCGAGATAGGCGCGGGCGGCGTCGGCATCGGTGAAGCGGCGATAGGCGGCGGTGGGGATGCCGGCCTCGGCGCATAGATCCTTGGTGAAGCCCTTCGAGCCTTCCAGCGCCGCCGCGGCCTGCGACGGGCCGAAGACGGAGATGCCGGCCGCCGTCAGCGCATCGGCGATGCCGGCGACGAGCGGCGCCTCCGGTCCGACCACGACGAGGTCGATCGCCTCGCGCTTGCAGAAATCGACGACCGCCGGATGATCGTCGATGTCGAGGGCGCACATGACCGCATGCTCGCAGATGCCCGGATTGCCCGGCGCCGCGAAGAGTCGCTTCAGACGCGGCGATTCGGACAGCTTCCAGGCCAGCGCATGCTCGCGCCCGCCGGAGCCGATCAGCAGCACGTTGAGGCGTTCGTCACCCATGTCGCACCCGTTTCCTGCCGCCGCGGCGGTTGAACATCCTTGCCGCGGCGCTTAGCAAGCAGGACCGGGAATGTCGAGCGTCGCGAGGCTGCCGGATCGTTACATCGAGGGAGACCAGCATGCAGCCGCTTATCGTGACACCGGACGCCCCGAGCGCGGCGGATCGCGAGGCCATCCTCGACGTTCTCGTCGCCTATAACGACGAGGCGCACGGACCGTCCGGCTACGAGCCCGTCGCGGTGCTGGTCAAGCATCCCGAGACCGGCGCGACCATCGGCGGGCTTTGGGGACGCATCGTCTATGACTGGCTGTTCGTCGAACTGCTCGTCGTGCCGAAGGAAGCGCGCGGCGAGGGGGTCGGCAGCCGCCTGATGGCCGAGGCCGAAGCGCGCGCCAAGGCGCGGAACTGCGCCGGCATCTGGCTCGACACCTTCGCCTTCCAGGCACCGGGCTTCTACGCGAAGCTCGGATTCGAACCCTTCGGCAGGATCGACGACCACCCGCGCGGCAGGGCTCGGTACTTCCTGCAGAAGCGGCTGGCGAAGTGACGGGCCGGAGCATCCTCTACCTCTCCCATGGGGAGAGATGAAGAATCGGCGCGACGGCCGGATCCCCTCAGCCCGGATAATCCAGCTCCGGATACCAGCTGGGGTCGCGGCCTTCGGGGGTGGTGTCCAGCATGTGCCAGAGCGGCGCGAGTTCGGGGGCGCCGCGCGGGTCCTGGCCGGGATCGGCTTCCGTCATCTCGCCGCTCCAGAAATGGCGGATGGAGCCGTCGCGGCGGGTGAAGACGTGGAGGCCAGGAATGTCGCCGCCATCGTCGCCGACGGCGTGGAAATCGCGCGACCACTCGCCGTTGGCGTCGCTGTAGAGCCTCAGGTAGCGCCAGCCGCGCTCCTTCTTGAAGGCGATCAGCCGCTCGATCGGCGAGCGCGCGACGACGGCGAGCGCCATCTTCTGCTGGATGTCGTTGGCATTGCCCTCGAGCGCGCCGAGGAGATTGGTGCACATCGGGCAGGGGCGGGCGCGCTTCGGACCGAACATGAAATTGTAGACCGCGAGGCTGGTCTTGTCGGTGAACATCTCGGCGAGGCCGATCTCGCGCCCGTCTTCGGCGATGAAGCGGTAATTGCCGGTGACGGCCGCGCCCTCGGGCAGCGCGCGGCGCATGGCGGCGACCTTCTCGGTCAGCCGGCGGAGTTCATATTCCTGAATCAGCAGCTCCTGCCGGGCGGCGCGATACGCGGCGCTTTCGTTGAGGATGCGGACGGGATTGCGGGCGGCGAGCGCCGCGGCGGGTTCCAGAGCGTCGGTCATGGTGAACTCCTCCATCGTCATCGCGGGCCGAAGGCCCTCGACCGAGGACGAATGGCCGCAGGACTTTCCGACAGGCTCCCGCGAGATTGCGGTGGCGCGGCCACCGCTGCAAGCTTCGCAGCGGCCGCACGCGGCGGGTGCGCCAGAACAGTAGCGAAGGCCGCGATCGTCGTATAAGCGCCGAAAGCCCATCGAGGAGACCGACCGCATGCCGCCCATCGCCGAACCGGCCCCCGTTGCCGACGCTGCGCGGGGCAATTTCGTCGATCGCCATGCCCCGAACTGGCTGAAGCCCTATGCGCGGCTCGCGCGCTGGGACCGGCCGATCGGCTGGCAGCTCCTCGTGCTGCCCTGCTGGTGGTCGTCGGTGCTGGCGAGCGGCGCGGCGGGCTTGGCATGGCCGGATCTTGGCCATCTCGTCCTTTTCCTCGCCGGAGCCGTCGCCATGCGCGGCGCCGGCTGCACCTATAACGACATCATCGACCGCGAACTCGACGCCGGCGTCGCCCGCACCCGGTCGCGGCCGATCCCGAGCGGCCAGGTCAGCGTCCGCGCCGCCAAGATCTTCCTCGTGCTGCAGGCGCTGGTCGGGCTCGCGGTGCTGCTGTCCTTCAACATGTTCGCGATCCTCGTCGGCCTCGCCTCGCTCGGCGTCGTCGCGGCCTATCCCTTCATGAAGCGGATCACCGACTGGCCGCAATCGGTGCTCGGGCTCGCCTTCTCCTGGGGCGCGCTAATGGGCTGGGCCGCCTTCTATGGCAGCCTCGCCGCCGCGCCGCTGGCGCTTTATGCCGGCGGCGTGCTGTGGACGATCGGCTATGACACGATCTACGCCCTGCAGGACAAGGAGGACGACGCCATCGTCGGCGTGCGCTCGACGGCGCTGCTGTTCGGCGAGCGGGCGCCGCTCTATGTCGGCTTCCTCTATGCAGGCGCGATCGCGTTCTTCGCGCTGGCGCTCGTGCTCGCCGGCGCGGGACCCATCGCCTATGCCGGTCTTGCCGCGGGTGCCGTGCATCTCGGCTGGCAGGTGGCGCGCATCGATCTTGCCGATGGCGCGCTGGCGCTCCGCCTCTTCAAATCCAACTGGAGCTTCGGCCTGATCCTGCTCGCCGGCCTCGTCGCCGACGGGTTCGCCGGCTGACGACGCTTACTGCGGCGGAGGCTCGGGCGGGCGCTCCTCGTCATAGGCGATGTAGCGGATGATGCGCCACTTACCGTCCGGCTCTTTGCGGAAGATGTCCATGCCCGGCTCGATCAGCGTGATGTCGCCGGGCGTCACCGTCTCGGTCCATTCGATGCGCACGACCGCGAGATTGCCCTCGACGATGATCTCCTTGATGAGGGGATCGGCGTAGTGGAAGCGATGCGTCGGGTTGTCGATCGCCCGTTCGAGCAGCCGGCAGCGCACCGCGTAATCCGTCTCGGGCGCGCCGCGATAATCCGCGAGCAGCGTTTTCGAGAAGAGATCGCAGGCCTCCGCCTTGCGGCCGGCATTGAAATCCGCCGTCCATTGCAGCAGGCGCTCGCGAATCTCGCCGGCGGCGTCCGCATGCGCGACGCCGGCCGGGGCGAGGCAAAGGAGCGCGCCGAGAAGGCGCGCGCCAAGGGCTGCGATGTCGCTCAGGGGAAGGCCTTCTGCTGGAAGGCGGTCGGCTCGACCTTGTTGCTGATCGGCTTCAGCGTCCGGAGATAGGCGACGACGGCGTCGACATCCTCGTCGGTCATGTTCTTGTAATAGGCATAGGCCATGGGCGGGGCGAGCGGCTTGCCATCCTTGCCGATGCCCTGCGTGATCGCGCGCTTGATCTCGGCGTCGGTCCAGTCGCCGATGCCGGTCTCCTTGTCGGGCGTGATGTTGGCCGTCATGACCGACATGCCGGGGCCGAGCTTGATCTCGAAGCCGCCGGCGCCGAGATGGCCGGCGAAATCGGGAATGCCGTTGGCGCCGGGCGTCGTGTGGCATTCGAAGCAGTGGCCGAGCGCGTTCACGATATAGCCGCCATAGGCGACCTTGTCGGTCTTGGGCGGCGCCGGCAGGCCCTTGGCCGGCGGCATAGTCTGCTGCGGGATGTTGTATTTCGCCAGCGGGACCGCGTTCTTGACCGGCTTCACGGTGCGCAGATAGGCGACGATCGCCTTCACGTCGTCATCGGACATGTTGTTGTAGGTAGGCACGGGCATGGGCGGGAAGATGATCCTTCCGTCCTTCTGCGCGCCCTCGCGGATGGCGTGGATGATCTCCTCGTCGGTCCAGTTGCCGATGCCGGTTTCCTTGTCCGGCGTGATGTTGGCCGAATAGCTGTTGAAGGCCATCTCGTCGAAATGGAAGCCGCCGGCCAGCGTCTTGTCGGCGATCGGCTTGAAATCGGGGCCGAGCGGGGTGTGGCAGCTGCCGCAGGCGACCGGTCCGTTGACCAGATAGTCGCCGCGCGCGACGAGCGCGTCGTCCGCCAGGGCCACGCCACTGAGAGCTGCGAGCGCCGAGCCCGCGAGCAGAGTGAGAGCCGCCGCCTTCATGATTCCCCCCATCGTCTTTTGACTTGTTCCAAACATGCTACCATTCGTCGCGGCAGGCGAATAGCGGCCTGCCGATGGTGGTGATGAAGAAATCCTTGCCGCGAAAGCGGCCGCGCCGGATAGGATCGAGGTCACAGTCTGAGGAGGCCGGCCGGTGCGGACGACCATCATTCCCGTCGCGGTGCTGCTCGGCTTCAATGGCGGCTTCGTCGATACCGCCGGCTTTCTCGGCCTGCAGGGCCTGTTCACCTCGCATGTGACCGGCAACTTCGTGACGCTCGCAGCCTCGCTGGTGCTCGGCCTCACCGGCGCCATCACCAAGCTGCTGGCGATCCCCGTCTTCATCAGCGTCGTCGTGCTGGCGCGTCTGATCGGCAACCGTCTCGCCGACAGCGGCCGCGCGCCGGTGCCGCGGCTGATGATCGGCCAGACGCTGCTGCTCTTCGTCTTCTTCGTGCTCGCGACGGTGCTCGGTCCCTTTCCCGACGGCGACGCCCTGCCGGCCGTCATCACCGGCATCGTCGGCGTCATGGCTATGTCGATCCAGAATGCCGTGCAGCGGATCCATCTCGCCAGCGAGCCGCCGACAACCATCCTGACCGGCACGACGACGCAGTTCGCCATCGATCTCGCCGACCGCCTGTCGGGCCGTGCGAGCCTCGCCGGGGAGGCGGCGCTGAGGCGCTTCCATGCGCTGCTCAGGGCGATCCTCTCATTCGGCGCCGGCTCGATGGCGGCCGCCGCGAGCTATCATTTCGTAGGCCTCCGCTGCCTCGCCGTCGCCGTCGCGGTCACGGCCTTCATCGCGCTCTTGAAGGCGCACGAGCCGCCGCAGGAGACCGGCATGCTGATGTGAGGCGGTGATTTTCCTTGCGCCGCCGCGGCCGAGCCGTCATCTGATGCGCCTCCATGAAACGACCGCACCACCGCCACCGCCGATGACCGACGCTACCCTTCGCCTCGACCAGGCGCTGGTGGCCCGCGGCCTGGCGCCGACCCGGGCGCGGGCGCGCGACGCCATCCTGCGCGGCCATGTCACCGTCGACGGACAGCCGGCCGCCAAGCCCGCGCTTGCTGTCGGGCCGGAGGCGAAGCTCGCCCTCGACGATCCGGCGGCCCGCTATGTCTCGCGCGCGGCGCTGAAGCTGGTCGCGGGGCTCGACCATTTCGGCTATGGCGCGGAGGGGCGCGTGGCGCTCGATCTCGGCGCCTCGACCGGCGGCTTCACCGAGGTGCTGCTGGAGCGCGGCGCCCGCCGCGTGCATGCCATCGATGTCGGACACGGCCAGCTCGATCCGCGCCTTGCGAGCGACCCGCGGGTCCTCGCCCGCGAGGGATTGAACGCGCGCGACCTCGTGGCCGACGATCTCGGCGAGGCGCCGGGGGCTGTCGTCTCGGACATGTCCTTCATCTCGCTGCGGCTGGCGCTGCCGCCGGCGCTCGCGCTCGCCGCGCCCGGCGCTTGGGGCATCTTTCTCGTGAAGCCGCAATTCGAGGTCGGACGGGCCGGCATCGGCAAGGGCGGCATCGTCCGCGATCCCGCCGAGGGTCATGCCGCGGCGCTCGCCATTGCCGACTGGATAGGGCGGGAGCAGGGCTGGCAGGTCGACGGCCTCGTCTCGTCGCCCATCGCCGGCGGCGACGGCAATCACGAATATCTTCTCGGCGCCCGCAAGGAGCCCGCATAATGGCCGAACGCCTCACCATCACCTCGCTCGGCCATGAGGGCGACGGCGTCGCCGACCATGACGGCGCCAAGGTTTTCGTGCCCTTCGCGCTGCCGGGCGAGGTCGTCGAGGCCGAGGTCTCCGGCGAGCGGGGCCGTCTCGTCGAGGTTCTCGAGCCAAGTCCGGACCGCGTTGCGCCGCCCTGCCGGCATTTCGGCACCTGCGGCGGCTGCACGCTGCAGCATCTCGCACCCGCGCCTTATCAGGCCTTCAAGCGCGATCTGGTGCAGCGCGCCTTCGAGCAGCGCGGCATCGAGATCGAGGTCGATCCGCTCCTCGCCATCGGCCCGCACAGCCGCCGCCGCGCCGTCTTCACGGTGGAGAAAGACGGCGACACGACGCGGCTCGGCTTCAACCGTCGCGAAAGCCACGACCTGCTCGAGATCCAGGAATGCCTGCTGCTGGTGCCGGCGATCGAGACTCGGCTGGCGCGGCTCTCCTCGCTCGCCGGCCTCGTGCTCGGCCGTGGCAAGCGCGCGCGCATGACGGTGACCGCCACCGATACCGGCCTTGATGTTTCGATCGATGGCGCGGCGACGCCGGGCCGGGCGCTCTACGACATTCTGGGCCGCCATGTCGCCGAAGGCTGGCTGGCGCGGCTCACCGTCGAGGGCACGGAGGTCGCGACCAGCCGCCAGCCCGAGCTCCGGCTCGGCGACACCGTCCTCTATCCGGCCGCGGGCGGCTTCCTGCAGGCGACCGCCGCCTCGGAACAGGCGCTCGCCGATCTCGTCGATGCCGCGATCGGCAGTTCTGGCGGCAAGTCGGCAGCGGCGAAGTCTCAGCCGGTCGTCGATCTCTTCGCCGGCATCGGCACCTTCTCGCTGCGCCTTGCCCGCCGTTTCCCGGTGCTCGCCGTCGAGGGCGATGCCGCGCTGCTGAAGGCGCTCGACCGCTCGATGCGGTTCTCGAAGGGCATCCGCACCATCACGATGCGCCGACGCGATCTCTTCCTTAATCCGATGGCGCCGCCGGAGCTGAAGCCCTACCGGGCCGTGGTCTTCGATCCGCCGCGCGCCGGCGCCAAGGCACAATCCGAGATGCTGGCGAGGTCGATCGTCCCGCGCATCGTCGGCGTCTCCTGCAACGCCGCGACGCTCGCCCGCGACGCCCGCATCCTGATCGACGGCGGCTACCGCCTGACGCGGATCACCCCCGTCGACCAGTTCCTCTGGTCGTCGCATGTCGAAGTGGTGGCGGCTTTCGAGAAGGGGTGATCAGGCGAGCGCGAGGAACTCGATCAGCATCCGGGAAAGCCGGCTCATCTGATCCTCATGCAGAACTCCCCTCCGGCTGCCCAACTTCGCGCGACTCACGGTCGCTACTTTGTCGATCATGACGCGTGAGACCTGGTTCAGCCCATTGCTGACTTCCGGCATCATTTCCAGGCGGAGAAGCGGAACGTCGATATCGTGGCTGGTTATCGGACAGACCGTGATCGATCCGGTCTCGGAGAACGCGTCGCTCTGGATGATCACCGCCGGACGTGCTTTGCCGAGATAGTCCGGACCGCCCGATACGGTCCAGATTTCACCGCGTTTCATTTCCAGTCTGCGAAATCAGAAGCGGCTTCCACGAAGGCCTGATCTTCTGCCTCGTGCGGACTTGCTGCGACCAGCGCCGATTGTCGCCGTGCCTCGGCAACGAATTCGGGCGCACTCCTGTCGTGGACCCAGATCCGAGCCAGCTTCAGCCCGCGCGCCCGCATATCGTCGCGATGCGCACGCAACCGCCCGGCGGTCACCTTCTTGTGCTCGGATCTGCCCATTTCAATCTCCCACCGACGCATAAGCTGCGCTCGGTGGCCCGGTTTTGCAATCGTCCGATCACTCCACCTCGGCCCGGTAGAGCACCGGCCAATCCACCGGCATCACGCCGCGGCAGGCGCCCATGGAGATATAGAGCGTCGGCGCGAAGGTCTCGCCATTGAAGGCCCAGTCGGTGGCGCTGCCGCAATCCCCCGTCTCGTTCTGCTTGTAGAAGGAGCTGAGGCGCCTGGTCTCCTCGTCGATATAGGGATTGTAGAGCCGGGTCGCGTCGTCGCCGGGCTCGCCGGGCAACAGGAAGGCGACATTCTGGTCTTCCTCGCCTGCGAACATCTGGAAGACATAGTCGACATTGTTGTCGTCGACGGAGGCGCAGGCGCCCCAAAGCACGGAACCCTGGCCGAGATCATAGGCGACGCGCGGTGGCACGCTGTCGGCGCATTGCTCCTCGGGCGAAGTCGCGCCCTCCGGCGGCTTGGGCAGAGGGTCCTCCAGTTCGGCAATCGGCAGCGACTTCACGGTCATGGCCTCGGGCGGCATCGGGATCGTGTCGGCGGAGGCTGTGCCGCGGCGGATCAAGGCCGTCACGGTGCCGGAGCGCTGCTGCACTTCGTCCATCTGGGTGAGCGCCGCGCCCGCACCGGCGAGAGAGACGACGCCGCTCGAAAGCTCGTTGTCCCCGTCATAGAGGTCGACGGTCATGCTCTTGGCTGTCGGCAGTGCGGTGAGGAGGGCTTCGACCGCCTCATCGGCGAGGCGATAGCGATAGGAGTCGTTCTCCAAGGTCAGGGCCAGCGGACCGGCGGGCAGGCCGCCCTCGCCGGCGGCATCGAGCGCGAGCACCGCGAGAGGCTGCTTCGGCTTCGCCGCATCGTCGTCCGGCGCGGGGATGACGAGTTCGACGACCGGCGCCGCATCTGGATCGCCGTCGCGCGTGACGCGCAGGTAGTCGCCTGTCTGGCCCTCGACCGGGTTCAAGCCCAGCGCGACGCAGGCGCGGAGATTGTCGCAGCCGATCTCCCAATCCTGCTCGTCGACGATCATGCCGAGCGCCGATTGGCCTTCCTGGGCCAGCGCCGGCCTCTCTGCGATGGTTGCCGCCGCCAGCGCAAGCCCCATCACCAGCGCGGTGCGCGCGCCGAACCGTTCGGCGCGAAGGCCGATTGTCGTCTTCTTCGAATGCATGAACTCCCCCCGAAGCCCGTTTCGCAGAAAGCCCTTCATCACTTCCGAGGAAATGATGAAGGGCTCCGTATCATTGGTTGGATCGCATTTCCGTCTGGCAGCCAGCTCGCCCGGTCGTCCCTTACTCCGCCTCGGCGCGGTAGAGGACCGGCCAGTCGTCCTGCATCACGCCGCGGCACTGGCCCATCGCGATATAGGTGAGCGCGGCGAAGTTCTGGCCGTCGAAGGCCCATTCCGTCGCGTCGCCGCAATCGCCGAGGCCGCGGCCCTTCATGTAGGAATTGAGGCGCTTGGTCTGGTCGTCGACATAGGCGTTCCAGAGCCAGGTGATGTCGTCACCCTCGCCGCCGCGCTTGGTGCCCGGAACGATCGCGTCCCAGGGGCGGCCCGGCTTGCCGTCCACGAACAGGCGGTAGTCATAGGCGAAGTTGTATGCGCCGGCCGAGGCGCAGGCGCCCCAGAGCGAGGCACCGCCGGGCAGCTGGAACGCGACATAAGGCGCCGGGCCTTCGCCGCAGTCGTCGGGCGAGGTCTTGGCGGCGGTCCGCGGCGGCTTCGGCAGCGGATCCGCCATCTCGCTCACCGGCAGCGACTTGACCTTGGGCAGGGCAGGGACCGGCGGGATCGTGTCGGCGCCGGCATCGCCCTTCTTGACGAGGGCGGTCACGGTGCCGATTCGCTTCTGCTGGTCGTCCATCTGCAGCAGCGCCGCCGAGGAGCCCGCCAGCGAGACGACCTGGCTGCCGACCTTCTTGTTGCCGTCATAGAGATCCATCGTGATCTTGGTCGCCGAACGCAGCGCGGCGAGGAGGTCGGGCAACGCCTCGGGCGCGAGCTTCAGCTCGAAGAGATCTCCCGCCTCGGTCAGCGGCAGCGCGCCGGAGGGGAGGCCGCCCGCCTTGTGCGCGTCGAGCGACAGGCGGACCATCGGCTTCTTCAGCTTGTTGGTCGTGTCGTCCGGCGGATAGACGGTGAAGGTCACGTCGGGCACGGCATTCGCCTCGCCGGAGCGCGCGATGCGCAGATAGCCCGACAGCGAGCTGTCTTCCGACGTCATGCCGATCGCGACACAGGAGCGGGTGTTGTCGCAGCCGATCTCCCAGTCCTTGTAATCCTTGAGTTCGCCGGCCTTGGCGGCGGTATCCGCCAGAGCCGGAGCGGCCGTCAGCAAGCCAGCCGGCGCGGCCGCCAGCAGCAGGGCCGCGAGCGTCGCCGGCGACAGAAATGTCGGGTTCATGATGGGTCCTCCCTCGTCGCTTGCTGCAACGCCGCTGCGCGGCGCCGGTTCAACCGTTCTGGCCGCGATGGCGCAGATAGTGGTCGGCGATCGCGCAGGCGACCATGGCCTCGCCGATCGGAACGGCGCGGATGCCGACACAGGGATCGTGGCGTCCCTTGGTCATCACGTCGACCTCCTCGCCGCCGGCCGTGATTGACCGCCGCGTCGTGAGGATCGAGGAGGTCGGCTTGACGGCGAAGCGCGCGATGATCGGCTGGCCGGTCGAGATGCCGCCGAGAATGCCGCCGGCATGATTGGAGAGGAACAGCGGCTCGCCGTCATTGCCCATCCGCATCTCGTCGGCATTCTCCTCGCCGGTGAGCGCGGCGGCGGCGAAGCCCTCGCCGATCTCGACGCCCTTCACGGCGTTGATCGACATGAGAAGGCTGGCGATGTCCTGGTCCAGCTTGCCGTATATCGGCGCGCCGAGGCCGGGCGGGACGCCTTCGGCGACGATCTCGATCACCGCGCCGACGGATGATCCCGCCTTGCGGATGCCGTCGAGATAGCTCTCCCAGAGCGTCGCCGTCTCCTCGTCGGGGCAGAAGAACGGGTTCTCGTCGACCGTGTTCCAGTTCCAGCGTCCGCGCTCGATCGCATGCGGCCCGATCTGGACAAGGGCGCCGCGCACGACAAGGCCGGGCACGACCTTGCGGGCGATGGCGCCGGCCGCGACCCGGGCCGCCGTCTCGCGCGCCGAGGAGCGGCCGCCGCCGCGATAGTCGCGGATGCCGTATTTCACGTCATAGGTGAAGTCGGCATGGCCCGGCCGGTAGCGATCCTTGATGTCGCCATAGTCCTTGGAGCGCTGGTCGACATTCTGGATCTCGAGGGCGATCGGCGTCCCCGTCGTGAGCAGCGTGCCGTCTTCCTGCGGCAGCACGCCGGAGAGGATGCGGACTTCATCGGGCTCGCGCCGCTGCGTGGTGAAACGCGACTGGCCGGGGCGGCGCTTGTCGAGCCAATGCTGGATCTCCGCCTCGGAAATCGGGATGCGCGGCGGGCAGCCGTCGACCACGGCGCCGAGCGCCGGGCCATGGCTCTCGCCCCAGGTCGTCACGCGGAAGAGATGGCCGAAGGTGTTGTGCGACATGATCGTTCCCGGGGCTTCGCGTGCGGTTCTAGAAAGCCCGCGCCGCGCCGTCAAACTTTGGCGCGCCCATCCGCCCGGCTGGGCGCGGAAACGGCGGAGCGGGGCCTGGGGATAAAGTGATGATTCTTGATGATAAGCGTGGCTACGATCGGCGCTCGATCTTGTAAGCCGCGGAAGGAAACCGCCGGCTCCTAGCGGTCAATCCCGCGCAATTCCTCGCTTTTGACCGAGGTCGAGCCATGAGGGGACAAGGGCGTCAGGTTAGCGAAAACCATAAGGTTTCCAGACTTCACGCTCTTGTGATTTCCATATCGTGAGCAACGCTACCATGTCTCTCGTGCTGGCAACGGGCGCGGCGTCTCGGGTAGGGAGCCGGTCCAAACCCGCGTGAGCCAGGCAAACGGGACTACGGAGTGAATACCATGCGTGGACTTATGATAGCCGCCGCTACGATCGGACTTCTGGCTTCGGCCGGCGCCGCAATGGCCGCCGAGCAGGCCACCGGTACGGTGAGCAGCGTCAACGCGAGCGCGGGCACCCTGACCCTCCAGTCGGGCCAGAGCTACACCTTCAGCGACCGTTCGGTGCTCATCGGAATCATGCCGGGCGATTATGTCGGCGTGAGCTACACCGGGCAGGGCCAGGGCATCGGCGCCTACAATCCGGAGCCGGCCAACTGACTGCATGAGGCCGGCGGTCTGGAAGCAGCCGTCATAGACTGACCGCCTCCTGATGAAGACGACCCCCGGTCCACCCCAGCCGGGGGTCTTCTTTTTCGGGCGCTTCGCCGCCTGGGCTCAGATCCAGGAAATATGCTCGCCGTCGAAGACCATCACTCGGTCCTGGCGGATATTGAGCATCGTCACCGCATGCGGATCGAGGTCGGAGAGGAGGCCTTGCAGCACGCGGCAGACGCCGCCATGCGATACGACGACCGTGTCATAGGCGACGGTATCGAGCCAGGCACCGACGCGGACCGAGAGATCGGCATAGCTTTCGCCGCCGGGCGGCACGAAGCCCCATTTGTCGCCGTCGCGCTGCGCGACGAGATCGGGAAAGCGGCTTTCGAGCTCGGGCGCAGTGTAGCCTTCCCAGTGACCGAAGGTGATCTCCTTCAGGATCGGGTCGGTGCGGTATGCGGCCGGATCGAGGCCCATGGCGGCGCGGGCGATCTCCATCGTCTCGCGCGTGCGATAGAGCGGGCTGGCGACGAAATCGAATTCCACGACATCCGGCATCGCCGCGATCAGCGTCTCGCCATTGCGGCGCGCCTGGGCGCGGCCGCGCGCATTGAGCGGAATGTCCTTCTGGCCCTGGAAGCGGCCTTCGGCGTTCCAGTCGGTCTCGCCGTGCCGGATGAAGATGATGCGCGGCACAGCAGGCTCCGGAGGGCGGTTCAGTCCTTGATGACGGAGATATCCGGCGCGTCGACGGCCTTCATGCCGACGACGTGATAGCCGGAGTCGACATGATGGACCTCGCCGGTCACCGCGCGCGAGAGATCCGACAGGAAATAGACGCCCGAATCGCCCACTTCCTCGGTGGTGACCGTGCGGCGCAGCGGCGCGTTGTACTCGTTCCACTTCAGGATGTAGCGGAAGTCGCCAATGCCGGAGGCGGCCAGCGTCTTGATCGGGCCGGCCGAGATCGCGTTGACGCGGATATTCTTCGGGCCGAGATCGACCGCGAGATATTTGACGCTCGCCTCGAGCGCCGCCTTGGCGACCCCCATGACATTGTAGTTCGGCATCACCTTCTCGGCGCCGTAATAGGTCAGCGTCAGGATCGAGCCGCCATTTGTCATCAGCTTCTCGGCGCGCTGCGTCACCGCGGTCAGCGAATAGACCGAGATCAGCATCGTCTTGGAGAAATTCGCTTCGCTGGTATCGACATAGCGGCCGGTCAGCTCGTCCTTGTCGGAGAAGCCGATCGCATGCACGACGAAATCGAGGCCGCCCCAGACGCGCTCGACCTCGGCGAAGACGGCGTCGATCGAGGCGCCGTCCGTGACATCGCAATGGCCGACCACGATGCCCCCGACCTCGGCGGCCAGCGGCTCGACGCGCTTCTTGAGGGCATCGCCCTGATAGGTGAAGGCCAGCTCGGCGCCATGCTGATGGCAGGCCTGGGCGATGCCCCAGGCGATCGACCGATTGTTGGCGACGCCCATCAGGAGACCGCGTTTGCCCTTCATCAATCCACCGGCTGATTGCATGCGCTGTCTCTCTTCTTGGCCTTCAGGACGCGCGCCTCCTATCGCACAGGCGTTTTTCGCCTTCAAGCGACGCCGTCCGCGATCCCATCACAGTTGGCGAAAGCCGTTTGCGAAGACGCGAGAGCGCGAATGCGGGATGACGCGCGGGCGAGGGGAGGCTAGGTTCGCCGCCGTCCCGTCCCCAGCGCTTCCCCGGCCATGACAAACGCTCCCTCTCCCGATCTCGTCGCCCGCTTCGCCGCCATTGTCGGCCCGGCCCATGCCCTGACCCGCGAGGACGACACGCTGCCCTATCGCATCGAGTGGCGCGACCGATTCCCCGGAAAGACGCCGCTGGTGCTGCGGCCGGGCAGCGTCGCCGAGGTCTCGGCGATCCTCGCGCTCGCCAACGAGACGCGGACGGCGATCGTGCCGCAGGGCGGCAATACCGGGCTCGTCGGCGCGCAGGTGCCCGACCAGAGCGGCACCGAGGTCGTGCTCTCGCTCGACCGCATGACGCGCATCCGCGCCGTCGACGCCGAGGGCTACACGATGACCGTCGAGGCCGGCGCGGTGCTCGCCGATGTGCAGGCGGCGGCGGAGGCGGCGGATCGACTCTTCCCGCTCTCGCTCGGCGCCGAGGGGTCGTGCCGCATCGGCGGCAATATCTCGTCGAATGCCGGCGGCACGGCCGTGCTCGCCTATGGCAACACCCGCGATCTCGTTCTGGGGCTTGAGGTCGTGCTCGCCGACGGGCGCGTCTGGGAAGGGCTGAACGCGCTCCGCAAGGACAATACCGGCTATGATCTCAAGCAGCTCTTCATCGGCGGCGAGGGCACGCTCGGCGTCATCACCGCCGCGGTGCTGAAGCTCTTTCCGCGGCCGAAGGGCCAGGCGGTCGCCTTCGTCGCGGTCGAAAGCCCCGCGGCGGCGCTGGCGCTGTTCCAATTGGCGCGCGAGCGGGCCGGCCATGACCTTTCGGGCTTCGAACTCATGCCGCGCATCGGGCTCGACTTCGTGCTCGCCCATCTGCCGGGAACGCGCGATCCGCTCGCGGCGCCGTCGCCCTGGTATGTGCTGATCGAGATCGGCTCCGGTCATTCCGACGAGGCCGCGAGCGCCACGCTGGAAGACGTGCTCGGCACCGCCTTCGAGGCCGGCACCGTCGCCGATGCCGCGCTGGCGCAATCGCTGGCCGACCGGCAGGCCTTCTGGCATCTCCGCCACGGCATGTCGGAAGCGCAGAAACCGGAGGGCGGCTCGATCAAGCACGATATCTCGGTGCCGGTCGCCCGCGTTCCCGCCTTCCTCGACGAGGCGATCGCGGCGGTGGAGGCGATGGTGCCCGGCTGCCGGCCGGTGCCCTTCGGCCATCTCGGCGACGGCAACATCCATTTCAACGTCTCGCAGCCGGTCGGCGCCGACAAGGCCGCCTATCTTGCGCGCTGGGAGGAGATGAACGCGCTCGTGCACGGCATCGTCGCGCGCTATCACGGCTCGATCTCGGCCGAGCACGGCATCGGCCGGCTGAAGCGCGACCTGCTGCCGGGCGTGAAGGGCCCCGTGGCGATGGACATGATGCGCTCGATCAAGGCCGCGCTCGACCCGAACGGCATCCTCAATCCCGGCAAGATGCTCTGACCGACGCGGCTGCGACGGCTTGCGCCTCGCGGACGGATGGCTGCGGCGCTATGATCGCGGCATCCCTCAATCGCGGACCATGAGCGCGCCGATGGCAGCGTCCCTCGCATCTGTCGTCACGCGCGCTGCGCATGATGGAGCCGCGTCATGACGAAGGCTCCGCGAAAGAACGGCAGCGGCGCCGGCCGCCGGCCGCCGCCTTCGAGCGGGGAAGGGCAGGGCGAGCTCCCCTTCGACAGCGCGCCTCCGCCCGAGGCCAAGAAGCCACCGCGCCGGACCACCAACACCACGAACAAGTCCGCGAACGGAGCGGGCCGGACGAAAAAGCCGCCCGCGAAATCTGCTGCCAAGACCAAGCCGGCTCCCAAACGGCAAGCCGCTGCGGCCAAGGGCAAGTCGACCGATGCCGCGCGCGGCCCCACCGGTTTCGGTGGGTGGTTGTGGCTGCTCGCGCTCGGCCAGCTGATCGTCACGGCGCGGATGATCGATACGCTGACGCGCATGGCCGGGCTCGTCGGCACCGAGCTCTGGGACGATCACCCCGGCCTCGTCACGGCCGATCTCGCGCTCTATGGCGTCGCGCTCGTCCTGCAACTCGCCGTCATTGTCGCGATGGTCCTGCGCAGCCGCTTCTTCAAGCCGCTCTTCCTCGCCGCCATCGTCGCCTTCTTCCTGATCGGCCGCATCGAGCCGCTGCTCGCCATCGCCGTGCTCGGCATGGACCCGGCCCGCCTCGCGACGCGGGCCGTTCTGCTGCCGATGGCCATCGAGCTTTGCGTCAGCATCCTCTGGGCCGCCTATGTCCTCCGCTCCCGCCGGGTGAAGAACACCTTCGTGCGGTAATCCGCCTGAGCCTCTGCTCCAGCGTGACTTGATTGCAATTTCAGATTGTTCTGGTCACATTCGGCTGCATGTCGAACCGGGGGGCGAATTTGGAAATCCTGCTGCAATTCATTCCGCTTCTGGCCATGCTGTCGATTGTCGGCTTCGCGGTATGGTGGTCGAGGCGCAAGGTCAGGCTGGCCGATGAAAAAGGCCTCGATTACCAGCCGTCGGGTTTCCGCGGCTGGTTGATTGTCCTGGCTCTCATCCAGGTGCTCATTCTGGTCGGCTCCCTTCTCGAAATTCGATCGGAAGTCACGCGCATTGCGGCCGGCGCGTTCGATCAGAATGCGCTGATCACCGCAGTGCGGCTCGCCGTCGTCGGCGCCGGTTTCTGCCTCGCGCTGGTCGGCTGTTATCTCATGGCGAGCCGCCGGCGCGCCTATGTGACTGTGTTCATCGCGACCGTGGTGTTCCGGGTCGCCGCCGGGATCGTCCTGGACATCCTTGCCGTCGTGACACATGAGATCGAGCCGTGGGAAATCGGCAGTGTGAGCGCCGGCCACGGCATCGTCGGCGGCGTCATCGGTGGCGCGCTTTGGATCGCCTATGTCCTGCGCTCCCGCCGGGTGAAGAATACCTTCGTTCGGTGACGGGTCGCCGTCGCGCGGGTTACCGACCGTCAACCCTGTCCGGTCACCCCCTGCTAACCCTCGGACAAAGCGGAGGATATTAACCACGTTCCTTAAGCCGGAACCGGCCCTGGCCGTGCCATTGTCCCTGCAAGCGAGGCGGTGGACCTCTTCGGCGGGACCATCGCTTCAGACCTTGTTAACCAGTTGAAGCGAGGCAAGAATGGTCCATCAGGCCGCCAACACGAACGCGACCCTCCGCGATCTCCGGCTCGATCCGTTCGCCCTTCCGGTGCGCTATTCCGCCCGTCTGACCGCTCCGTCCGCAAGCGTCGCCGCCGTCTGGCTCGACCGTGACCGTGTCGTCGTCCGCCGTCCTATCGGCGGTGTCGAGGCGACGCTCGCCTGCCCGATCCGCATGTTCCGCGGCGTCGCCGTGCGCATGACCGTCGACCCGGCCACCGAGGCGCTGCGCACCGAGATCGAACTCATGCATGCCGACAGCGCCATGTCGCTGCCGCTCGCCTCGGTCGAGGATCTCGGCGATGCCGAGGATGTCGCGGCCGACTGGCAGGCCTGGGGCAAGGCGCTCGGCCTGCCGCTCTTGATCGTCGATCACGACGGCTCGATCCGCGAGGCCGCGCCGGGTCCCATCTCCGGCCCGGCCTCTGCACCGCGCAGCCGCCGCGCGCTCGCCGCCGTCAAGCGCCGTCGCCCCCGCTTCCTGAAGCGCCGCAAGATGGCCTCGATGGCCGAGACCGGCCGCATCGAGGGTCGCGAGATCATCGCCCGCGACTGACGACGGAGGCCTGAGGCGAGGGGGTCAGCCCTTCATGAGGCGGCGGATCTTCTCCATCGCCGTCTTCTCGTCTTCCTGGTAGTCGACCGTGCCGACGAAATCGCCATTGCCGTCGAGCATGTAGACGGCGGCGCTGTGGTCCATGGCGTAGTCGTCGCCCTCGCCGGACTTCTTCGAATAGACGCGGAACTCCTTGAGCATCGGGTCGACCGCGCTGCGCGCGCCCGTCAGCCCGACGATGCGCGGATCGAAGGCCTGCAGATAGGCCTTCATCTGCGAGACCGTATCGCGCTCCGGGTCGACGGTCACGAAATAGACCTTGAGCCGGTCGCCGTCAGGCCCCAGCGCCTTCAGCCAATTGCTGGCCGAAAGCAGCGTCGTCGGGCAGACATCCGGACAGAATGTGTAGCCGAAGAACATCAGCGAGGGGTGGCCCTTCAGGGCTGCCTCGGTGACCGTCGCGCCGTTCTGGTCGACGAGGCTGAACGGCCCGCCGATCGCGCTCGCCGTCATCTTCTTGCCGGGGGCGAGGAAGACGAGCGCGAGGGTTCCGGCGATCGCCACGGCGACGAGCAGCCAGAGGACGAGTCGGATCACCTGGATCGGACGGCGGGCGGGGAGGGGCTTGCGTGTCATGCGCCTCCCATAGCCGTCACGGGCGGATCCGCCAAATCACGATCCGCCGATTGGCTGCGCCGTCAGATGATCGAGAGTCCGATCACCATGAGGCAGTAGCCGGCGAGCGCGCAGTTCACGAGCGTGAAATAGAGATGCGGGGCCCGCGCCTCGCCCGTGAACAGGAAGAGATTGTGGAACAGCGAGGTCGCCCCGATCAGAAAGAGGATCAGGAGCGCGGCGCCATAGGCCGGCATGATGCCGAGCATCACGGAGAGACCGCCGACGAGCTGCATCGCGAAGCCGATCAGCACCAGCGGCGCCGGCAGCTTCCAGCCGTAATTGGTTTCGGGTGAGGGGTTCTTCGAGAAGCCCATCAGGTTCCTGATGCCGGCGATCACGAAGAAGAGGCCGAGCACGATCCGCCCGACGGCGATCAGGGTTGCAGCAAGTGTCATGATTCCTCCGCTTGTCCTACAAGGACGTAGCGGATCGGCGCGGAGCGGAGAAGTGGTCTCGGGGCCGCTGCCGGAACTTGCGCAGAGAATCAGGCGCGGCGGATCGCGGCGGCCTCGCTGTCGCGGCCGAGCGCCTCGAAGACGGTCGCGACGATGCCGCGCGAATCGAGCCCGCTGCCGGCGATCATGAGCTCCGGCTTGTCCTGCTCCAGGAAGGCATCGGGCATGGTCAGCGTGCGGATACGAAGGCCGCGATCGAGCGCGCCGGCACCGGCGAGCAGCGCCAGGACCTGGCTGCCGAAGCCGCCGACGGCGCCTTCCTCGATCGTGATCATCACCTCGTGGTTGCGCGCGAGGTTGAGGATGAGGTCGCGGTCGAGCGGCTTGGCGAAGCGGGCATCGGCGACGGTCGCCGGCAGGCCGTAGGTTTCGAGTTCCTCCGCCGCCTTCAGCGCATCGGCGAGACGCGTTCCGAAGGAGAGAATCGCGACCTTGGATCCCTCGCGCAACACGCGGCCGCGGCCGATGGCCAGAACCTCGCCGCGCTGCGGCAGCTCGATGCCGACGCCTTCGCCGCGCGGATAGCGGAACGAGGTGGGCGCATCGTCGATGGCGACGGCGGTGGCGATCATGTGGACGAGCTCGGCCTCGTCGGCCGGCGCCATGACCACCATGCCGGGAAGGCTGGCGAGGAAGGTCGTGTCGAAGGAGCCGGCATGCGTCGGGCCGTCGGCGCCGACATATCCGGCGCGGTCAATGGCGAAGCGGACCGGCAGCTTCTGGATCGCGACGTCATGCACAACCTGGTCGTAGCCGCGCTGCAGGAAGGTCGAATAGATCGCACAGAACGGCTTGTAGCCTTCGGAGGCGAGGCCGGCCGCGAAGGTCACGGCATGCTGCTCGGCGATGCCGACATCGAAGGTGCGGGTCGGAAAGGCCTCGCCGAACAGGTCGAGGCCGGGACCCGACGGCATCGCGGCGGTGATCGCCACCACCTTGTCGTCGCGCTCGGCTTCCTTGATCAGGCTCTCGGCGAAGACGCGGGTATAGCTCGGCGCATTCGGGGTGGCCTTGGCCTGCTTGCCGGTGATGACGTCGAAGCGGTTGACGCCGTGATACTTGTCCGGCGCCGCCTCGGCCGGGGCGTAGCCCTTGCCCTTCTGCGTCACGACATGCAGCAGGATCGGGCCGTCCGGCGCGTCGCGGAGATTGCGGAGGACGGGCAAGAGATGGTCGAGATTATGCCCGTCGATCGGCCCGACATAATAGAAGCCGAGCTCCTCGAACAGCGTGCCGCCGGTCCAGAAGCCGCGCGCATATTCCTCGGTGCGCTTGGCCTTGTCGTGGAAGAAGCGCGGCAGATGGCTCGCGAGCTGCTTGGCGGCCTCCCGGATCGAGCGATAGGCGCGGCCCGAGACGAGGCGGGCGAGATAGGCCGACATCGCGCCGACCGGCGGGGCGATCGACATGTCGTTGTCGTTGAGGATGACGATGAGCCGCGAGCGCAGCGCGCCGGCATTGTTCATCGCCTCATAGGCCATGCCGGCCGACATCGCGCCGTCGCCGATGACGCAGACGACGGCATTGTCGCCCTGCGACAGGTCGCGCGCCACCGCCATGCCGAGGCCGGCCGAGATCGAGGTCGACGAATGGGCGGCGCCGAAAGGGTCGTAAGGGCTTTCCGCGCGGCGCGTGAAGCCGGACAGGCCGCCGCCCTGGCGGAGCGTGCGGATGCGCTTGCGCCGGCCCGTCAGGATCTTGTGCGGATAGGCCTGGTGGCCGACATCCCAGATGATGCGGTCGTTCGGCGTATCGAAGACGTAATGCAGCGCCACGGTGAGCTCGACGACGCCGAGCCCGGCTCCGAGATGCCCGCCCGTCACCGAGACGGCATTGATGGTCTCGGCGCGCAATTCGTCTGCGAGCTGAGCCAGCGCAGTTTCGGGGAGCTTGCGCAGGTCGTGGGGAGTGGCGACGCTGTCGAGAAGGGGAGTGTCGAGCTTGCCGGTCATTGCGAGCCGAAATGGTTTCCGTCCGACACGGTTACACGAGCGCGTCGGAAGTCGCAACGCAGCCCCGCCCGCACGGGTTCCCGGCGCCGGCCGCAACGCAGGGTCGAGACGTGCCCCGTCCTGGATACCGCGACTGACCGACTCAGCTCTCGGCAGCGCCGAGCGCCGCGCCGATCCGCCGCAGCATGTGGTTGCCCGCCTCCGCGATCGTCTCGGGCGCGAGGTCGAGTCCGGCGAGGATGTCCGATCGCAGCGCGCCGGCGAGCCCGTGCAGGCTCGACCAGACGAACAGCGCATCGGCGTCGATCTCGGCGGCGCCCTTCGAAGGCGCGCGGCGGGCGAGGGCGCTTCGCAGGAGGCCGAAGGCATGGTCGGCGCTCGCCATCATGGCCGGATGCTCCGTCGGCGGCGGCAGTCGCGTCGAGAACATCAGCTGGTAGCTGAGCGGCTCGGCGAGCGCATAGGCGAGATAGGCGACGCCCATCGCACAGAGATCGGCGTCGGCATCGCCGCCCTTCGGCCGCGCGTCGAGATGGCGGGCGAAGGCGTCGTAGCAGCGTGCGACCACGGCCGCCAGAAGGTGATCGCGGCTCTCGAAATGACGATAGGGCGCGCCATGCGACACGCCGAGCCGGCGCGCGACTTCGCGCAGGCTGAGATGCTCGAGTCCCTCTTCCGCGATGATCACCAGCGCCTCGGTGACGCAGGCTTCCTTCAGCGTCGCGGAGCGCGCGGCTGCCGCGCTCGTCACCGGGCGCCTTCCTTGCCTTGCGCCATGCGCTTCATGATGCGGCCCATGATGCCGATCCGGAGCCGTCGCGGCAGGGGCCATAGCGCCATCGTCAACAACCGTCCGACTCGGCCGGGCGCGATCTGCCCCCGCTTGCCGAGCGCGCGCAGGATGTCGGCGGCGACGATGTCGGCCGTGTCCGTCATGGTCAGCGCCATGCCGGCCCGGTCGCCGAAACCGGTCGCCACAGGGCCGGGCGCGGCGACGAGGACATCGACGCCGGCGGACCGCAACTCGCGGTGCAGCGCTTCGCCGAAGGACTGTACGAAGGCCTTGGTCGCGCCATAGGTCGCCGCGAAAGGCGTGCCCTGCCAGCCGACCAGGGAGGCGAAGAGGATCATCCCGCCCTGGCCGCGCCCGACCAGACGCGGCGCGATGCCATGCGCCAGCGCCACGGTGGCGCGGCAGTTGACGTCGACCATCGCCAGCTCGTCCGCGAGCGGCAGTTGGTCGAAGCGTCCCGCCGATCCGAAGCCGGCCGCGGCGACGAGAAGCCCGACCCGCTCCGTGGCCGGATGGCCGAGAACAGCGTCGACGGCGCCGGGATCGGCGAGATCGGCCGCGACGACGGTGACGCCGATGCCGTGCCGGGCGGCGAGATCAGCGGCGATTTCGCCGAGCGCCGTCTCGTTTCGGGCAACCAGCACGAGGTCCAGACCGTATGAGGCGAGACGAGCCGCGATCGCTCGGCCGATGCCGTTGCTGGCGCCGGTCACGAGCGCGGCGGGACCATAGCGCCGCGGGAAGGCTTCATCAGGATGAGGCATCGGCGGGCGCTCCAGTTGGAAAGTAGACACTGTCTACATGGCAAAGTGGACACTGTCTACATGATCGATCGGGGGAAGTCGGCATCATGGACGCGCTCTCACTCTGGTGGCTGCTGACCATCGCCCTCGCGGCTCTCGCCGCTGTCCTGATGCCGCTCGCCTTCATCGACCGCCGAAGGCTGGACGGTGCCAGTGTCTGGGCGAAGCCGATCAAGTTCTCGGTCTCGCTGGCGGTCCATTTCCTGACCTTGGCGCTCGTCACGGCAGCGCTCGCGCCCAGGGTGGCCGGCAGCATGCCGCTCGCCATGGTCGCCATCGTCGCCGTGGCGGCCACGCTCTACGAGATGGCCTATATCGTCTTCAGGGCGGCGCGGGCCGAGCGCTCGCATTTCAATGTCGCGACGCCGCTGGCCGCCGCCCTCTATGCCGGAATGGCGGTCGGTGCCGTCGTCATCACGCTGGCGGCGGGCGCGGTCGGTGTCGCCGTGCTGACGGGAGGCGCACCGGGTCTTGGGCCGGCGACGTGGCTCGGGACCGTGATCGGCCTCTTCGGGGGCACGGTGCTGACCCTCCTGACCGCCTTTCCGATCGGCGCCGCGCTGTCGCGCCATGTCGGTGCGCCACCGCCCGACGAGCGCCGGATGCCACTCACCGGCTGGTCTCTCGACGTCGCCGACCGGCGGATCCCGCACTTCCTCGGCACCCACGCCATGCAGGCGCTGCCACTCGCCGGACTCATTCTGGACGCGCTGCTGCCAGCCACGGCGGCGACCGTGTCGATCCTCGTCCTCTCGGCGCTCTACATCCTCGCCGTCTTCGCGTCGGCGCGTCTGGTTGCGCGCGGCATCGCCCTGCCGCATTGGGGACGGGCTCTCCTCGGTCGCCCCCTCGATCGGGCGCGTTTGGCCGAAGCGAAGCCGCTTCCGTGACCGGAGTCCGTAGCCCGGCTCCCCTCACTCGACGTCGGCTTCGGCGGGACGCGGTGCCAGCAGCGCGCGCAGCAGCGGGTTGGGGAAGCGGCGCGACAATGTCAGCGCGCAGAACGTCTCGCTGATCTCGGGCAGGCGTCCGACTTCCGTGAGGACGCCGCTCGCGAGCTCGTCCTGGACGACGATCGGCGGCACGGCGGCGAGGCCGATTCCTTCGCGGGCCAGAAGGCGCATCATCGCCATGTCGTCGACTTCGGCCGCGATCCGCGGACGGATGCCGAGCCGGTCGAGCAGCGCATCGACACCGCCGCGGATGCTGCTCTCCGGCGTCGGCAGGATCAGCGGCTCGCTCGCGAGAAGCGTTTCGAGATCGCGCGATCCGCCGACGCGGTCGGGTGTTCCGACGAGGCTGACGGGCTGCTCGGCGATCGGATGCGCGATCCAGGGCGTCGCCGCGTCGCGCATCGGCGCCATGTTGACCAGCACGACATCGAGCCGGTGCGCTTCCAGCGCCTGCAGGAGATCGCCGGCCGAGCCGGAGCGCAGCACGATCTCGACATCGTCGCGCCCGAGCAACGGCTTCAGGAAGGAGGTCTGGAAATTGCGCGACAGCGTCGCGAGCGAACCGACCCGGAGCACCTGCCGCCGGCCGACCGCCCGCTCGCGCAGCGTGCCGAGGAGCTCGTCGCCGGCCGCGAAGATGGCGTCGGCATGGTCGAGCGCGATGTGGCCGGCTTCGGTCAAGAGCAGTTGCTTGCCCCGCCGCTCGAACAGGGGATGACCAATCCGGTCCTCCAGCTTGCGGATCTGCACCGACAGCGCCGATTGCGAGACGCCGAGCCGCTCGGCCGTGCGCGTGAGATTGCCGTCATGGGCGACGGCCCAGAAATAGCGGAGGTGGTTGTAGTTGAGTCCGGACATGGGCGACGTTCGCTTTTGAGGAACGATCTATTCCAAACAATCAATTTAGGAGAACATATCACGGAGGCTATGGTCGCGCGCAACTCAAGGAGCGCCCGCCATGCCGAGTTTCCAGGCCTTCATCCCCTTCCTCGCCCCGCTTGTCATGATTGCCGCGGCGGCCTTCGCCGGCCGCCATCCCGGCGACCCGCGGCGTGTCCAGCGCTTCGCCGAGGCGAGCGGCGTCGCGGCTGTCGTGGTGGCGCTCGCAACCCTTCTCGAACTCCTCCTCGGCGGCCGGCAGACGAGCCCGCTCATCGGCGTCGCTGGCCTCGGCTTCGCCGCGCGCATAGACGCGCTCTCCGTTTCCATGCTGTTGCTGGTCTCGGTGGTCGGGCTCGTCGTGCTGCGCTTCAGCCGCAACTACCTCGCCGGTGATCCTGGACAGGCGCGGTTCTCCGGCGGGCTGACGCTGACGCTCGGCGCCGTGATGACGCTGGTCATCGCCGGCAATCTCGCCCAGCTGCTGCTCGCCTTCATCGCGACCAGCCTCGCGCTGCACCGGCTGCTCGTCTTCTATCCCGACCGGCCCAAGGCGGTGATGGCGGCGCGCAAGAAGTTCCTCGTCGCGCGGCTCGCCGATCTCGCTCTCGCCGCCTCGCTCGCCATCCTCTGGCTGCGTTTCGGCACCGCCGATATCGCCGCGATCGCGGAGGCGGCGAGGGCGGCCCCGGCGGGTGCAGCCGATAGCGCCCTGATCGCCGCCGCGCTCCTCCTCGCACTTGCCGCCATGCTGAAGTCGGCGCAGTTCCCGAGCCATGGCTGGCTGCCGGAGATCGTCGAAACCCCGACCCCCGTCTCGGCGCTGCTGCATGCCGGCATCATCAATGCGGGCGGCTTCCTCATCCTGCGCTTCGCAGATGTGATGCTGATGGCGCCGCCGGCCCTGCATGCGCTCGCGCTTGTCGGCGGCTTCACGGCGCTGTTCGCGAGCGCCGTCATGCTTACGCAGCCGGCCGTGAAGGTTCAGCTCGCCTGGTCGACGATCGCGCAGATGGGCTTCATGCTCTTCCAGTGCGGCATCGGCGCCTTCGCGATCGCGCTGCTGCATATCATCGCCCACTCGCTCTACAAGGCGCATGCCTTCCTCTCCTCAGGCACCGCCGTCGATGCGGTCCGCGCCGCGTCGCGGGCTGAGGCGGGCGCGCCGGCGACGTCTTGGCGAGTTGTCCTCGCAGGCACGGCAGCCGTCGTCCTGGCCGCGCTCGCCTGGATGCTGCTGCCACCGGCGACCGATCCCGCCTCGCTGACGCTGGCCGGCATCTTCGGCCTCGGCCTCGCGCTGCTGGCCCTGCCAGCGGCCGAAGGGCGTGGCATATCGGGAAGCCTCGCGGTGGCGCTCGGTACCGCGCTCGCCGCGAGCCTCGCCTATGCGCTGCTTCACGCGGCGGCCAACCGCCTCTTCGCCGCGGAACTACCTGTCGCCTCGCTGCAAAGCGGTGCCGCTGCGGCGATCCTCATGCTGGCCTTCGCGAGCTTCGCGCTGCTCGCTCTCCTGCAACTCACGGCGCATCGCTGGATCGCGACCCCGCTCGGCCGCGCGGCACGCATCCATCTCGCCAACGGCCTTTATATCGACGCCTTCGCCGACCGTTTGATGGCGAGGCCGCTGACCTCTTCGCAATCGTGATCCGAACGGAGCCCGTCATGGACGCCATGCCCAGTTCTTCCGCAGCGGCGATTGCCGCGACGCCCGACAGCGCGAGCGTGCTCGCGGCCGCGCGGTCGGCGGCGCGCCGGATCGCACCGCTCTGGCCGCTCGACAGCTTCGTCGCGGTCAATCCTTATTTCGGCCTCGCCGATCACCGCTTCGCCGACGCGGCCGCCTCGCTCGGCCGCACCGCCGGAGCGCGGTCCACCATGCCGCGCGCCTTTTATGCCGCGGCCCTCGACGACGGCAGGATGACCCTCGCCGATCTCTCGGCGGCGCTCGCATCCGCGCCCCCGCCGAGCGCCCGGCTCTTCGACGCGGGCAAGCTGGCCGCCTTCGCCGTTTCCACTGAGGGCGAACCGACGGCACCCCTCGACACGCTCGCCGATATCGCCGGCCGGCGGACCCGGCGTGATTGGGCCGGCCATGTCGTCGGGCGCATCTCGAGCTTCGCTGCGCGCCACTTCGATGGCGGCCAGGCATCGTGGCGCAACCCGTCCGCGCCATATGGGCTTTATGCCGCCTGGAAGGCGGAGGCCGCGATCGACCGCACTTCGGAAATCGCCGGGATCACCGGCTTCCGCGCCATCGTCGGCGCGCTGCCGGATGATCGCGACGCGATGCTCGTCGAGAGCGTCGAGCGGCTCGCGCTCACGCCCGGCCAGCTTCCGTCCTATTTCGAGCGACTGCTGCGCAGCGTCGGCGGCTGGGCCGCTTTCGCGCGGGGCCGCGACTGGCCGGGCGAGCTCGCCGGAAAGCAGGGCGAAACAGTCGTCGATCTGCTCGCGATCAGGCTGGCGCATGAGCTCGCGCTCTATGGCTTCCTGTCGAAAGACGCCTTGCTGCGTGGCGCCTTCGCCGCGGCCCGGCGGACCTATGCCGCGCCGGTCGATCCCCTGTCCGAGGCAGCTGACTGCCTGCTGCAGTCCGCCTATGAGCATGCCTGGCAGCGGCGTTTTCTGCCGGCGCTGCTTCAGCCCGCATCCCTGCCAGCGAGCGCGAGGCCGGCGGCGCAGGCCGTCTTCTGCATCGATGTCCGCTCGGAGGTCTTCCGGCGGGCGCTGGAAACCGTCGCCCCCGATGTCGAGACGCTCGGCTTTGCCGGCTTCTTCGGCGTGGCGATCGATCATGTCGGGGCCGGCGGCACGGCCACTGACGCGCTCTACCCGGTTCTCTTGCAGCCCCGCTTCATGGTCTGCGACGCGGTCTCGCCCGATGCCGCCGCTACAAAGCGGCTCGGGCATGATGCCGGGCGGGTCATGCGGGGCTTCCGCGGCGCCGCCGTCTCGTCCTTCGCCTTCGTGGAAGCGGCGGGCCTCGGCTATCTCGGCAAGCTGGCGGCGGACAGCCTGCAACTCGGCCGGCGCAGCGACGCGGCGGTCGCGTCGGGGCGGCCTGAACTCGATCCCGGCGAGCAGGAGGGTCGGCTCACCGGCATCCCGCCGGCCGATCGTCTGGCGAGCGCGGCGGCGATCCTGCGCGGCATGGGCCTGACGGAAAATCTCGCGCGGGTCGTCCTCCTCGTCGGACACGGTGCCACGACGCGGAACAACCCGCATGCGGCCGGGCTCTCATGCGGCGCCTGTGGCGGCCATTCCGGCGACGCCAATGCCCGCGTCGCGGCGGCGATCCTGAACGACCCCGCGGTCCGGGCCGGGCTCGTCGGCATGGGCATCACCATCCCGGCAGACACGCTCTTCGTCGCGGCCCTGCACGATACGACCACCGACCTCGTCTCGATCCTCGACGCCGAGACGCTGCCGAGGAGCCGCGCGCACGATATCGCTCTGCTCAAGGCGCAGCTTGCCGAGGCCGGCAGGGCGGCGCGGATCGAGCGCGCGCCGCGGCTCGGCATCGAGAGCGACCCGTCGGCCGAGGCGCGGGTGATGGCGCGGGCGCGCGACTGGAGCGAGGTGCGTCCCGAATGGGGGCTCGCCGGCTGCGCCGCCTTCATCGCCGCGCCGCGCGCGCTCACCCGCGGGCTCGATCTCGGCGGCCGGGCCTTCCTCCACAGCTATGACTGGCGGAAGGACGACGGGTTCAGGACGCTGGAACTGATCCTCACCGCGCCGCTGGTCGTCGCGAGCTGGATCAACCTGCAATACTACGCCTCGACCGTGGACAATCGCGTCTTCGGCAGCGGCAACAAGGTACTGCACAATGTCATCGGCGGCTTCGGCGTCGTCGAAGGGGCGGGCGGCGATCTCAGGGTCGGATTACCGATGCAATCGATCTCCGATGGCCGCAAACTCGTGCATGAGCCGCTGCGGCTCACGGCGGTGATCGCCGCGCCCGTCGATGCGATCGATCGCGTTCTCGCCGCCCATGACCATGTGCGGGCGCTGGTCGAGAACGGCTGGATCCATCTTTTGGCGCTCGATGGCCGCACCATGCGCCGCCGCACGGCTGCTGGTTGGAGAGCCGTGGAAGCCGGCTGACGGCTGCCGCCGCCGATCCTTGAAATCGGCTTTCGCCGGGCAAAACGCCTTGCCCGGCGGCTTCATGCCGGTATGATGAATTGTCCGATTTTTCATACTGGCATCCGGAGCCCTCCATGACCCCCCGCAGCGTGGCTTCTGGCCTCGCCTTCGCGTGCATGATCGCCGCCGCGCCGGCCTTCGCGCATTTCCAGGAGATCATTCCCTCGGCCGATGTGCTGCCCGAAGGCGGCAGCGTGACGGTCGACATGGTCTTCACCCATCCCTTCGAGGGCGGGCCGGTGATGGACATGAAGCGGCCGGTGGCGGTCGGCGTCGTCTCGGGCGGCAAACGCACCGACCTGACGCCGTCGATCAGCGAAAAGCCGGTCGGCGAGGCGACGGCCTGGACGCTGACGCGGAGCATCGACGAGCCGGGCGCGGCGATCTTCTATGTCGAGCCGCAGCCTTACTACGAGCCGGCCGAGAACAAGCTCATCGTCCATTATGCCAAGGTGCTCGTTGACGGCTATGCCTCGGGCGAGGGCTGGGACGACCTCGTCGGCCTGCCGGTCGAGATCCGGCCGCTGACCCGGCCGACCGGGCTCTGGACCGGCAATCTCTTTTCCGGCGTGGTGCTGAAGAACGGCGCGCCGGTGCCCTTCGCCGAGATCGAGGTCGAGTTCGTCAATGACGGCTCGGTCACGGCGCCGAACGACGCCTTCGTGACGCAGGTCTTCAAGGCGGACGCGGCCGGCACCTTCTCCTATGCGATGCCGCGCGCCGGCTGGTGGGGCTTCGCCGCCCTGACGGAGGGCGACGCGCCCGGCCTGGCGCCGGACGGCAAGGAGGTACCCGTCGAGGAGGGCGCGCTCATCTGGGTGAAGGCGACCGACATGCCGGTCGCGAAATAGCCCGGCGGCTGGCGGCGATGGCGCATATCCCCGATGGCGTTCTCTCTGTCCCGGTGCTCGCCGGCGGCGCCGTAATCGCCGCCGCCGGCGTCGCGCTCGGACTGAGGCTGCTCGACGATCGCCTGATCCCGCGCGCCGGCGTCTTGGCGGCGGCCGTGTTCGTCCTGTCGCTCATCTCCGTCCCTGTCGGTCCTTCCAGCGTGCATCTGCTGCTCACCGGCCTGATGGGAGTCATGCTGGGCGCCGCCGTCTTTCCCGCCGTCCTCGTCATGCTGCTGCTGCAGGCGCTCTTGTTCGGCTTCGGCGGGTTGACGACGCTCGGCGTCAACACGGTCAATATCGCGTTGCCGGGCTTCCTGGCGGCGGTGCTGCTCGGCCCCGCGATCCGTGCGAGCCAGAATGCGGCGAAGCGCGGCGCGCTCGCGGCGCTGCTCGGCGCGCTGTCGGTCGCCGGCACGGGCGGTCTCGTCGCTCTGTCGCTGGCGCTTTCGTCCTCCAGCTATACCCCGGTCGCGCGGATCCTGGTCGCCACCTATCTGCCGCTGATGATCGGCGAGGCCTTCGTCACGGCGGCGGTCGTCTCCTTCCTTGCGCGGGTGCAGCCCGACGCGCTGCGGCCGGCCTCGGCATGAGCGGGTCGATGCGGCCCATCCTGGTGTTCGTCGCGCTGCTGGCGCTGTCGCTGCCGGCGGAAGCCCACAAGCTGAAGGTCTTCGCCGCGGTCGACGGGCTCTCGGTCCATGGATACGCCTTCTTCATCGGCGGCGGCCGGCCCGAGGGCAGCGCCTGGACCGCCAGGAACGCCGCCGGCGCCACGATCGCGAGCGGGACGACCGATGCCGAAGGCCGCTTCGCCTTTCAACTGCCCGCATCGCCGGCGGGCGACGTCACCGTGACCGTCGACACCCACGAGGCGCATATCGCCTCGGCCACACTCTCCGCCCGGACCCTCGGCGCGGCCGATGCCGGGACGCCGCCACCGGCTCAGCCAGTTGCCACGCAGCCAAGCGCGGGCGCGACCGACGATGCCCGCCTCGCCGCTCTCGTCGCTGCCGCCGTCGAGCGCGGAACGGAATCGCTGCAGGAGCGGATCGAGATGATGGATTCGCGGCTCCGCTTCGCCGACATCCTGTCCGGCGTCTTTCTCATCATCGGCCTCGTCGGCATCGGCCTCTGGGCGCGCGGCAGGAAGCAATGACGGTGATCGCCGATCCCCGCCTCGGCCTTGTCACCGCGCTGATCGTCATCGCGGCGGTGACGCAGCTGCACGGCCTGCCGGCCGCGACGGCGGCCTTCGCCCTCTCGGCGATGCTGGCGGCGCTTCAGCGCGTGGGGTGGCCGCTGGTCCGGCGCTTGCTGCATGTCGAGGGCTTCATGCTGCTCCTCTTCGTCATGTTGCCGCTGACCATGCCGGGCAGGCCGGTCGCGGAGATCGGCCCGCTTTCGCTGAGCGCCGAGGGCATCGCGCTCGCCGCCCTGGTCGCGCTCAAGGTCTCGGCCTCGGTGCTGCTGCTCGCCGTGCTCGTCGGCTCGATGGAGCCGGCCCGGCTCGGTGCGACGCTGCATGCGCTCTATGTGCCGGAGCGGTTCAATCGCCTGCTCGTGATGACGGCGCGCTATGTCGAGCTCATCCGCGCCGAGGCGCAGCGGCTCGGCGAATCGATGCGGGCGCGTGGCTTCCGTCCGCGCTCGAACCGTCACACCTGGCGCAGCTATGGCCATCTCGCCGGCATGATCCTCATCCGCGCCCTCGACCGCGCCGAGCGCGTCACGGAAGCGATGCGCTGCCGCGGCTTTTCCGGCCGCTATCCCCATGCCGCCTTCGCGCCGCCGGCGCTGCGCGACTGGAGCGCCGCGGTCTCGGTTGCCATGGCCGGTCTCCTGCTGCTGGCGGCGGACCGGCTATGACGAAGCTCATCGAACTCTCGAGCCTCTCCGTCGGTCGCGCCGGACGACCGGTCCTCTCGAATGTATCGCTCGAGCTTGCAGCGGGCGAGCGTCTGGCGCTGGTCGGGCCGAACGGTGCCGGCAAGACGACGCTGCTCCGGACCATTCTCGGCCTCGAGCCGAGCGGCGGCGGCAGCATCCGCCTGTTCGGCGAGGCGTGCCGGACGGAGAAGCAGTTCGCCCGGCTGCGCCCGCGGATCGGCTTCCTTTTCCAGGACAGCGACGACCAGCTCTTCTGCCCGACCGTGATCGAGGACGTCGCCTTCGGCCCGCTCAATCTTGGCCACCCTCCGGCCGCGGCGCGAGGCATGGCCGAGGCCGCGCTGGCAAGCCTCGGCATCGCCGTTCTCGCCGGGCGCATCAGCCACCGCCTTTCCGGCGGCGAGAAGCGGCTGGTCTGTCTCGCCGGCCTCCTCGCCATGGAGCCGGACATGCTGATGCTCGACGAGCCGACCAACGGCGTCGATGCCGAGAATGGCCAGCGGCTGCGCGAGGCACTTCGCCGTTTTCCGGGCGCGATGATCCTCGTCTCGCACGACGCCGAATTCGTCGCCGACCTCGCAACCCGCGCCATGATCATCCGCGACGGCCGCCTGCTCCCGGCCGAGATCCACGACCACGCCCACACGCATCGCCACCGCCACATCCACGCATCGCGCGGGGAATAGGTCTGCCGTGGCGAAGCGGGCTGCGGTAGGGTCGAGGCAGGGAGCCAAAAGCAGGAGGTCAAGGAACTCGCGGCTTGGCTGCTTGCCCAGCTTGGTCGCGAGAAGTTTGAGCTCCTCCGGTCCGAGCTGTCTGGTGGAGGCTCCTGGAGGATCAATTCGGCAATCGCGGAAATGGACGCTCGCGCCCTTGAGCCTGCCTTCGAGATCGCGGCCTAGCCTCGATCCATTGCGCGACGATCAGAGGCTCCGCCGCTGCTGTCGGATCGCGACTGTTCGGGCGGGAACAGCGAGTTCGGGCGCTGTCGGCGCCCAAGATTGCGGTATCAGCTTAAGCCTGCTCATCACCGAATATGGTCGATGAACGTCGGGTAATCGTCCCGGAAAAGGTGACGTGCGTAGTTTGGAGGTATTTGAAGAGTCGCAGAAACTACCTCAAGGCTTATACTACCTGCCTCAAGTTCTGACTTGTAAGCGACTCGATCTCTCTCGCGGCAAAGCACCGAAACGGCCCGGAATAGAGCCTTAGTTTCTGCCTTGAACTGGGGAGAAGTCTCTGCGGTGGGGTCAGCAAAACGCTCAATCTGAATATCAAATCGTTCGGCGCTGTTTGCTTTTTCTTCTGGGGCATCGAAGACATGCATCAGCTCCTTGGTATACACCAAGCGCCGAGTTGACTTGTCTAGGCTTCGCGCAAGAACTATGAGAGCTTCGTTCTCAGCAAGCGGAACAGGTGGGTTGAGCGGCCCCTCAATATAGAAGCCGCGGAGTCGCGCATCATCAAGCACTCCGCTCCACTGTTCTCTTACTCGGGTAATACTGGAAAGCGATATCGCCTGATCTCTAAGCCAGCGTGTGCTGATCTTACCAGTCGAAGCTTGAACGCGCTCATAGAGATCGGAAAAGGACATATCTGGCGCCGCAATGAATCGCAGCGCCATATATGCGAGTGACGCCTATTAGGCGTCAAGCTCCTCATCAACATTTAGAGTTGTATCGTTGACCTGCGCGTCAGCGAAAAACTTGTTTATCTCACCCGCAAACTCCTCTGGCGAAACGTCGCGGTTAGAGCCTGGGAAAAATTTCACGTTTGCGACTTTGCTATCGATGTAAAGCCGCTTCTTCAGGGCCTCCAACTCGATATGCATCTCGGTCTCCCAACCAAATACCTAATCGACGCGACCATCGCCTCGACATGACAATTAGCGCGTATGAATCTGGTTCCGCTCAAAATGAGCGGAGCGATCCAGTCGCGATTTGCACAATATATATATCTTGTTAGTTGCCGGATCAAGCGGAAGCTCGCAGGCTACGCTCGGCTCGTTTCGCGACTGCAGCTCCGCTGCCAGCTCTTGAAAGCGAGCCGAGCGTAGCCTGCAGCATCCGTTTTGTCAAGCCGACGGGCCAATGCCGATCTTCTGCTGCGACTTTCGCCAATCTCGTCCGGGACTTCGCGCTATCGCGCGACCTGTCTAGATCCATCACTGGGCTCTCTAGAATGGACATATAGGGACCGATTTGGGGGTGTCGTCGAGAACAGGGCGGCGATCGCAACTTCTCCGTCATCGGGTTGCCCAGCACGGTAGCCGCGGACTGTGACGGCAAAGTGTGACGGCGAGTGACCGCTGGGCGATCACGGCGCGGCCTAACTGCCCAATATAATTAATAAAACAGGAATAATGGCTGGGGCGGGAGGATTCGAACCTCCGGATGGCGGTACCAAAAACCGCTGCCTTACCGCTTGGCGACGCCCCATTTCGCGCGGCCCTCGGGCCACGGTGCCCCGTGCTATAGCGGCACGGGGCCGTTCCCGCAACGCCGGACAGCGCATGGCGGCGCCCGCGAGGACCGGCGAAAGCGCCGCCGGGCGCGTTCTTCCACAGGCGCGATTTCCGCGCTTGCGGCGGTCAGCCGGCGTCGCTATAACCCCGCTCGCCGATGGTCACGGAGTGTAGCGCAGCCTGGTAGCGCACATCGTTCGGGACGATGGGGTCGCAGGTTCAAATCCTGCCACTCCGACCATGGCTTTTCCCGATCTTCCCGCTGTCGATGATGCATGCCCCGCCAGGGGGCGCGCATGTCATTGCGCACATGTCATTCGCATCGTCGCCTCTGCCCGGCCGCGCAGGCGCGCGGGCCTGCTCGCCTGTTGCGTCGGCGGGGCGCGCGGCCGACGCGCTTTGCGCGCCTGCCTCCGCCCTGCGAATCACTTTTCCAACTTCTGTCGTGGCTCAGAACCGTCGGTGGCCGCCCCGCCGCGTGGTCTGTCGCGGTGCAGGCATCATTTTCTGTCCACAACTGCACACAATTACGGCAGTATCGGCGTGGAAAAATGCACATACCGCCCTAGGCATGCGTTTTTTTGCTTTGCAAAACGGGATGTGCGTAGCAACAATGGGACTTGCGAGGCGGTGGTTCCCCCGAGCGCCGGAGACGTTTCCCCCACGGTCGCGTCTCGTCGGAAACGGCCCTCGCACGATACCTGCCTGAAGCGGCCGCCGCCGGGATTCCCCCTCCCGGCGGCGGTTTGCTTTTGGGCCGCCCTCCACCCGATTTGATCGACATCGAAGACGCGGCGCGAGCAGCGCCTAGGCTCGCGATGCGCCGTTGCCTCGGCGCGGTGGGCAGCGGAGTGCGTCATGACGGCAGGTCGGGGGCGAGGGGCGGGAACAGGCCATCGGGGAGGGGCGACGACCCGGCCGGCGGCCTTCTGGCTGGACGGTCTCGATCCCGTCGCCGCCCGGCTCGACGCAACGCCCGTCGGCCTTTCGAGCGCCGAGGCCGCCGCGCGGCGCGAACGTTTCGGCACCAATCTCGCTGTGGTGCGCGCCGAGCGCTCGCTGATCGTCCGCCTCGCGCGCCGGCTGGCCGAGCCGCTGGTCGCGATCCTCTTGATCGCCGCGGCGGTGACCGGGCTGACGGGCGACTGGCAGAGCGCCGCCGTCATTCTCGTGATCGTCGCCGGATCGATCGGCCTCGACATGGCGCAGGAGCGGCAGGCGGCGCGCACTGTCGCGGCGCTGAAACGCTCCGTCGCCGTGACGGCGCGTGTCCGGCGCGACGGCGCGCCCGTCGAGATCGCCGTCGCCGAGATCGTGCCGGGCGACATCGTCGAGATCGGGGCCGGCGAACTGGTGCCGGCCGACGGCGTGGTGATCGCGGCGGCCGGCGCGGTCGCCGACGAGGCGGTGCTGACTGGCGAACCCTATGGCGTCGAAAAGCATGCCGCGCCGCCGGCTGCGGGCTCGGGTTGCGACGAGGGGGCGGCGCTGTTCGGCGGCACCAGCCTCGTCTCCGGCTCCGCGACGATGCTCGTTGTCGCGACGGGCGCCGGCACACGCTTCGGCGCCATCGCCGAGTCGCTGCAGGCAAACGTGCCGCCGACCAGCTTCGAGCGCGGCGTGCATGCGCTCGGCATGCTGATCCTGCGCCTCACCGGCTTCCTCGTGCTCGCGGTGCTTCTGACGCAGCTGCTGCGCCATGGCCTGACGCTGGAGGGCTTCCTGTTCGCCGTCGCGCTCGCCGTCGGCCTGACGCCCGAATTGCTGCCGATGGTGATGACGGTCACGCTGGCGCGCGGCGCCGCCCGCATGGCTCGGCGGAAGGTGGTGGTGAAGCGCCTCGCCGCCATCCACGACCTCGGCGCCATGGACATCCTCTGCACCGACAAGACGGGAACGCTCACCGAGGCGCGCATCGCCCATGTCGCGAGCCTCGACTGCGCCGGTGACGACAGCGCCCGCGTCGCCTCCCTCGCGGCGCTCAATGCCCGCTTCGTCGGCGGATTGCGTAACAATCTCGACGAGGCCGTGCTCGCAGCCCGGCCGGCGGCGGAGGTGGACTGGACCCGCCTCGACGATCTTCCTTTCGATTTCGAGCGCCGATGCGCCTCGGTGCTCATCGAGCGCAGTGGCGAGCGCATCATCGTCACCAAGGGCGCGCCGGAGGCCATCCTTGGGCGGGCGACGCGATGCGAGGAGAGCGACGGAACGCTCGCACCGCTGGATGCGGAGCGGCGGACGGCGCTCGAGGCTCTGATCGCCGAGAAGGGCAGGGAGGGCTTGCGTCTGCTCGCGGTCGCCTGGCGGCCGGCCGATGCGAGCACTTTGAGCGCCGATGACGAGGCCGGGCTGATCCTCGCGGGCTTCGCACTGTTCCTCGACCCGCCCAAGGCCTCGGCCACCGCCGCCGTGGCGCGGCTCGTGCGGGCCGGCATCCGCGTCAAGATCATCTCGGGTGATGGCGAGGCGGTGGTGAGTCATCTGGTCGGCACGCTGTCGCTGCCGGCGGCGGGCATACTGACGGGCGCCGAGATCGGCGCGATGAGCGATGCCGCGCTCGCCGCCCGCGTGGCAGAGACCGATCTCTTCGTGCGGGTGGCCCCCGACCAGAAGGCGCGCATCGTCGCCGCGCTGCGCCGCCGCGGCCATGTCGTCGGCTTTATCGGCGACGGCATCAACGATGCACCGGCGATTCATGCCGCCGATGTCGGGCTCTCGGTCGATGGCGGCGCCGATGTCGCGCGCGAGGCCGCCGACATCATCCTGCTCGATTCCGATCTCGGCGTTCTCGCCGACGGCGTCGCCGAGGGGCGGCGCACCTATGCGAACATCATGAAATATGTCCGCATGGGCACGAGCTCCAATTTCGGCAACATGCTGTCTGTCGCCGTCGCTTCGATGCTGCTGCCTTTTCTTCCGCTGGCGCCGCTGCAGATACTGCTCAACAATCTCATCTACGACCTCTCGGAGATCGGCATTCCGTTCGACCGCGACGACGGCGGCGACGAGGCGCGGCCGCAGGTTTGGGACATGCGCGCCGTGCTGCGCTTCACCCTCGTGATGGGTCCGCTGTCCTCGCTGTTCGACTTCGTCACCTTCGGCGTGCTGCTCTACGGCTTCGATGTCGACGTCGCGACCTTCCGCACGGGCTGGTTCGTCGAATCCATCGCGACCCAGATCCTCGTCATCTTCCTGATCCGGGCGGCCGGACCCTTCTGGAGGGGGCGCCCGAATCCGATCCTGCTGCTCACCTCGCTCGGCGCGCTGGCGGTGGCGCTCGGCATCGCGCTCGGGCCGTTCGGCTCGCTGTTCGGCTTCGTCGCGCTGCCGGCGCCTCTTCTCCTCGCAATCGCGCTCATCGCCGTCCTCTATCTCGTCTCGGCGGAGGTGTTGAAGCGCTTCGCCATGGGGACGGGGCCTATCGGTGGCAGCAGCGCGGAACCATCATCGCGCGCCCCCTTGGCGGGGCAGCCGCCGCGCCGCTAAAGATGAGCGGCGGATCGCGGGAGGAGCGGGATGCGGGGGCAGGATGGCGGCGCGGCTTCGGGCGGCGCCGGGGAGGATACCGAGGCGTTCGAGCCGCGGGCGCGGCGGCTCGTCGTCGATCTCGGCCTTGCGCGTGAAAATGAGGTCCGGGGTGCCGAACCGCTCAGCGGCGGCGTCGCCTCCGATATCGGCATCGTCGATCTCGGCGACCGCAAGGTCTGCGTCAAGTTCGCGCTGGCGAAGCTGAAGGTCGCCGCCGAATGGCGGGCGCCGGTCCGTCGCGGCAGGGCGGAGTATGCCTGGCTCGCCTTTGCAGGCAGCGTCGTGCCGGGCGCCGTCCCGCGGCTTTTCGGCTGGTCGGAGGCCGAGAACGGCTTCGCCATGGATTATGTCGGCGGAGACGGCGTGCGGCTCTGGAAGGCGCGGCTTCTCGCCGGAGCGCGCCCGGCCGGCGAGGCGGAGGCGGTCGGAGACAGGCTCGGCCGCATCCATTCGGCCTCGACGAGGCCCGGCTTCAGCGACGCTCCGTTCCGCAATGCCGAGGACTTTCGCGCGCTGCGGATCGAGCCCTATCTCCTGTTCACGGCCGGCCGCCACCCGGAGCTCGCGCGGCCGCTCGTGACGCTCGCCTCCGACCTCGATGCCGCGCGCACGGTGCTGGTGCATGGCGATGTCAGCCCGAAGAACATCCTGCTCGCGCACTCAGGACCGATCCTGCTCGACGCCGAATGCGCCACCATGGGCGACGCCGCCTTCGATGTCGCCTTCTGCCTCAATCACCTCGTGCTCAAGGCGGCGCATCTGCCCGACACGCGGGCGCCGCTGCTCGCATCCGCCGCCGCCTTCTGGCGCAGCTATGCGGCGCATGTCGATTTCGAGGATGCCGCCGCGCTTGAGCGCCGTGTCGCCGCGCTGCTGCCGGCGCTGCTGCTCGCCCGCATCGACGGCAAGTCGCCGGTCGAATATCTGACCGAGCCCGAACGCCGCACCATCCGCGCCATCGCCGCGGCGCTCATTCCCTCGCCCCCCGATCGCCTCGACGATCTCCTGACCCGCATCGGAACGGACCTCGACCATCATGGCTGACATCACCGCGATCCGCGGCCGCCGCGTCTTCGATTCGCGCGGCAATCCGACCGTCGAAGCGGAGGTGACGCTTGCCGACGGCGCCGTCGGTCGCGCCATCGCCCCGGCCGGCGCGTCGCGGGGCACGCGCGAGGCGATAGAGCTGCGCGATGGCGGCGAACGCCTGCGCGGCAAGGATGTGCGCGGCGCAGTCGCGCATGTGAACGGACTGATCGCCGAGGCGCTCGGCGGCCGCGACGCGATGGATCAGGCGGGCATCGACGCGGCACTCGTCGCCCTCGATCCCTCGCCGCTGAAGGCGACGATCGGCGGCAATGCGACGGTCGCGGTCTCGCTGGCCGTGCTGCATGCGGCGGCGGCCTCGGCCCGCAAGCCGCTCTGGCGCCATATCGCCGACCACTGGTCGCGCACACCCTCGCTGCCGCTGCCGGAAATCCAGATCTTCGGCGGCGGCGCCCATGCCGGCCGGCGGGTCGACGTGCAGGACTTCATGATCATGGTGCCGGGCGCGTCGAGCTTCGACGAGGTCATGGACGTGACCAGCGCCGTCTATTTTGCCGCCGGCGACCTCATGGCGAAAAAGGGTCGTCTCGCCGGCGTCGCCGACGAGGGCGGCTGGTGGCCTGTCTTCTCGTCCAACGAAGAGGCGCTTGAAACGCTGGCCGAGGCCATCGAGCGGGCCGGTGAGGCAAAGAGCGGGCGGGTGGTGATCTCGCTCGACATCGCCGCCTCCGAGTTCGGCAAGGACGGCCGCTATCGCCTGGCGCTCGAGGACCGGGAACTCGATTCCGGCGCGATGATCGATCTCCTCGGCCGCTGGATCGACGCCTATCCGATCGCCTCGATCGAGGACCCGCTGGCCGAGGACGACGCGGCCGGCATGCGCGCCTTCACCGAGCGCTTCGGCGAGAGCGTGCAGATCATCGGCGACGACTATCTCGTGACCAATGCCGCGCTGGTCGAGCGGGCCGCCCGCGACGGCGCCTGCAACGCCGTGCTGATCAAGGTCAACCAGGCCGGCACGGTCAGCGAGGCCTTCGCCACCTTCGCCGCGGCAGAGGCGGCCGGCTGGCGCGCCATCGTCTCGGCCCGCTCCGGCGAGACCGAGGACGTCTCGATCAGCCATATCGCAACGGGCCTCGGCGCCGGCCAGCTAAAGGTCGGCTCGTTCACGCGGTCTGAGCGAATGGCGAAATGGAACGAGTGCCTCCGCATCGGCGACGCGCTTCCCGAAGGCGCCTTCGTCGGCGGCGCTCCGCTCGCCCGCACCTGGTGGGGGCAGGAACGGCTGACCGGCTAGCCGATCGCTTCTTCCGAACGGGCGATTGCGGCTTGAAGCGATTCAGGCGCCGCGTTAGCGTTTCCTCCCAACCCCCGGGAGGAAAAAACCATGTCGCTCAACGTGCTGTTCATCGGCGGCACCGGCCAGATCTCGCTGCCCTGCGTGCAGCTTGCCGTCGAGGCCGGTCACAAAGTCACCGTCTTCAATCGCGGCCGCTCGGAGGAGAAGCTCCCTGACGGCGTCCGCACCATCATCGGCGACATGAAGGACAGAGCGAGCTACGGCGCGCTCGGCGACGAGCGTTTCGACGTCGTCTGCCAGTTCATGCTGTTCACGCCCGACCAGATGGACGAGGACATCCGCGTCTTCACCGGCAAGACGGGCCAGTACATCTTCATTTCTTCGGCTTCGGTCTACGAGAAGCCGGCCCGCCATTACATCATCACCGAGAAGACGCCGGCGGTGAACCCATATTGGCCCTACAGTCAGGCCAAGATCGCCGCGGAGGAGAAGCTGCGCGCGACGAGCGGCCTGCCCTGGACGATCGTCCGGCCGAGCCATACCGTGCGCAACGGCATTCCGAGCATGATGAATGACGGCGATCTCTCCGCGCGGCGCATGCTGGCCGGCAAGCCCGTCATCGTCTGCGGCGACGGCACGACGCCCTGGACGCTGACGCGCTCGGTCGATCTCGCGAAGCCGTTCATCGGCCTCTTCGGCAAGGACAAGGCGATCGGCGAGGACTTCCACATCACCGCCGATCGCGGTCATGGCTGGGACGCGATCTACCGCACCATCGCCAAGGGCCTCGGCGTCGAGGCGAAGATCGTGCATGTGCCGACCGACACGCTGGTGCGCTACCACGCCGAATGGGAAGGCCCGCTGATGGGCGACAAGACCTGGGCGGCGCTGTTCGACAATTCGAAGGTCAAGAGCGTCGCCGGCGACTTCACCTGCGCCGAGGACCTCGAGACGATCCTCGCCGAGCCCATCGCGCATGTGAAGCGCCGCCTGGCCGGCCCGGCGCCGGATGCGGGCGCGATGGACGCGCTGTTCGATCGTATCGCCGCCGAGCAGTCGGCGCTCGGCAGCTGACGAGCCGTCTCCCGGTGCGCTTCAGCGGCTGAAGCGCACCGGCACCGTCAGCGCGATCCTGCCCTTGCCGAAACCCTCGGGCGGGGGCGGCAATGGGCTAGCGCGCTTCAGCAGGCTGACCGCCTCCGCGTCGAGCCGCGCATCGCCGGTCGATCCGACCAGCCGCGCGGCGAGAACGCGGCCCGCTCGGTCGATCGTGAAGGCGACCGAGGCTGTGCCCGTCCCCGCGCCGCGCGGGAAGCGCTTGTTGCGGTTGAGATGGGCGAGCAGGCGGCTCTTCCATGTCGCGGGCGAAACCGACTTGACGCCTGCGCCGGAGACCGGCGCCGCCGATTTCGCTCCCTTGGCCGCCGCGGCATCGGCCGCCTTCGGCGCGGGCGCGCTCTTTGTGGCGGCCGCGGCCTTCGGCTTCTTCGTCTCCTGCTTCTTCTCGGCGACCTGCTTGCGCGGCTTCTCCACCTTCGGCTTCGCCGGTTCGACCTTCTTCGGCTCGACAGGCTTCGGCGGCTCCACCTTTGGCTGGGGAGGCGCAGGCTTGGGCAGCTCGGGCTTGGGCGGCTCAGGCTTCGGTGTTTCAGGCTCGAGCGGTTCGACCTTCGGCGGTTCGACTTTCGGAGGTTCCACCTTGGGTGGAGCCGGTGGCGGCGTCGGCAACGCCTCGGGCGCCGGCGCCTCGGGAAGGCGCAGCTCGGGCTCCGGCGGCGGCTCGACCTTGGGTGGGTCGACCTTGGGCGGCTCCGGCGCTGGGGGCGACGGAGGCGGCTCGACCTTGGGCGGTGGCGTCGGCTCTGGCGGAGGCGGCGGCGGTTCCACCTTCGGCGGTTCGGGTTCCGGCGGCGGAGGCGGCGGCTCGACCGGCGGCGGAGGCGGCTCGACCTTGGGCGGCTCGGGCGGTGCCGGCTCCGGTTCGGGCGCAGGAGGCGGCTCGGCGACGGGCTTGGGCTCCTCCGGGGCGGGATCCGGCTCCGGCTCCGTCTCGGCGCTGGCGGCGGAGGCGACCGATTGAATCGGCACGCTGTCCGGCGTCACGGCGAGCGGCGCCAGTTCGATCATCATCGCCGGCGGCGGCTCGCTGGCCGCCGCCTCGCGCGTCGTCCATTCCGAGACGGCCCAGACGACGGCGCCATGCGCGGTCACGGCCAGCGAGCCGGCCAGCAGCCAGCGCGCCGCCGTATCGGCGACGCCCGATCGCTTGCCCGATCCCTTCGGCAACACCGGGCTCATGGCGCTGCGGCGGGCGGCGCGGCGCCCGGGTCCTCCAGCCCGACCAGAGCGATCTTGAGATAGCCGGCCGATCGCAGGAGGTTCATCACCTGCATGAGTTCGCCATAGGCGACGGTGCCGTCGGCGCGCAGGAAGACGCGCTCCTCGCGATTGCCGGAGGTGAGCCCGACCAGCCGCGCCTGCAGCGCGTCGCGCGGCACCGTGTCATTGGCGAGCGCCAGCGTCAGATCCTCGCGCACCGTGAGGAACACCGGCTTGTCGGGCCGCGTCGCCGGCGCCGCATTGGACACCGGCAGATCGACGGCGACATCGACCGTCGAGAGCGGCGCCGCCACCATGAAGATGATCAAGAGCACGAGGATCACGTCGATGAACGGCGTGACATTGATCTCGGACACTTCGCCGATATCGTCGGCCGACGAATCCTTGAGCGAGACGGCCATGGTCTACTCCGCTGCGGCGAGTTGCGGGGGGGCGCGGCGCACGGCCGGCGGCGTCGCGGCGGCATGCGCGCGGTCGAGATCGCGCGAAACATGCTGCAGCAATTCGGCGCCCGCATCGGCGAGCTGCGCGCGGTAGCCGGCGATCAGCCGGGCGAAATGGTTGTAGATGATCACCGCCGGGATCGCGGCGACGAGGCCGATGGCGGTTGCCAGCAGCGCCTCGGCGATGCCGGGCGCCACGACGGCGAGGCTGGTCTGCCGCGTCTCGCTGATGCCGATGAAGGCGTTCATGATGCCCCAGACGGTGCCGAAGAGACCGACGAAGGGCGCGGTCGAACCGATGGTGGCGAGCACGCCGGTGCCGCGCGCCATGGAGCGTCCGGCCCGCGCCTCGATGCGGGCGAGCGCGATGGCGAGCCGCTCCTTGACGCCCTCGGCTGGAAGGTCGGCCGAGCGGCGCAGTTCCATCGCCGCGGCCTGGGCGAGATCGGCGACCGGCCCGCTGCGCGTCCAGCCGCGGTCGAGCGCGCGGAGGCCCTGGTCGAGACTGTCGGCCTCGGCGAGGCGGCGCGGCGCCGCGCCGGCCGTCCGCCGCGCCGCCGCGAGTTCCAGCGTCTTCGCGAGCCACATCGTCCAGGTGACCAGCGAGGCGAAGGCGAGGCCGCCCATCACGCTCTGCACCACGAGATCGGCATGGCGGATCATGGTCCAGGGCGAAAGCGGTTCGGCCTCGACATCGATCGAAGCGATCGGCGGCGGCAATCCCTGCGCCAGCGCCGGCGCGGCGGCGAGCAGCACGAGGGCGAGGGTAGCGGCGGCGATGCGGCAGGGGGCGGGGGCAGCCCTTCCAGTCATGGCAGCGGACTCGTCACGGGAGGTCCGGCAATGCGGTGCTGTCGGATCTCAGTTTATAATGGATCGAAAGAGTATCGATCGCGGCGACTGATGACTGCGGCAGCGCGTTCGTCGAATCAAGAAGTAATTGTTTGAGAACGAAAGATTATACTTGGAATAATTCCAGGTCGTCCGGCGCGCTCAGGCGCTGAGGACGGTTCGCAGCGCGGTCGGGCGCGGGGCGAAGCTGGCGACGAAAGCGGGGATGCGGTCGCCCGGCAGCGGCTCGGAGACGAGATAACCCTGCACCAGATGGCAGTCGAGCGCGCGGATCGCATCGAGTTCGGCGCGCGTCTCGACGCCCTCGGCGACGATGTCGAGACCGAGCGCCGCCGAAAGCTGCACCATCGAGCGTACCACGGCAGCAGTGCGCGGGCTGGCTCCGAGGCCGGCCACGAAGGAGCGGTCGATCTTGATCGTGTCGCAGGGCAGCGAGATGAGATGGCTGAGCGAGGCATAGCCGGTGCCGAAATCGTCGAGCGCCACGGCGAAGCCGAGCGCGCGCAGCTCCGCCAGCGAGGCCGCGATCCGCTCCGAATCGTGCGACAGCACGGTCGTCTCCGTGACCTCGACCGCCATTTGCCCCGTCGTCAGGCCGCGATGCTGCAGGCGCTGCTTGAGATCGGCGGCGAAGCCCTCGGCGCGCAGGTCGAAGGCCGTGACATTGATGCTGACATGCGCCGGTACCGCCGTATGGCTCCAGCTGCGGAGGTCGGAGGTGACGGCGTCGATCATCGCCGCCGTGATGGCGCGGGCGAGATCGGGCTCGTCGAAGGCTTCGGCGAAATGTCCCGGCGCCAGGATGCCCTCGGTCGGATGATGCCAGCGGGCGAGCGCCTCGAAGCCGACGAGTTGGCCGGTCCGCAAATCGAGGAGCGGCTGATAGTGCGGCCGAAGCTCGCCATTCGCGACGCCGCGGCCGAGCGAGCGGATGAGGCGGGTGCGCCGGTCGGCCTCGGCGCGCATTTCCGGCTCGAAGAAGACCGGCCGGCCGCGCCCCGCCCTTTTAGCGCGATAGACGGCGAGATCGGCCGCCGCCATGAGATCGGTTTCGGTGGCCGCGTCCTGCGGAAAGATCGCGATGCCGGCGCTGAGGCTGACCGGCACGTCCTGGCGCAGCACGGTGAGCGGCCGCATCACTTCGGCCACCATGCGGTCGACCGCGGCCCGCGCCGCGTCCGCATCCGCGGCATCGATCAGGAGAACGGCGAATTCGTCGCCGCCCATCCGTCCCGCGATATCGGTCGAGCGGATGGTGCGCGTCAGGCGTGACGAGATCTCGCGCAGCACGACGTCGCCGGTATTGTGCCCGAAGCGGTCGTTGATCTCCTTGAAATGGTCGACATCGAGGATGCACAGCGCCACGCGCCGACCTGTCTTCCTTGCGTCCTCGACGATCTCGTGGAAACGCGACTCGAAATAGCTCCGGTTGGGCAGGTCGGTGAGCCCGTCATAGCGGGCGCGACGGATCAGCTCGGCTTCGAGGGCGCGGTTGCGGTCGATCTCGGCGCGCAGTTCGCGGGCAGTCTCCTCCAGCGCCGCATTGGCCGAGCGGAGGTCTTCCGCCTGGCACGCGAGCAGGCGGTTGGCGGTCAGGAGCTCGTTGCGGTGCCGCTCCACCGCCCGGGCGGCCGCGCGCTGCGGCCCGACATCGATATTGGTGACGGTCAGCCGGTCGCCGTTCGGGACGAGACGGAGTTCGCGCTCGACGATCTCGCCCTGCATGGGATAGCGCGTCTCGACCACGTCGCGAACCTGCGCCTCGACGGCGTGGATCATATGCGCGAGGACGCCATTGGTGCGGGCGAAGGGGAAGTAATCGGTCAGCAGCCGGCCGACGATCGCTTCTGGCTCGAGCTTCATCCGTCGCGCGGATTCGGCATTGGCGGCGAGGATGAGGAAATCGGTGATGGCGCCGTCCGCGTCGCGCACCGCCTCGAGCACGTTGATGCCGTCGCTGCTGGCGTTGAACACCGCCCGCATCAGGTCGCGCTGTTCGCCGCGGCTGCGCACATAGACGACGAGCCGATGCTGGCCGGCCTTGCGCGTCGGCAGCAGCAGCCGCTCGTTGGTGCCGATCGAGTTGAGGTTGACCTGGTGCTGGATGGTGAAGACCGGGCGGTCGCCTGCGCCGGCCAGGACATAGCGATGCTTGAACGGCTGGATGCCGGGATTGTCGATCTCGTCGAGGCGGCGGCCGGTCGGATCGTGGCCGAACAGCGAAACGATGGTCGAACCGACCCGGTCATAGACCATGGTCCCGTCGACGGGAGACATCACCAGAAGCCGCTCGATCAGGGGGGCTCCCGGCCCCGCCAGAAAGGCGTCGTGATCGGGCACGCCGCCCTGCGCATCGGCGGCGATCTGCCAGGCCGAAAGGAGGTCGCGGACGTCGCAGAACTGCGTCGCCTGCTCGATCCCCTCGAGATAGTCGTCGACCATGCGTCCCCGCCCCAACCTGACGGTTCGACTCTAGAAGGTGAGCGCTTAAGCTACCCTTTCAGGCAAGCCTCAGATACAGCGCATAATCGAGATCGGGAATTTCCGCGAAGAAGCGTGCGCATTCCGCTTCCTTGATCGCGAGGTAATGGGCGACGAACTCGGCGCCGAGCCGGTCGGGCAGGAAGCGCGAGGCGCGCGCCGCGGTAAGTGCCGCGTGCCAGGTCGTCGGCAGGCTCGGCTCGATCTGCTCATAGCCGTTGCCGGTGATCGGCGGGCCCGGATCGATACCGCGCTCGATCCCTTCAAGCATGCCGGCGAGCACGGTCGCGAGCGCCACATAGGGGTTGGCGTCGGCGCCGCAGACGCGCTGTTCCAGATGGCGGCTGGCGGGTGGGCCGGCGGTCACGCGCACCGGCACCGACCGGTTGTCGATCGCCCAGGCCGGGCCGACCGGCGCATAGGAATTGGGCCGGAAGCGGCGATAGGAATTGGCGTTCGGCGCGAACATCGCCATGCTCTCGGCCATGGTGGCGTTGAGGCCGCCGATCGCCTGCTTGAGCAGGAGATTGGCGTCGCCCTCGCCGGCGAAGAGATTGGTGCCGGCGCTGTCCGCAAGGCTCGCATGCACATGCATGCCGCTGCCGGAATAATTGGCATAGGGCTTGGCCATGAAGGTCGCGACCAGCCCATGCTTCTCGGCGACGCCCTTGACGAGGCGCTTGTAGAGGATGGCGTCGTCGGCGGCGCGCAGCGCGTCGCTGCGATGGCCGAGCACGATCTCGAGCTGGCCGGGCGCATATTCCGAGATCAGCGTGCGCGCCGGCAGGCCCATCGCCCTGGCGCCGGCATAGACCTCGTCGAGGAAGGGCGAGAAGTCCTCGAGATCCTGCAACAGATAGGCTTGCAGCTGCTCCTGGCGGAACCCGCTCTTGCCCTTCGGCGGCCTCGGCCGGCCTTCCAGCATCGCCGCGCGATCGACAAGGTAGAATTCGAGCTCGATCGCCACGACGGGAAAGAGGCCGCGCGCCGAGAGCGCCTCGACGACGCGGGCGACGGCATGGCGCGGATCGGCGATCGACGGGCTGCCGTCCTTCTCGAACGAGGTCAGGATCATCTGCGCCGTCGGGGCCGTCAGCCAGGGCGCGGCGGTCAGCGTCCCGGCGACGGGCATGCAGTCGCGGTCGGAATCGCCTTCGTCCCAGACGAGCCCGGTTTCCTCGACATCGGCGCCGGTGATGTCGAGCGACAGGATCGAGCAGGGCAGGGGGCGGCCATGCCGGAAGGCGCCGAGGAGCTCTTCCGGCCGCAGGATCTTGCCGCGCTGCACGCCGCTCGGATCGGTGATGAACGCCTCGAACTGGAGGATGTCCGGGTGGGCGGCGAGGAAGGCTTCCGCCTCGCTGGGATCGGGGCGGATCATGGCAGGTCTCCGGCTCGGCCGGTCAGGATGTCGAAGGTTTCGCCCATCAGCGTCACCAGCCGTTCGACATCCCATCCGGTTGTCGCCGGCGAGACCAGCATCATGTTGTGGAACGGCGTGACGATGACGCCGCGGTTCATGAGATAGAGATGCAGCGCCCGCTCCAGCAGCGGATCGAGCGCGTCGCGCGCCTCGGCGCCGTTGCGGGGTGGCGTCTCGCGGAACACGAGTTCGACGCGCGCGCCGAGCCGGATCACGCACCAGGGCAGCGAGCGGGTACGGATCGCAGCTTCGAGCCCGTCGGCCAATGTTGCCGCGAGGCTGGTCATGTGCAGATAGCCGATCTCCGTCATCACCTCGCCGAGGCAGGCGCGCATCGCCGCCATGGTCAGGAGATTGCCGGAGAGCGTCGTGCCGATGCCGCTATAGCCGTCCGGCCTCTCGGCCTGGACGCGCCGCATCGCCGCCTCGATCGTGGCGGTGAAGCCGTAGACGGCGGCCGGCAACCCGCCGGCCACCGGCTTGCCGAGCACGAAGAAATCGGGCGAGAGCCGAAGACTGCCTGTGTGACCGCCACGGCCGGTCGAGATCGTGTGCGTCTCGTCGAAGGCGACGAGCGTGCCCGCCGCCCGGGCCGCCGTGAGCAGGCCCTCGAGGAAGCCGGGCTGCGGCAGCACCATGCCGGTATTGGTGAGCGCCGGCTCGGTGAGGAGAAGAGCAACGTCGCCGCTTGAGAGCGCCGCCTCGACCGCGGCGAGGTCGTTGAAGGGCACCAGCAGCGTGTCGTCGCTCGCCGAGCGGATCGGGCCGATCAGCCCCCGCGACGGCACCACGCGGCCGTCATCGAGCCGCGCGAAGGTCTCGTCGACCTGGCCGTGATAGCAGCCGTCGAAGACGAGCAGCTTGGGCCGGCCGGTGATCGCCCGCGCCCAGCGGATCACCGCGCGGTTGGCGTCGCTCGCGGTCGCGGTCGTCTGCCAGAAGGGCAGGCCGAACAGGCGCGCCAGCTGCTGCCCGACGAATGCGGTGTCGGGACCGGGCAGCATCGCCGTCAGTCCGCGCTTCGCCTGGTCGGTGATCGCGCGGGCGACGGCCGGCGGCGAATGGCCGAACAGGGCGCCGCTGTCGCCGAGGCAGAAATCGGCATAGCTGAGCCCGTCGGCATCCTCGATGGTAGCCCCGCTGGCGGACACGATGGAGAGCGGGACGGGCGTCTCCCAGTCCAGCATCCAGTGCATGGGGACGCCGCCGGGATAGTTCTGGCGGGCGATGGCCGCGAGGGCCTCGGACACCGGATGGGCTGCGACGAAGGCGGCGGTTTCCCGTTCGACGAGGGCCTCGGCCCTCGCATGAAGCTCTTCGCGCAACGTCACTTTCTGAAATGAACCCCAGGAGACCGGGGATCACCATAGCGCGCCGGGCGCGCAAAAGAGAAGGCCCCGCAGCATGTGCGGGGCCTCTGATCGTCAGCCGGCGGCAGCCGCCAGGGCAGGCGCCGGCGGGCCACGTCTCACCTTGCGCGCGGCGCGCTCGGCCGCGATCGCATCGGGAAACAGCATGCCTTCCAGCACGGAGAAGGTGCGTTCGAGGGCGTGGAACGCAAAGGCGCGGTCGGACCTCACGAGGATGCCGGCAGCCTTGTCGTCGATCTCGATGATGTAGTTGTCGAACACCGAATGCCTCCTTTCGCCATACCCAGCCATGCAAGGACCGGGCCGCGATTGGACTGAAGATACGAACTCATGCCGGACCCTTCGATCCGGCCCGCTTCAATGCCGGTCGCGACAGCAGGTTCCCGTCGCCCGGCGCGTGCTCATGGTGGCAGCGCATCGGTGGGCGGCGCGGGTTCGAAGATCTGTCATCGGATGTCTCCTCATTCCAGATTTCGCCAGATGCGACGCTAGGCCGGCATGGTTGACGAAACGTGTACGCCGCGTCCCGTCCTCGTCGGGTGAACCGCAGTGGACACCGGCGAGCGCTTGGCTACCAGCGATGCATTTCCGTTTTGCGACAGGATCGGCGGATGCAATTCCGCGATCCTCAGATCATGGTCGGCCGATGCGGCGATCGAGGAAGGGACAGCACAATTCGTCTTCGCCGGCTTCCCGGCGCGGAAAGCCGATCCGGCGTCGTGCCGCGTAGCTGGGACGTCTCGGCTTGCCGAATCGCAGAGAACCGCTGGCGATGCGCAGCAAAGAGGCGCGGCGCCCGGCCGTGCTGCTTTCCGCGCCGCACCGAACGGCCGCGAAGGGCTGTGGCAGCGCAGCGACGAATCCCGATTGACTCGACCGCGTCCCGATCGAATAACTGAAGCAGGATGAATTAATCGACGGCCACAAGGTCGTCTGCTCCGGACAAACGGGGCGCGGGGAGGCGAAACGTGGAGAGGCTGGGCAACGGCCGCGGGAGCAATTCCGCGCAGCTGCGGCGCTATAACGAGCGGCTCGTGCTGCAGCGGCTGCGCCGCGCCGGCGAGGCCTCGAAGGCCGATCTCGCCCGCTCCGCCGATCTCACCAACACGGCCATCGGCGCCATCATCGAGAAGCTGGTCGAACTCGGCCTCATCGAGGCGGTCGGCAAGCGCCATGCAGGCGGGCGCGGCCAGCCGGCGACGATGCTGCGCGCCAAGGCAGATGGCGCCTATGGCATCGGCGTTCGTCTCGACCGCCGCTCCATGGAGACCATCCTCATCGATTTCGGCGGCCGCGTGCTGGCGCGTCGCGACTACGACATGGTGCTGCCGGCGCCCGAGGAGGCGCTCGCCATCGTGCAGCGCGATGTCGACGAGCTGCTAGCGACGCTGGATGCGCAGGCCCGCACCCGCTTCGCCGGCATCGGCGTCGCCCATCCCTATAATCTCGGGGCCTGGCTCGGACGGCTCGGCCTGCCGCCGTCGACCTTCGAGCGCTGGGACAGTTTCGATTTCCCGGCCCGGCTGGAGGAGGAGACCGGCCTGCCGGTCTTCGGCGAGAATGACGGCAGCGCCGCCGCGATCGCCGAGCTCTTCTACGGCGTCGGGCGGCAGGCCGACGATTTCCTCTATCTCTTCGTGGGCCCCGCGATCGGCGGCGGCATCGTCACGGGCGGCGACTGCCTGCATGGCAGCCATGGCAATGCCGGCGATGTCGCGGTGCTGCCGGTGGCGCCGAGCCGTCTCGCCTCGGCCCCGCCCGCCGCCGACGGCCGCGAGCTGCTCATCACCCGCGCCTCGCTGAATGCGCTCGCCCGCCATCTCGCCTTTCATGGCGTGCCGTCCGCCGGCGCCGCCGCGCTGGAGACGGCTGTGCGCGCCGGCCATGCGGCGGTCGGGGAATGGCTGGACGACATGGTCGATGCGCTGTCGCCTGCCGTCTGGTCGGCCATCGCGCTGCTCGACGTGCCGCTGGTGGTGGTCGATTCCGACATCGATGGCGGGCTGGTCGACGCCGTGCTCGGCCGGCTCGCCGCCGCGCTGGAGCGCGACAGTCCCGAGGCCCGGCGGCCGCCGCGCCTCGTCCATGGTTCCTTCGGCCGCAATGCCGGCGCAATCGGCGCCGCCAGCCTGCCGATGTTCTTCAATTTCTCGCCGCGCGCCTCGATCCTGACGCGCGCCGACGGCGAGAGGGGCGTCCGCGACCTCGTCGCGGAGGCCTGAGAGCTTCATGGGGCTGCGGGAGGCAGCCTCATGCGGTCCGGCACTGCCGGAAGCGGCGCGGGGGACTGGTCTCCCCGCTTCGCCAAAGGAACGACGACCAGGGAGGAGAAGTCATGCTGAAGAAGATCATGCTCGCCGGAAGCATCCTGGCGCTCTCTGCCATGCCCGTTCTGGCCGACGAGGTCATCGGCCTCATCACCAAGACCGAGACGAATCCCTTCTTCGTGAAGATGCGCGAGGGCGCTCAGGCCAAGGCGGCCGAGCTCGGCATCACGCTGCAGACCGCCGCCGGCAAATATGACGGCGACAATGACGGCCAGGTGGCCGCGATCGAGAACCTGATCGCCGCCGGCGCCAAGGGCTTCGCCATCGTTCCCTCGGACTCGAAGGCCATCGTTCCGACCATCCAGAAGGCGCGCGACGCGGGCCTCAAGGTGATCGTGCTCGACACGCCGCTCGACCCGATGAACGCGGCCGACGCCACCTTCGCCACCGACAACCGCAAGGCCGGCGTGCTGATTGGCTCCTGGGCGGCAAAGACGCTGGGCGACAAGGCCAAGGACGCGAAGATCGTGTTCCTCGACCTCGCCACCAACCAGCCGACCGTCGACTATCTCCGCGACCAGGGCTTCATGCAGGGCTTCGGCATCGACGTGAAGGACCCGAACAAGTACGGCGACGAGGACGATCCGCGCATCTGCACGCATGAGATCAGCCAGGGCGACCAGGAAAAGGGCCGCACGGCGATGGAGAACGCGCTGCAGAAGTGTCCGGACGTCAATGTCGTCTACACGATCAACGAGCCGGCCGCGGCCGGCGCGTGGGAAGCGCTGAAGGCGGTCGGCAAGGACGACGGCAGCGTGATGATCGTCTCGGTCGACGGCGGCTGCCCGGGCGTCAAGAATGTGGAGGCCGGCGTCATCGGCGCGACCAGCCAGCAGTACCCGCTGAAGATGGCCGCCATGGCCCTCGAGGCGATCCATTCCGGCACGCTGCCCGAGATCGATCCGGCCGTCGGCTTCTTCGACACCGGCGCGCAGCTCGTGACCGCGAAGCCCGTGGACGGCGTTCCCTCGATCACCGTCGAGGAAGGCCTGAAGCTCTGCTGGGGCTGACGAACGCCGCATGACGGCGCGTCATGGTCATGCGGGAGCCGCTCCGGCGGCTCCCGTCATCGGGCGAGAGGGGAGGAGTTCGCCGCATGAGTGACAATTCTGCCGGATCGACGGCCGCCGAGCGCGGTCTCAAGGGTGCCGACGAGACGGTCGCCAGCTTCGAGGAGCGGGATGTCGGCTTCGTGCGCCGCGCCCAGGCCTTCCTGCACCGCTTCCCGACCAGCATTCCCTTCATCGTGCTGCTGATCGGCGTCGTCATCTTCTCGATCGCCGCGCCGGGCAAGTTCCTGGCGCCGTTCAACTTCTCGCTGATCCTGCAGCAGGTGACGATCATCGCGATCCTGGGCGTCGCCCAGACGCTGATCATCCTCACCGCCGGCATCGACCTCTCGGTCGGCGCGATCATGATCCTGGCCTCGGTGGTGATGGGCCGCACGGCGGTCGTCTATGGCGTCCCGGTCGAGATCGCCTTTCCGCTCGGCCTCCTCTGCGGTCTCGCCTGCGGCCTCGTCAACGGCATCATCGTGACGATGCTGCGCCTGCCGCCCTTCATCGTGACGCTCGGCACCTGGAGCATCTTCGGCGCGCTCAATGTGTGGTATTCGCGCAGCGAGACCATCCGCTCGCAGGACATGCAGGAGGCGGCGCCGTTCCTGCAATGGACCGGCACGGTCATCAAGCCCTACGACTTCTTTTCCAAGACGCTTGGGCTCGACTGGGTCTTCCTGAAAGGCTGGGTGCTGACCTACGGCTCGATCGTGATGCTGCTCGTCGCGCTCGCCGTCTGGTACATCCTGAACAAGACCGCCTTTGGCCGCCATGTCTATGCGACGGGCGACGATCCCGACGCGGCGCGCCTCGCCGGCATCAACACAAACAGGACGCTGATCGGCGTCTATGCGCTCGCCGGCTTCATCTGCGCCATCGCCGCCTGGGTTCTGATCGGCCGCATCGGCGGCGTCAGCCCGCAGGCCGGCCAGACCGCCAATCTCGATTCCATCACCGCGGTGGTGATCGGCGGCACCAGCCTCTTCGGCGGCCGCGGCTCGATCATCGGCACGCTGGTCGGCGCCCTCATCGTCGGCGTCTTCCGCAACGGTCTCGCCCTCTCCGGCCTCGAACTGCTCTGGCAGGATTTCGCCGTCGGCGTCTTGATCATCGTCGCCGTCACCATCGACCAGTGGATCAGGAAGCTCTCGGCATGAGCACCGCCATGAACACAGTCATGAACACCACGAGCGGTACCGGCCCGGTCCTGCAGGCGCGCGGCCTCATGAAGCGCTATGGCCGCGTCGTCGCCCTCGACAATGCCGATTTCGACCTGATGCCCGGCGAGATCCTCGCCGTCATCGGCGACAACGGCGCCGGCAAGTCGACGCTCATCAAGGCGCTGACCGGCGCCGTGATCCCCGACCATGGCGAAATCCGGCTCGACGGCAGGCCGGTCTCCTTCCGGAGCCCGATCGAGGCGCGCAATCTCGGCATCGAGACCGTCTATCAGAACCTCGCAGTCTCGCCGGCGCTCTCCATCGCCGACAACCTGTTCCTCGGCCGCGAGAAGCGGCGCGACGACTGGATTGGCAAGATCTTCCGCACGCTCGATCGCGGCTACATGCAGCGCGAGGCGCGGCAGAAGCTCTCCGAACTCGGCCTTCTCACCATCCAGAACATCAACCAGCCGGTCGAGACGCTCTCGGGCGGCCAGCGACAGGGCGTCGCCGTCGCAAGAGCCGCCGCCTTCGGCAGCCGCGTCGTCATCCTCGACGAGCCGACCGCCGCGCTCGGCGTCAAGGAATCCCGCCGCGTGCTCGAGCTGATGCTCCGCCTCAAGGCGCGCGGCCTGCCGATCGTCCTCATCAGCCACAACATGCCGCATGTCTTCGAGGTCGCGGACCGCATCCATATCCACCGCCTCGGCCGGCGCATCGCCGTCATCGATCCCAAGGCGCATACGATGTCGGACGCCGTCGCGATCATGACCGGCGCCATGGCGCCGCCGGCGCAGGAGGCGGCCTGAGACCGGTCCCCCGGCAGGTGTGAACGCGGTCACAGGAGCCGGGCCGATTGCGCCTAAGATGCTCCCGGGTGGCGTCGGGGGCGTCGAACCCGCCGGGGACATCGATGACCGAAGGCGCCATCGCCGCTCTTGCCGTGCTTGTCTGGCTTCAGATCAAGCACCTTTTCTGCGATTTCTTCTTCCAGACGCCGCGGCAGATCGAGATGAAGGGCGTCTATGGCCATCCGGCCGGACTCTCGCATGCGGCGCAGCATGCGGTGGCGAGCATCCCCGTCTTCCTGCTGATGCCGGTCAGCGCGGTCGTGGCGGCGGCCATCGTCCTTGCCGAATTCGTCACGCACTATCATGTCGACTGGATCAAGGCCGTCATCGGCGACCGCAAGGGCTGGACGGTGCGCGACAAGGAATATTGGCGCGGCCTCGGCAGCGACCAGTTCCTGCACCAGCTGACCTATCTCGCGATCTGCGCGCTGCTGATCTGGCTCAGTGGCTGAGCGAGGGGCGGCCGAACAGCCGCTTCATCGCATCGATGATCTCGCTCGCGCGGCGCGGCGCGGCCTGCGGCTCGCCCAGCCGGCGTTGGCGGTCGGCGAGCAGGGCGCCGAGCCGGTCGAAGAGATCCGGCGCCTGCAGGAACATCGCCTCCAGCGCAACCTTGGAAATCTCGACCGCGATCGTCGATTCGAGCGCTGTCACCGTCGCGGCGCGGCGTGCGCCGGTCAGGAGCGCCATCTCGCCGACGATCTCGCCGGGTCCGATCGTCGCCACCGGGTGGCGCTCGCGCCGGCTGCCCGTCGTCACGCCGAGCCGTCCGCTGATGATCGCCAGCATGAAGCCGCCGAAATCGCCCTCGCTCATCACGACGGCGTCGCGTGGATAGGTCACGATCCGGCAGCGCGCCGCGAGCTGGTCACGCTGCGACGGTGTCAGGGCATCGGCGAAAAGGCTGATCCGGCCGAGGACGTCCCGGATATCCATGCTGGTCTCTCCTCCCTGGAGAGACCTCGGAGTGTGGTAGCCGGGCCGCAGCCCGTCAAGTCGTCAGGCGATTTCGGCCGGCAGCGTCTTGGCGGCCTTGGCGGCGACGGGCGGGGGCGGCAGGTCGGCGCCGAGATCGAGCAGGTTGCGCAATTGCCCGCGATCGCGCGCGACATCGGCCACGGTGTAGCGGTCGAGCACGGCGAAGAAGGCCGCGAGCGCCTCGGAGAGGATGCGGTTGACGCCACAGGCATCGACGAGCGGGCAGTCGCGATGCGCAGTATCGAAGCAGTCGGTCAGGAAGAAATTGCTCTCCGTCGCGCGCACGACGGCGCCGATCGAGATCTCGTTTGCCGGCCGCGCCAGGCGGATGCCGCCATTGCGGCCGCGGATCGTCTCGACAAAGCCGGCCTCGACGAGCACATGCATGATCTTGAAGAGATGCAGCTCGGAGATGTTGTAGGTCGCGGCGATGTCGCGGATGCGGCTGTTGTCGGTCGTGTTCGCCGCGCAATAGAGCAGAACACGGATCGAATAGCTGGTCTGCTGGGTAAGGCGCATGCGTCGTCCCTTGCTGACACGGGAACCGCGGCGGCGAGGGCTGCGCGGCGCGGCGAATTTCCGTCAGTCTTAAGGATTCCGGGCGTCGGATTCAACCTTTCCCGGCCAGTCAACAAAAGCCGAGGCCCGGAAGCGGCGCTTCCGGGCCTCGTCAAAACGATGCGGAACCGGCAGTTGGCTCAGATGAGCGAGCCGTTCACCAGCGCCTGGCCGTCCTTATCGAAGAGATGGACGGTTTTCGGATCGACGATGATCCGGACCGAGTCGCCCGAACGCTGGCCGGCGAGGCCATCCGCCTTCACGACGGTCGATTCGGTGCCCTCGACATCGACATAGATCATGGTCTCGCCGCCGAGATGCTCGGAGAGGACGACCTTGCCGGGGATGCCGCTTTCGGTCGGGGCGATCGTCAGATGCTCCGGACGCACGCCCATGGTGATCGGGCCGGGCTTGATCGAGGCGCCGCGGGTCGGCACAGCGAGCGTGGAACCGCCCGGCAGCGCGATGATCGCGTCATTGCCGGCCACTTCCTTCACGGTGACGTTGAACAGGTTCATCTTCGGGCTGCCGATGAAGGTCGCGACGAAGAGATTGTTCGGCTTGTGGTAGAGCTCGAGCGGCGAGCCGACCTGCTCGATGCGGCCGGCCGAGAGCACGACGATCTTGTCGGCCATGGTCATGGCTTCGACCTGGTCGTGCGTCACGTAGATCATCGTCGCCTTGAGATCGTTGTGCAGGCGCGAGATCTCGATGCGCATCTGGACGCGGAGCGCGGCGTCGAGGTTCGACAGCGGCTCGTCGAACAGGAACACGTCGGGCTCGCGCACGATGGCACGGCCGATGGCGACGCGCTGGCGCTGGCCGCCCGAGAGCTGCGCCGGGCGGCGGTTCAGCAGCTCGGTCAGGTGCAGCATCTTCGCCGCCTTGGCGGTGCGGGCCTGGATCTCGGGCTTCGGCATCTTCGCCATCTTCATGCCGAAGCCGATATTCTCGGCGACGGTCATGTGCGGGTAGAGGGCGTAGGACTGGAACACCATCGACACGCCGCGCTCGGCCGGCGCCAGGCGGGTCACGTCACGGTCGCCGATCTTGACGGTACCGTCGGTCGTTCCTTCGAGGCCGGCGATGAGGCGCAGCAGCGTGGACTTGCCGCAGCCCGACGGGCCGACGAACACGCAGAATTCGCCATCCTTGACATCGAGGTCGACGCCCCGGATCACCGGCACCTCCCCGAACGACTTCTGCACCTGACGAAGCGTCAGACTTGCCATTGAATTCATCTCCCAAATGTGTCGGCCCGAGCTGTGGGGGGCATGGGGCCGAGAACGGCGGCATTCCTCCGGCGCGTAAAGTCCACGATCCTAAGGCGGGAGTAAAGTACGATTTCGCCCGCCGCCGATACGATCCCGCGCGCGGGCGGCGTGCCGCACTGGTCAGCCGGCTTCTCTCGGCTATGATCCGGCGAGGCAGTGGGCGCTCTGATGCAGCAGGAATTTCTCGTCGATCCCGACCACATGACGCCGGAACGGGGCTCCTTCAACGTGGGCTCCGTGGCCGCCGTGCGACTCATGCGCTCGGCCCATGTCCACAGCCATGTCGAGATCAACCTCATCGTCGCCGGCCAGATGACCTACCTGTTCAACGGCCGCACGGTGACGCTGAAGCGCGGCGACCTCGCGATGTTCTGGGCGGCCATCCCGCACCGCGTGATCGCGATCGACGAGGGCACGAGCTTCATCTGCAGCGACGTGCCGATCGACATGGTGCTCGCGATGCCGGGCTGCGAGGCGCTGAAGACGGCGCTCCTGCAGGGCGGGCTGCTGGTGGCGAACCGCGTGCGCCCCTTCGAGCAGGATCAGTTCGCCGACTGGCACGAGCTTCTCCTCCACCGCCGCGCGACCATGCTGCCGGTGGTGCGCGACGAACTCGCGGCGCGGCTCCGCCGTATCGAGATCGACGGCTGGCGTGATCTCGCCTCGGACGAGGAGGAGCGCCGCGCCCGCGAGGCCGATCCCGACGGCGGCGACGCGCATCGCGACAAGGTGCACCGCATGGCGCGCTACATCGCCGAACACGCCACCGAGGCCATCGCCGTCGCCGACATCGCCGCCTCGGTCGGGCTGCATCCCAATTACGCGATGACGCTGTTCCGCCGCACGCTCGGCATGACGATCAACGAATATGTGACGCGCCAGCGGCTGATGCTCGCCCATGGCCGTCTGTTGGCCAGCGAGGACGAGATCGCCGAGATCGCCTTCGAGGCCGGCTTCGGCTCGCTCAGCCGCTTCTATGAAGCGTTCCGCGAGCGCTATGGCTGCACGCCGCGCGACATGCGCCGCAGCTTCCGCGAGACCCGCGCCGCCAGCATCGCCGGCTGACGCCCGCATTACCGATATTTAATGCAGTGCAGCGACGGAGGACGCGAGTCGCCCGCGTTAGAAGCCGAGTGCATCTCGACGGGACGGGTCATGGCCTTCTGGAAGCAGCTTCTTCTTTCTCTGCTCGTGCTCGCCCTGGCGGGAGGCGGCTGGTATTTCTATGAGCACCGCCAGCAGGCTGCCGGCGCCGACGCTTCGGGCGGCCCGGTCGCGGCCGCGCCGGGGGCAGCTGGCGGACAGGCCCGCGCCGGCGGAGGCGGCAGCCGTGGCGGCGGGCTCGGCGGGCCGACGCTGGTCGTGACCGAGCCGGTCGGCACCGACATCGTGACGGACGACGTGCGCGCCGTCGGCACCGTTCTCGTGCCGCAGTCCATCAATCTTTACCCGCAGGTGACCGCCGAGGTCATGGAAGTGCTCTTCAAGGCCGGCGACGCGGTCAAGAAGGGCCAGCCGCTGGTCCGCCTCGACGATGCCGACCAGAAGGCGGCGCTCGATCTCGCCTCCGTCGCGCTCAGCGATGCGAAGAAGACGCTCGAGCGCTCGCAGAAGCTCGCCAGCACCAACAATTTGACGCTCTCCGCGCTGCAGGATGCGCAGTCGGCCGAGCGCCGCGCCGAGATCGGCCTCCTCGCCGCGCAGATCGCGCTCGACCGCCGCACCATCATCGCCCCCTTCGACGGCGTCGTCGGCATCAGCACGCTTTCGATCGGCGATCTCGTGACGCCGACGACGGTGATCACGACGCTGGACGATCCCTCGGTGATGAAGGTCTCCTTCCTCATCCCGGAGCGCTTTGCCGGCCGCGTCGAGATCGGGCAGGCTGTGACCGCCTCCGCGGAATCGAAGCCCGACGCCGTCATCAAGGGCGCGCTCTCCGCGATCGATACCCGCGTCGATGCCACGGCGCGGACGCTGAAGGTCGAGGCGACGCTGGACGCCGCGGCGGCGCAGGCGATCGGCGTGCGCCCCGGCATGGCGGTGAAGGTCGATCTGCCGTTCCCGGGCGAGAAGCAACTCGCGGTTCCGGCGCTCGCCATCCAGTGGGACCGCACCGGCTCCTATGTCTGGAAGCTCGCCGGCAGCGACGGCGTCGCCCGCGCGCCGATCGCCATCCTGCAGCGCCAGAGCGGCCGCGTGCTCGTTTCGAGCAGCGATCTCGCCGAGGGCGACAAGGTCGTGGTCGAGGGGCTTCAGCGCCTCCGCCCGGGTGCCAAGATCGCGGAAGCCGGGCAGGGTGCCGACCAGAATCGAACCGCCGGCCAGCCGGCCGCCAAGGGGAGCTGAGGCATGACCGACGAGCGCGCCGGCAAGCCCCCCAAGGACGCTGATGGTCCGGGCGAAGGCCTCGCCAGGGAGCATCAGCGCGATGCCCATGGCCATGACATGGAGCACGACCCGATCCCGGAATCCGGCACCACGCCCTCCGGTATTTCGGCGCTTTCGGTCCGCCGGCCGGTGCTCGCCATCGTCGCCAATCTCCTCATCGTGGTCGCCGGCCTCGCGGCGATCGGCGGCGTCGAGATCCGCGAACTGCCGAATATCGACCAGCCCGTCGTCACCATCACCACCACCTATACCGGCGCGACTCCGGACACGATGGACAAGGAGGTGACGAGCGTCATCGAGAACGCCGCCGCCGGCGTCTCGGGCTGGACGGACATCCAGTCGACCTCGACCAGCGGCCGCAGCCGCGTGACGGTGCAGTTCTCGGACTCGACCGACATCAATGTCGCGGCGAGCGACCTGCGCGATGCCGTCGGCAATGCGCAGCGCAACCTCCCCGACGACGCCGATCCGCCGACCATTGCCAAGGCGGATACCAATGGCGACGCAATCATGCGCCTCGCCGTCACCTCGCCGAAGCAGAACATCGAGACGTTGACGCAACTCGTCGACGACGTCGTGGTCGATCGCCTGAAATCCGTCGAGGGCGTCGCGGACGTGCAGGTCAACGGCGCCCGCTCGCCGATGATCAGCATCTATATTGATCCGATGCGGCTCGCCGCCTATGGCCTCACCGTGGCGGACCTCAAGAGCGCGCTCGAGACGGTGGCGCTCGACGTGCCGGCCGGCAATCTCACCGATTCCAACCGCGCGATGTTCGTGCGCGCCGATGCCAGCGTGAAGGGCGCCGACGACGTCAAGGCGATCCGCATCAAGGGCGACACCCGTGTCGGCGATGTCGCCGACGTCGTCTTCGGCCCGGCGGCCAAGTCCTCGACGCTGCAGGTCAATGGCCGCACCGGCATCGGCCTCGGCATCGTCCGCCAGGCGAGCTCGAACACGCTCACCATCTCCGAAGGCGTCCGCAAGGCGGTCGAGGAGCTGAAGACCAGCCTGCCGCCCGACGTGACCATCCGCGTCACCTCGGACGACGCCAACTTCATCGCCGGCTCCTTCGAGGAAGTCGAGCGCAGCCTGGTGCTGGCGATCGCGATCGTCATCGCGATCATCTATCTCTTCCTCGGCTCGCTCCGGACGACGCTCATCCCGGCGATCACCGTGCCGGTCTCGCTGCTCGGCACCATCGCGGCGATGTATCTGCTGGGCTTCTCGCTCAACATCCTGACGCTTCTCGCGCTGGTGCTGGCCACCGGCCTCGTCGTCGACGACGCAATCGTCGTGCTCGAGAACATCGCGCGGCGGCGGCATGAGGGCATGGGTCCGCGCGCGGCGGCCGTGCTCGGCGCCAAGCAGGTGTTCTTCGCCGTGATCTCGACGACGGCGACGCTCGCCGCCGTCTTCATCCCGATCTCCTTCTTCAAGGGCACGGCGGGCCGTCTCTTCTCCGAATTCGGCTTCGTGCTCGCCTTCTCGGTCGCGCTCTCGGCCTTCGTCGCGCTGACGCTGGTGCCGATGATGGCCTCGCGCTTCCTCGGCGCCGGCGGCCATGAGGGCGAGGGCGGCGGCAATGCGTTCCAGCGCGTGCTGAACGCCATCGGCAAGCGCGGCCACAAGCTCTACGAGAAGCTGCTCGACGCCTCGCTGGCCGCGCCCATGGTGGTGATCCTGCTCAGCGTCCTCTTCGCCGGCGGCGCCTTCCTCGCCTTCGAGAAGCTGCCGCAGCAGCTGACGCCGCAGGAGGACCGCGGCGCCGTGATCATCTCGATGAACACGCCGCAGGGCTCGACGGTCGATTACACACAGGGCCAGATGCAGCTGGTGCAGCGCGCCATCCAGCCGCTGCTCGATTCGGGCGAGGCGACCAACGCCTTCTCGGTCGCCGGCAATTTCAGCAACCCGAGCAGCGGCTTCATGTTCGTGACGCTGGCGCCCTGGGGCGAGCGCGCGCGCAGCCAGCAGGACATCGCGGCCGAGATCCAGGCCAAGGTGCGCAACATCCCCGGCGCCGTCGTCAATCTGCGCCAGGCCAACAGCCTCGGCATCCGGGGCGGCGGCCAGGGCCTGACCTTCGCCGTCACGGGCGTCGACTATGACAGCATCACGAAGGGCGCGACCGATCTGATCGGCACGCTGTCGCAGAACCCGGCCTTCGCCAATGTCCAGCTCAACTACGATCTCAACCAGCCGCAGCTGAAGGTGAATATCGACCGCGACCGCGCCGCCGATCTCGGCGTCTCGGTGGCGGATATCGGCACCATCGTCTCGACGCTGCTGGCCGGCGCCGACATGGGCGATTTCTATATCGGCGACGACAAGATCGACATCCGCGCCATGGCGCCGGACGGCATGATCGTGACGCCGAGCGATCTCGAAAACGTTCAGGTGCGCACCGCGAGCGGCGTGATGATCCCGCTCTCCTCCGTCGTCACGGTCTCGGAGGAATCGACGTCGCCGACGCTCGCCCGGCAGTCGCAGCGCCGCGCGGTGCCGATCACCGCGACGCTGGCGCCCGGCGAGGATCTCGGCTCGGCCATGCAGATCCTCGATCAGGTCGCGGCGACCAGCCTGCCGGCCGGCCTCGGCATCGTCTACACCGGCGAGGCGGCGACGCTGAACGAGACCTCGAGCGGCGTCGCGACCACCTTCGGCTTCGCGGTCATCATCATCCTGCTGGTGCTGGCTGCCCAGTTCGAGAGCTTCGTCTCGGCGGCGATCCTTTTCGCCACCGTGCCCTTCGGCGTCGCGTCGGGCATCTACGCCATCCTGCTCTCCGGCGGCTCGCTCAACATCTACACGCAGATCGGCCTCGTGATGCTGGTCGGCCTCATGGCCAAGAACGGCATCCTGATCGTCGAATTCGCCAACCAGCTGCGCGACGAGGGCCTCTCGGTGCGCGACGCGATCCGCGACGCCTGCCTCATCCGCCTGCGGCCCGTGCTGATGACCATGATCGCGACGGTGCTCGGCGGCCTGCCGCTGATCCTCACCGGCGGCGCCGGCTCCGAGGCCCGCGCGGCTCTCGGCTGGATCATGGTCGGCGGCCTCGGCTTCTCGGCGCTGGCGACCCTCTTCCTGACGCCGGTCGCCTTCCTGCTGCTCGCCCGCTTCGGCAAGCCGCGCATCGCGGAGGAGCAGCGCCTCAACCGCGAGCTCGCCGAGGCCGCGGCCGACGATCGCCGCCGCCGGGCGACGGCTCCCGCTGGCACCGCTGCCGCTTCGGCCGACAAGGCCGAGCCCGAGCCGGGCCGGCCGCTCCGGATCGCGGCGGAGTAGCCGGCCATGGCGACCTTCACCGCGACCGGCGCGAAAAGCGAGGCTGGCCGAAGCCGGCCGATGCGCTATCGTCTGATCGAGGGCGGCAGGGTGGAGCCGGCTGACCGAGAGGCCGGGACGAAAGGCGATCATTCACCCGTGGGGGATCGAAGCGACAGCGCAGCGGATGCCGCGATCCGCGCCGACGACAGGCTGATGCGGGCGGTCGCGGCGGGCGACGACGAGGCCTTCGGCCGCGTCATCACCGCCGAATCGCCGCGCCTGACGCGCTTCGTCGCCGCCGTCCTCTGCGATCTCGGCGAAGCCGAGGAGGTCGTGCAGGAGGCCCTCATCCGCCTCTGGCGCAATGCCGATGCCTGGGAGCCGCGCGCCCGCATCGGAACCTGGCTGCACCAGGTCGCCTATCGCCTGTCGATCGACCGCCTGCGCCGCCGCCGCCCGCATGTCGATATCGACGATCTCGACGACGTGCTCGAGGACGACACGCCGTCGCCCGAGCGCCAGCTGTCGCGGATCGAGGATGTGCGCCTCGTCCACGAGGCGCTCGATCGCATGCCCGACCGCCAGCGCGCGGTGATCGTGCTGGCGCATTTCCAGGAGCTCGGCCAGGCGGAAGCCGCGGCCATCATGGGCATGAGCGAACATGCCTACGAATCCCTGCTCGCACGAGCGAGGCGGCGCCTGCGCGGCCTGCTCGCGGGACAAAGGGACGAGGACGGGGAGGACTGGACCTGATCATGACCGACATCGACGATATCCATCACCCCCTCGGCTTCCGCGACGGGCATGACGGCCGCCGTGATCCGAGCGACGAGCTTCACCCGCGGCCGGCTGGGCTTCATGATGCGGTCGACCGCTGGGGTCCAGATCCGGGTCTCTGGCCCGATCCGGCGCTCGCGCAGCGGGCGCGGGCGGCGCTTCTCTCCGACCGTGCGTTCCGCGCCTATCGCGACGACGCCCTCGTGCTCGACCAGCGCCTCGAAGTCGCCGCGGCGGCGCTCGACAGCCGCATCGAGGCCGGACCCCTCGCCCGCATCCGCTCCGGCGTGATGGCGCAGATCACGCCGCAGCAGCCGGTGCGCTGGGCAAGGCGGCTTGCCGCGGCCGCGGCGGTCGTCCTTGTCGCCGGGGCGCTCGGCGGCGCCACCAGCCTCGTCCTCGCGCCGCCGGAGGATGACATCCGCGTCGCGAGCACCGTCCAGCTCGATCCGCTGCTGTTCGGGCCGTCCGAGCTCGGCTTCTGATGGCAAGGACGCTTCAGCCGCGCCGCCGGCGCATCTCCTGGCTCTGGGTGGCCCTCGTCCTGTCGCTGGCGGTCAACGCCTTCGTACTCGGCGCCTTCGTCACCGAGCGCATCGGCGTGCGCAAGAGCGATGGTGGTCCCCGCGTCGTGCGGATGGAGCTGCGCTGGCTGAAGGACCGCCTGTCGCCAGAGGCCGTCGAGAAGATCGAGGCTTCAGTCGGCGGCCTGAAGCCGGACATCGTGGCGCGGATCGACCGGCTGAAGACGCTTCGTGCCGAGCTCGCGACGCTCGCCGCGGCGCCGGAGCCCGACCGCGCCGCCATCGACGCCAATCTGCGCGAGATCCGGCTCGAGGTCGGCGCGATGCAGGAGCAGATCCAGTCGCGCACCTTCGACGCGGTGCTGGCGCTGCCGCCCGCCGACCGCGCCCCGCTGGCGAAGCCGGCTGCGAATTAGGCGTCTGCTGCTGCCGGCGTGATACCGCCCAGCGCGAAGCAGCCTTCGAGCGCCGCCGCGCCGGCCGGCGTCAGCTTTCCGTGCGCGCGGATCGTCGCCAGCCCCTGCTGGAAGAGGGCTGCGTTCTCGCGCCGGCGCTTCGCCACGTCGCGTCGCTCCTCGTCCGTCAGGTCGGCGGCATCCGCGATCCGGGCGAGCGCCATCCCCATGCGGCCGAGCACATAAGTGGCGTGGATGATGCCGTCCATGGGCCGCGCATCGACCCGGAGCGGCGAGGAATAGCGCGCATCCTTCGGATTGGTCGACAGTTCCCCGGCATCGACGAGGCCGTTCAGCAGCGTGTGCGAGGCCTCGTGGACCAGCGTCTCGGCGAGCGCGATCCGGCTTGCCCGGGCGGGATCGAGCTGGATGCCGCCCCAGAGATAGGGGCTCGATGCGCTGGAAAAGGAATTGGCCCCGAAACCCGTCGCGCTGCCGGCAAAGACGATCTCGTTGCAGAAGACCCTGACTTCGGCCCCAAAGGCCGGCGCCGCGTTGTCGAGCAGGGCGAGGGCGTCGAGAACGCGGGCGCGGCCGGAGGCGAAGGCCTCGCTGCCGACGCCGCTGATCTCGACGGGCGCATCCGGATCGTCGTCGAGCAGGATTGCATAGAGTTCGGAGGCTTCCGCGCCGAGTTCCGCGCCGAAGAGATCGACGATGCGAAGCGTCACCGCCGCGTCGCGGTCGACGGCTGCGAGACGCTCGACACCGCGCGCCACCGCTTCGTCGTCGTCCGACTGGATCGCGTCGACGAGCGAGGTATAAAGCGCGAAGACCAGCGGCCGGACGGGGCCGACGGCGACGCGCTCCGCGAGTTCATGCAGCGCATGCGCGCCCATGAAGCCGTTGCTGGCGAGGGCGTCCGCGATGGCGCCGAGGCTCGCCGCGAGATTGCCGCGGACGCGCCGATCGAGCGCGGCCGCGCGGATCGCATCCGCGCCATAGCCGAAATGAACGTTTGACGTCTCTTCAACCATGACGCGCTTTCAGATCAGACGGTGTCGACCGGCGCCTAAGCGCTCGCGGCGGTCTCGTCCGAAGCCTCGGCCGCAGTCGGCTCCGGCGTGTCGGTGTTGAGCGCCAGAACTACGGCCGCCTCGTCCATCTCGACCGGCAGGCCCATTGCTTTGTCCATTCTCAGCCCCTCCTCAAATGGCCGGTGTCGTCCGACACCGGAATGTGACCGACAGCGTCCCAACACGCCGCCGGCTTACTTCAGTAGCGCGGGGACGCCGAAGCGCCCCGCGCGTCATCACGCGATCACGCCGCCTCGGTCGAGGCCGGCTTCGTCTCGGTCGCCGGAAGCTCCGCCTCGGCGGTCTGCACCGCGTTCAGCGTTTCCAGCATCGTCTCCTCGCCCGGGATGGGAGGGACGGGGATGATGATCGGCGGAATCTTGCTGCCGCGACGTGCGGTCGTCGAACGCGATCCGGCGTTGAAGCCAAAGAGCTGCGAAGATGACAGCAGGGTGCGGGCGGATTCAGTCTTCGAATTCATAGGTTCCTCCTGATGCTACGGGTCTCGGGTGTGTCATGCCAGCCGAGCCCCCGCGGCCGTCATTTCGGAACAACATGATGAGGCTGGCACGTTGCTTGAGAACCCGCAAGACAATTTGGAGCACAGGAAAACGAATCTGCGATCGTCAAGCGGATCGGTCACAGCCCATCCGCCCGGCGCCTGCCGTCAGGTCTCGACTTTGGCGTCGCCGGCCGGCTGATCGACCTCCGCCGCCGCAGTCTCGACCTTGTTGAGGTCCGTGAGGATCGCGCCCTCGTCGAGAAGCGTCCCCTCCATAGGCGGTACCTTGCCGCCGCGTCGGGAGATCGTGCGCCGCTCGGACGTCGGAACCCGGCCCCAGTCTGCGGTCTCGAAGCCGAACAGCACCTGTTCGGCCAATTGCTCACGAAGCGTCCTGCCGATCGTGGTCATGACTGTCTCCCTGCATCTCACCTTAAGGTCGTCCGAAGCCGTCGCTCATGCTGCTCAGGTGGTCTCGCCGCTCTCGGCCGCAGCCGTCTCGGCAACCTCGGCGGGAGCCTCGTTGAGTGCCTGCAGGATCGCAGCCTCGTCGGTTGGAACGTGGAGGCCTGCCTCCTTGCTTGCGCGGCGTGCGGCGGTGCTGCGACCCGTGGCGGAAAAGCCGAACAGGCTGCCGGCCGCGAGGCTGTCGCGCGTATTCTTTGCAATGTCGGACATCTGGTGTTCCCCCGAAGTCATGTGTCAGCGCAACGAAGAAGAAGCGGTGGATTGAACGCGAATCGACATCACTCAGCTTGCCCCCGCCGATCCGCGATGATTAGCGTTACATGGTTCTTCCTGTTCTGCAATCGTTCGCCGCGGCGCCCTGGCGGTCCGGCAAGGGGGCCGGCGATGATCCTGTTTCTGACGGTGCGCGGTCATCAGGTGACGGTCGGCGCGCTGGTCGCCGAGGCGCTCGGCGTTCCGATCCCGAAGACCATGGTGCTCAGCTATGACGCGGTTCTGCGCGCGCAGCGTGTTCCCGCGGCGACCGTGATCTTCACCGATATCGAGCGTCTCTCGCCCTTCGAGCTCCTGCTCGCCTCCGACGTCTTCCGTTCGCTCCGCGCGGCGGGGCTCCGCTGCCTCAACGATCCGGCCGTGGTGCCGACCCGCTACGAGTTGCTGCGCAAGCTGAAGCAGGCCGGCATCAATCCGTTCGGCATCTACCGCGCCGAGGACGAGCCGAAGCCTGAGCGGTTCCCCGTCTTCGTGCGCAACGACAACGACCACAATTCGGCTGTTTCCGATCTCATCCAGTCGCAGGAGGAACTCAACGCCTTCCTGGCCGAGGGCGTAGCGGCGGGCCGCCCTCGGCGCGGCCTCGTGGTGATCGAGTTCTGCGGCGAGCCGGCCGGCGACGGCTTCTGGCGGAAGTTCGGCTCGTTCCATATCGGCGGCCGAACCTATCTCGACCATCACGTCACCGAGCCGCACTGGATGGTGAAATATGGTCGCGGACACAAGCCGCCGGAGTGGCTGGCGCGCGACGAGCATCGCCGCGTACTCGCCAACGAATGTCCTGAGGTGATCGGCGAGGCGTTCCGCATCGCCGGCATCGACTATGGCCGCGCCGACCATGCGACGGTCGCGGGGCGAACGGTGATCTACGAGATCAACACCAATCCGACCATCTGGCCGCAGGTGGCGCAGCCCTGGCCGATCCGCGACGAGACGCGGGCGGTCGCCAACCGCCGCATGGCCGAGGCCTTCTGGTCGATCGATAGCGGCGACGGCACGCCGGTTCCCTGGGAGCCGACCGAGCGCGTCCGCCAGCATCGCGAGGCGCTGACCGACAAGGACTGGTCGCCGCCGCGGCCGTGACGACCGAGGAAGCCTGGCCCAAAAGAAAAGGGGCCGCTCGCGCGGCCCCAGTTCGGAGGAAGCTCGTAGGGAGCGGCTCAGCGCGCCGCGAGCAGCCGCCCGGCATCGGCGGCCGTGAGCGGGGCCGGGCGCTCGACGGTCGTCGAGAGCGTCACGACGTTGCGGCTGACGGCGGCATCGAGGATCGAGACCATCACGTCGAGCGCATGCAGCGCGACGCGGCCGGAGCAGCGCGCCTCGCGGCCCTGCTCGGCGGCGTCCAGCATGTCGGCGACGCCGAGCATGCGGTAGTTCGCATGGCCCTGATCGGCGCCCCAGTTGCCCTTGCCGAACGGCGCCGTCGAGCTGTCGACGGGGATATAGTCGCCGCTGCGCTCGGAATACTGCACGGTGCCGCCGAAGAAGTTCGGATCGGGCACCAGCATCGAGCCCTCGGTGCCGTAGAGCTCGATCGGGTTGACATGGCCGTGCTTCCACACGTCCCAGCTCGCGGCCAGCGTCACCTGCGCGCCGGTCTTGAATTCGAGCACGGCGTTGATGGTCGTGGGCGTGCCGACGGGGACGGTCTTGCCCTTGAGCGGACCTTCGGCGGTCACGAGGCGCTCCTCGAAGCCCTTCGAGGCGAAGGCGGCGACATGCGTCACCGGTCCGATCAGGTTGACCATCGCGGCGATGTAATAGGGGCCGAGATCGAGGATCGGGCCGCCGCCGGGCTGGAAGAAGAAGCCCGGATTGGGGTGCCAGTGCTCCATGCCATGGCTCATGACATGCATGGTGCCGGAGACGATGCGGCCGATGGTGCCGTCATCGAGCAGCTTGCGCGCCGTCTGGCCGCCGCCGCCGAGGAAGGTGTCCGGCGCGCTGCCGAGCTTTAGCCCGCGCGCATCGGCCTCGGCGACCAGCTTCTTGCCGTCTTCGACGCTGAGCGCGAAGGGCTTCTCGGAATAGGCATGCTTGCCGGCCGAGAGGATGGCGTGGCTGATCTCGTAATGCGCCGAGGGAATGGTCAGGTTGATGACCGTGTCGATCTCCTCGTCCTTGAGGAGTTCGTCGACCGTCAGCGCGCGGACGCCGAACTCGTCGGCCCGCTTCTTGGCCGCTTCCGGGGCTATATCCGCCACGGCGACGATTTGGGTGCCCGGGAAGAGCGGTGCCAGCTTCAGATAGGCCTGCGAGATATTGCCGGCGCCGATCAGGCCGATCTTGTGGATGGTGGACATGCGTGCGGGCCTCAGACGGCGAAGGACTTGATGGCGGCGAAGGAGCGCTCGGCGAAGCGCTTCCAGTCGGCCGGGTTGTCATGCTCGGCGACGAGAACGCCGGCCTTCGGCGCCTTGGCGATATGCGGCCACAGGCCGGCCCAGTCGACCGTGCCCTGGCCGACATCGGCCCAGCCGTCCTCGGCGGTGGTGCCGGCGGGGGCGAGGTCCTTGATGTGGAAGGCGATGATCTCGGCAGCGAGGCGGTCGATCTCCG
>CAWZZK010000254.1:0-14450 GCA_963966455.1 Kaistia sp. | reverse complement strand
CGCGGCTCGTTCAGGCGGAGATCGGTGGTGATCACCGCCGGCAAAGCGAGCCGCAGCGTCTCGGTGCCGCCATCGACCTCGCGGGCGACGGTCACGGCATCGGCGTCGAGATCGATCTTCGAGGCGAAGGTTGCCTGCGGCCAGCCCATCAGCGCGGCGAGCATCTGGCCGGTCTGGTTGCTGTCGTCGTCGATCGCCTGCTTGCCGAGGATCACGAGGCCCGGCGCCTCGGCGGCGATCACCGCCTTGATCAGCTTGGCGACGGCGAGCGGCTCGACGCGGGGTGCGTCGGTCTTCACGAGGATGCCGCGGTCGGCGCCCATCGCGAGGCCGGTCCTCAGCGTCTCGGCGGATTTCTCCGAGCCGATGGAGACGACGACGACTTCGCTGGCCTGGCCGGCCTCCTTCAGCCGCAGCGCCGCCTCGACGGCGATCTCGCAGAAGGGGTTCATCGCCATCTTCACATTGGCGAGATCGATGCCGGTGCCGTCCGCGTTGACGCGGACCTTGACGTTGCGGTCGACCGCCCGCTTGACGGGCACGAGAATCTTCATGGGCGCTTCAATCGACGGGGGTTCGACGACGGCTCGCGACCGGGTCCGGCCGCGATTGGGCGGCGACCGTATCGGCGAGGGGCGGTCGCGTCAACGCGCCGCCGGCTTCCGGCTCTCGGTCAGACGACCGGCTCGGCTGCGATCAGCTCCGGCTCTTCGCGGGCGAGAAGCGGCACGCCGCGCCGGCGCATCAGAAGGATCAGCACCGCGCCCGTCATGAGCCCGCCGAGATGCGCGGCCCAGGAAATCTCGCCGGGCGGCCCGAACAGGAAATTGTAGAGCTGCAGCAGGATCCAGAAGCCGAGCACCCAGACCGTTCGGAGGCGCAGCGGTATTCGGAACAAGAGCAGGATCCAGATCTTCACGCGTGGGTGCAGCAGGAAATAGGCGGCGATGACGCCGGCGACCGATCCGGAGGCGCCGATCAGCGCGAGATCCGATCCCGGCGCGACCGCGACATGGGCGAGGCCACCGCCGATGGCGCAGAGGATATAGAACAGCAGGAAGCGCCAATGGCCCATGGCGTCCTCGACATTGTCGCCGAAGACCCAGAGGAACAACATGTTGCCGGCGAGATGCCAGATATCGCCATGCAGGAAGGAGGAGGTGATGAAAGTCGCCCATTCCGGGGCGTGGAAGATCCCCGGTGTTCGCACATGCACGCCCATCAGCGTCGAGGGGATGAGCCCGAACGCCATGACCGAGGCCGCCTCGGCCTCGGCGTTGCCGCCGCGCTGGTAGAACATGAAGATGAGCACGTTCAGCACGACGATGCCGCGCGTGATGAACGGAAAACGGATGAAGCGCAGCGGATTCTGGTCGTGCAGCGGAACGAACATCGGGCGCCGGGGGGCTCGGGGGACTAGCGATTCTGGCCAGGCACCCAGAGAATGTCGCCTGTCCCCCGATCATTCACGAATCGGGCCGCGACGAAAAGAAAATCCGACAGCCGATTGACGTAGCGCAATGCGGACGGATTGACGCGCTCCCTCTCCGCGAGCGCCACCATGCCGCGCTCGGCCCGGCGCGCGACCGTCCGCGCGACATGCAGCGAGGCCGCCGCCCGCGATCCGCCGGGCAGAACGAAGGAGCGCAGCGGCGAGAGATCGGCGTTCAGTTCGTCGATATCGCCCTCGATTCGCTCGACTTCGCGCTCGACGACCCTCAGCGCATCGCGGCCCTCCTTCAGCGTCTCCTCGGGCGTCGCGAGATCGGCGCCGAGATCGAAGAGGTCGTTCTGGATGCGGCCGAGCATCGCGTCGACCACGGGCTCCTCGAACAGATCGCAGCGGGCGACGCCGATGAGCGCGTTCACCTCGTCGATGGTGCCGATGCATTCGAAGCGGAGGTCGGATTTCGAGCGGCGTTCGCCGGTGACGAGGCCGCTGGTGCCGTCATCGCCGGTGCGGGTGTAGATGCGGTTGAGCGCGACCATGATGTCTCCGTCAGCGCGACGCGAAATAAAGCGCCGCCATCATGATGACGATCGCGACGAACTGCAGGATGACGCGCCAGCGCATCAATTGCTGCGAGCGCTCGGCGGAGCCGCCGCGCATCATGTTGAAGAGGCCGAGGAGAAGCACGATCGCGACCGCGGCGAGCGCGATCGGGACGAGAAAGTGAAGAAAGCCGTTCATCGAGACACCGTTGGTCGCCGGGCTCCGGACCGTTTCGGCCGGATCAGCCCGTTCGGACCCGACAGCGCCCGACCCGTCAGTTCAGGATCACGATGGCGAGGTTGAGCAGCGAGGCGAATCCGACCCAGAGAAGGTAGGGGACCAGCAGGCCCGCGGCCAGCCTGTCGATGCGGCCGAATGCGGCGATGGTGGCGATGATCGCGCCGGCCAGCGCGACGATCACGACGAGGCCGCCGAGCGGTGAATGCAGGCCGAAGAACACCACTGACCAGGCGGCGTTGAGCACGAGCTGCACGCCATAGATCGCCCCTGCCCGCCAGCGCTCGCCGCCTTCCGAGCGGCCGAGGACCCGCCAGAGGGCGACGGCCATCATCGCATAGAGAATGGTCCAGACCGGGCCGAACAGCCAGTTCGGCGGGTTGAAGTCCGGCTTGGTCAGCCCGGCATACCAGGTCGGGATCGAGGGAAGCGTCGCGGCCGAGCCGATCGCGGCCGCCGCGAAGGTGACAAGCAGGCAGACGATGAGGGTGACGATCGACGCGCCGCGCCTGTTCATGGAGACATCCCGTGTCATGGACGACCCCATGGTCGCGCTGTCGGGGCCGGTTGAAAGAGATGACATGGGCTGCTCGCGGCTGAGGTCAATCGCTGGCAAACGTTCCGTATCACGGCTGGTTCCCTTACGAATTGCGCGCGATCAGGCTGTCCAGCCAGCGGGCAGGCAAAAGGCGCTTCATCAGCGCGGCGAGCACCGTCAGCGTCGTGACGCGGTAGCGCAGCCGTGGCCGGGGGCTTTCGAGCGCGTGGATGAGAGCCGCCGTGACCGCTTCGGGGCCGCGCTTGAAGCGCGAAGGCCGCCGCGCCCCCGTCAGCCGGGCGAGCTGCGCCTCGTAGCCGGCGCGGTGCGCCGAGGCCTCCATGTCGATCGTGGCGCGGAAATTGGCGAGCGCATTCTCCGTGAATCGGGTCGCGATCGGACCGGGCTCGATGAGCACGACATGGATGCCGCTGCCGGCGAGCTCGATCCGCATCGAATCTGCGAGGCCTTCGAGTGCGAATTTCGATCCGACATAGGCGCCGCGATATTTGCCCGCCACGATGCCGAGCACGGAGGAGCAGTGCACGATGCGGCCACGCCCCGCGCGGCGCATGGCCGGCAGCAGGGCGCAGGTCAGCGTGTGCCAGCCGAAGAGGTTGACCTCGAACTGCCGCCTGAGCACGGCGGTCGAGAGATCCTCGACGGCGCCGACCTGGCCATAGGCGCCGTTGTTGAAGAGCGCGTCGAGCCGCCCGCCGGTCGAATCCAGCACCGCCTTCGCGGCGGCGACCACCGAGGCCTCGTCTTCATAGTCGAGATAGACCGCCTCGAGGCCGGCGGCGCGTAGCCGCGCAAGGTCCTGCTCCTTGCGCGCTGTCGCGAACACCCGCCAGCCGCGGGTCTTCAGCGCCAGCGCCGCATGTTCGCCGATGCCTGAGGAGGCGCCGGTGATGAGGATCGATGGCTCGGTCATGGGACGAGATTACAGGACCGGCGCGCTGCCGGCCATGCCGCTCACTCGCAGATGCGCCCGTCGCCGTTGCGGCCGCGGCGGATCATGTCGAGATGGAGATTGTCCTCATGCGTGGCGTCGGTGCCGGGGCCGAGCACGGTCGTGAACCGCGCGCAGGCGGCCTTCCGAACCGCGTCGAGGAAGGCCTTGTCCGCATCCGTCCGCTTGCCGTCGTCGGCGATGGTGATCGTCCGCCCGGCAATGGTGTAACCGCCGATATCGATGGCGTTCATGAAGGAATGCTCCGACATGCGCGCGCCCGGCACATGGTTGCGCGTGCGGCAGACATAGGAGCCGGCAATGGAGAGGCGCGTCAGCGGCGCGCCATAAGCGGACTTCGCCGCCGGCTGGATATCCTCGTCGATCCAGCGGGCGAGGGCGCTCGCCACGGCGCAGTCGACCGTCGCCGCCGGCTCGATCGTGACGGCGCCGCCCGAAAGCGCCGTGACGCGATAGGGATCGGCGGCGCCGCATTCCCCTTCGAAGAAGGCAGGCTGCGCTTCGGACACGATGCCGAGCGCCGCCATGCCGGCCTTGCAGGCAGCGAGTTCCTCCGCCGTCGGCACGATGCGGGGTGGTTCAGCCGATTCGGGCGGCTCGGCCGGCGCGGGGGCGACGATCGCCGGCTCGGGAACGGCAGCAGGAGCGGGCGTCGCCGCCGCCGGCATGACGGCGGGGCCGAGCGCTCCGGCCGGACCGGGCGCCACCGGCAGGGGCGGCGCCGTCTCCTCGACATGCGGCGGCGCCGGTTCGACCACGGGTCCGACCGAAAGCGCCGGTGGTTCTTCGGCGGAAGGCTGTTCGGCGTCGGGCTGCTTGGCGTCGGGCTCCGCGACGGCGGGTGCCTCGGGAGCGAGAGGCGCCGCTTCGGCCGGCTGCGGCGAGGGCGCGGGCAGCGGCGGCGTTTCGGGTCCGCGCGGATCTGCCTCCGGCACCGGCGGCGGCGTCGCGTCCTTCTTTTCCGCCGGGGCCGGTGGCGGCAGAGGCGGCTCCGTGTCGGTTACTGCCGCGCCGTCCGAAGGCGCGTCCGGCTTCGGCTGCGGCAGCGGCGGCCGGGGCGCCGAAGGCCGCGGCCGCGTGCGATGCGCCTTCGATTGCGGGGGTATGATCTCCTGCAGGATGTCCTTCACGGAGACCGCGAGGGCGGGAGACGGTCCGGCGCCGATGAGGATGGCGATCACGGATGCCGCGATCGCCGCCCGTTTTCCTTTGAATGCCACGCTGCCGCCCCCCATCGCTGGACCTGAGGTGAATGCGCGGCGGCGGCGCGGGGTTGCCTACCAGTCGAAGGGATCGGTGGTGAGGCGGCGGCCGACCATCATCGCGTCGCCGACGAGTTGGAGCGGCGAGGTGTCGTAGTCGCTCTCGCGGCGGTCGAGCAGTTCGGCGAAGCGCTCGTAGATGCGCTCATATTCCTCGCTCGGCTGCTCGACGGTGACATGGCCGTCAACGCTGAGCGACGCGCCGCCCCGGAAGAGGCGCAGTTTGTGGCCGCCCTTGGTCTCGATCTCGATATGCCACTTCTCGTCGCCCTGCTCTCGCCAGTCGAAGTCGGCCGAGAGCGCCGGAGCGTCCGGATCGGTGCCGGAGAACGCGACCTTGACGCCGATCGGCGTCTGGCGATTGGCGGGATAGGTGAGCTCGGCGCTCTTCACGAAGGGGGTGAAGGGGAGGATCTTCACGAAGATCGACAGCGCATTGATGCCGGGATCGAAGACGCCGAAGCCGCCGGGCTCCCAGACCCAGTCCTGCCCCGGATGCCATTTGCGGACATCCTCGCGCCATTCGATCCGAAGCGACTTCACGCCGGCGCCGGCGAGCAGCGCCTTCGCCTCGTCGACCGCCGGATTGAACTGCGAATGCCAGGTCGCGAAGATGATGCGGCCGCGCTTCTTGGCATGAGCGGCGATGTCGGCCGCCTCGGCGAGCGTCGCCGCGGTCGGCTTCTCGAGCAGGAGGTCCTTGCCGGCGTCGAGCGCCTCGATAGCGAAGGCGTGCCGGACATCCGGCGGCGTGCAGATCGAGACCGCCTCGAGATCGGGAATGGCGCGGTACATCTCGGCCGGCGTCTTGAAGGTCGGCACGCCGCGATGGGTCAGCCCGCGCTGGCTGGTGACGGCAACGAGCTCGAAGCTGTCGCTCTTGTCGATCACCGGCAGATGCTGGTCCTGGGCGATCTTGCCGAGCCCGATGATCGCGATCTTGTGTTTCGTCATATGTCCTCCGCGCCGCCGAGAGGCGGGCCAATCCAGATCGCGCCAAAGCTAGGCGGAAAGCGCGTTGCGGTCGAGATCAGGCGGCGCGGTCCGGGCCGCGTTCCACGAGGAAAGCGAGCACCGCCATGCCGTGGCGGTCCTCGCTCGACCGCGACACCAATATGTGGCCGTCCTCGGTGCACAGATGCGGCAGGTCGATCGCCGCCATCGGATCGGTGGCGAGCACAAGCAGCCGCTCGCCCGGCCGCATGGCGGAAAGACGCTTCCGCGCTTTCAGGACCGGCAGCGGGCATTCGAGTCCGATCGCATCCAGCTCCGCATCCGCCTGCACCTTGGTCCCTTTACGCAAATTTAGCGACGTTCGCCGTCCGCGCGCTTCGACCCTGTTCGATTCCGGCGCGGCCAACGCTTTCTTAAAGCAGAAAATTATAGGGATTTCAGCGACGGCTTCCCCTCGATGGGCGGCCGAACTCGTCGAGGAGCCGCGACCCGTTGCGCCTTTCCTTTGCCGGCATCGTCGATCGCTGGGCTCCGGCCCGGCTGAAGGCGCCGCTTTCGGGGCTGGCGTCCGGCGTGGATTCGATCGCCTCCGGCAAGGACGAGCGGGCGGTCACGCAGCGGATCGCCGTCACGACCTTCCTGGTGCGCGTCGTCTCGGCCTTCATCGCCTATCTTTCGCAGGTGCTGCTCGCCCGCTGGATGGGCGATTTCGACTATGGCGTCTATGTCGTGGTCTGGGTCGGCGCCGTGATCATCGGCGGCCTCGCCTGCTTCGGCATCCAGACCGCGATCGTGCGCTTCATCCCGGAATATGGCGAGCGGCGCGAGCTCGATCTCCTGCGTGGCATCCTGCTCGGCAGCCGCGTGCAGGGCATCGTCACATCGACGGCGATCGCCGCGCTCGGCATCATCGGGCTGCTGCTCTTCGGCGAGCATGTCGAGAGCTATTATGTGATGCCGCTTTATCTCGCGGCGATCTGCATCCCGATGCTGGCGATCGGCGAGATCCAGGATGGCCTCGCGCGCGGCTTCAACTGGCCCGACCTCGCACTGTGGCCGACCTTCATCATCCGGCCGATCCTCATCATCCTGTTCACCTGGACGGCGATCCGCCTCGGCGCCGCGCCCGATGCCACGACCGCGATGGCGACCGCCATCGTCGCCACCTATGCGACCGCGCTCTGGCAGATGTGGGCGATCCGCCGCCGCACGGCCAAGGCGGTGCCCGTCGGGCCGCGCCGGTTCACCTCCTTCGCCTGGATCACGATCGCGCTGCCGATCTTTCTGGTCGAAGGCTTTTTCAATCTGTTGACTAATGTCGATATTCTGATCGTCGGACAACTTCGTCCGCCCGAGGAGGTCGCCGTCTATTTCGCGGCGGTGAAGACGCTCGCGCTGGTCCATTTCGTGTATTTCGCCGTGCGGGCGGCGCTGATGCCGCGCTTCTCGCAATATTACGCAGCCGGCGACCGCGTCCGTTTCGAAGCGGTGGTGCGGGACTCGCTGCACTGGACCTTCTGGCCCTCGGTCGGCGCCGTGCTCGTGCTGCTCGTCGCCGGGCGCTTGCTGCTCTCGTTCTTCGGCGAGAGCTTCGTCGCCGGCTACGGGCTTCTGTTCATCTTCTCCATCGGCCTGCTCTTCCGCGCCTCGATCGGCCCGGCCGAGAGCATTCTCACCATGGCCGGCGAGCAGCGCATCTGCGCCGCCGTCTATGCCTTTACCTTCGTTGTCAATCTCGTCCTCAACTACACGCTTATCCCTCATCTCGGCCTCGAAGGCGCCGCCATCGCCACCTCGACGGCGCTGGCGGTCGAAGCGATCGCCGTCTACCTCGCCGTCCGCTGGCGGATGCGACTCCGCTGCTCGATCCTGCATGTGCTGGTGCCCGGTAGCTCGATCGTCATCGGCGAAGGGAGCGCGTCATGAGTGCCCGCGAAGCGGCGTCGGAGCCGCCGCCCTCACCGGCCCGACCGGCCCGCCGGTCGCTGCCGCCGGCTGGGCTGATGACCGGATGGCGCCGCCTCGCCCGCGACGCGCCCGAGGCTAACCCGTTCTTTGCGCCCGCGATTCTCGGAGCTGCCCTCGAGCATCTCGCCCCGGCTGCGGTTTCCCTCGCCGTCGCCGAGGATGCCGCCGGCCGACTTCTCGCCCTGGCGCCGGTCGGCCCGGCCCGGCTCGGCCGACTGGTACCCGCCGTCTCGGTCTACACCCATCTCTACGGCCCGCTCGGCACGCCGCTGCTCGATCCTACGAATCCCGAAGCGGCGCTGGCCCGGCTCGTCGCGGTCATGGATGGCGGGAAGTCTGGCGGGCGCATCCTGCTCTTTCCGGACCTGCCGATTGATAGCGCTGCCGGTTTGGCCCTTTATTCCCTCGCTGCGAAGACCGGCCGGCCGCTCGCCGTGATCGGTGGCCATGAACGCGCCGTCCTGCGGCCCCGGTCGATGGCAGAGGGTGTCAGGGCCGGCTTGCCGGCCAAGACGCGCAAGGAACTCGCGCGGCAGCTCCGCCGCCTCGGCGATCTCGGGCCGCTCGAATGGCAAAGCGCCACGACACCGCGCGAGCGCACCGATGTCCTCGATAGCTTCCTCGCGCTGGAAGCCGCGGGCTGGAAAGGCAGGCGCCGCACGGCGCTACGCGACCGCGCCGATGCGCTCGCCTTCACGCGCGCCGTCTTCGACGGCGCAGCGGCGGGCGAAGCGCGGCTGGATGCGCTGACGATCGCCGGCCGGGCGGTCGCCATGCTCGCCTCGTTCCGCGCCGGCGGGACGGTCGTCACATGGAAGATCGCGCATGACGAGGGGCTCGGCCGCTTCTCGCCCGGCGTCCAGATCATGCTCCAGGCCTCGGAGATCTTCGAAGCCGACCCCACGGTCGCGCTCGTCGATTCGCTCGCGAGCGCCAGCCATCCGATGGTCGACCGGCTCTGGCCGGGCCGGCAGGCGATGGGTCTCGCCGTCCTCGGTCCGATCGGCGGCAGCGTTGCCTTCCGGGCTGGCGTCCTTCTTGCTCAAGGAGAGGTCCGGGCGCGCGCCGAGCTGCGCGCGCTGATCCGCCGGGTGAGACGGCCCGGCAGAGCCAAGGAGGACACCTCATGACGGATCGTCCCGACGCCGCAGCCGCGTCCGACCGGCTGATCGCGCTCGATCCCGCGCTGATGGCGCGCCGCTTTCCCGCAGAACCCTTCGCTTATCGCCACTCTCTCACCGCCGAGCCGCTGCTGCAGCTGGGTGCGCTCGCCAGCCTCGCCGGCCGTATGCCGCGCGACCGCCTCGAATACAATTCCGGCCGCCTCAAGGTGGACCAGAAGCCGGAAGAGACCCCCACGGTCGATCTCGAACCCGCCGAGATCGTGCGCCAGATCGAGACGGCCGGCGCCTGGATGGTCCTGAAAAAAGTCGAGACCATTCCCGAATATGGACGGCTGATCCTCCGCGTCCTCGACGAGGCCGCCCGCGCCGCCGGCCATGCCGACCATCGCGCCGCGGGAATGAAGGAGCCGATGGGTTTCATCTTCGTCTCCTCGGCCCATTCGGTGACGCCGTTCCATCTCGACTATGAGGAGAACTTTTTCGTCCATCTGCATGGCGACAAGGCCATGCACGTGTTCGACAACCGCGACCGCTCGGTGATCGACGAGGAGGGCCTCGAATCCTTCCCCGGCAAGCACCGCAACCACCGTTATAACGACGCCTTCGCGGCGCGCGAGACGGTGTTCCCGTTCAAGGCCGGCGATGGCATGTTCCTGCCCTATACTTGGCCGCACTGGGTCGAGACGGGCGCCGACTGGTCGATCTCGATGGCCATCACCTGGAAGTCGGCCGCCGATCTCCGACTCAACAAGCTCTATTTCGCCAATGCCGTGCTGCGCCGTCTCGGCATGCCGCAGCCCGCCCCGGGCAAGGTGCCGACGCTCGACAGCGTCAAGGTCGCGCTCTACGACGTCGCGCGGCTGCCGCTGGAGCCGCTGAGACGCGGCGAGGCGATGCGGCGGGCGCTGCGCGGCCTGCTCTTCGGCCGCTCGGCCAATTATTTCTACGGCAAGAAGGCCTGATACCCGTCGCGTCATGAAAAAGGGGCGGTCCCGAGGGCCGCCCCTTTTGTTTCTCGCTGACAGGCAATGCTGCCGCGTCAGCCCTTGTTCTTGTTGTAGACGTCGAAGATCACGGCGCCGAGCAGCACCAGGCCCTTCACGACCTGCTGCCAGTCGACATTGACGCCCATGATCGACATGCCGTTGTTCATGACGCCCATGATGAAGCCGCCGACCACGGTCGAGATGACCTGGCCGACGCCGCCCATGGCGGAGGCGCCGCCGATGAACACCGCCGCGATGACGTCGAGCTCGCTGCCGAGACCCGCCGCCGGCACGGCCTGGCCGAGGCGGGCGGCGATGATGAGGCCACCGAGCGCCGAGAGCACGCCCATATTGACGAAGACGAGCAGGGTCAGCCGCTCCGTCTTGATGCCGGAGAGCTGCGCCGCCTTGATGTTGCCGCCCATCGCATAGACCCGCCGGCCGATCGTCGTCTTCTTGGTGATGAAGACGAAGATGGCGATCAGGATGCCCATGACCACGAGGACGATCGGGAAGCCGCGATAGAGCGCGAACTGGTAGACAAGGAACAGCGCCAGCGCCGAGACGACGAGCGTCTTCACGAGGAAGAGCGCGAAGGGCTCGGCGGCGTAGCCATGACGCTCGCGCGTGCGGCGCGAGCGAATGCCGGCGATGATGAACAGCGCGACACCGATGAGGCCGAGCAGGATCGTCGTCGAATGAAGCACGATGCCGGAGCCGACGATCGTCTTGCCAGCGGCGTTGACGATCGGCGGAACGAGGGTGATCGGGCCGATGATATCCGGCAGGAAGCCGGAGGAAAGCTGCTTGAAGCCGTCCGGCAGCGGGCCGACCGACGAGCCGCCGCCGAGCAGGCCCTGGCACATGCCGCGGAAGACGAGCATGCCCGCCAGCGTGACGATGAAGCTCGGGATGCGGTGATAGGCGATCCAATAGCCCTGCGCCGCGCCGATCGCTCCGCCGATGATGAGGCAGACGATCGAGACGACGAGCGGGTTCGAGAGCGGACCGAGCGGCCAGATGACCATCATCATCGCCGCCAGCGCGCCGATGAAGCCGGCGACGGAGCCGACCGAGAGGTCGATATGGCCGGAGACGATGACGAGCAGCATGCCGAGCGCCATCACGATGATGAAGCTGTTCTGCTGCACGAGGTTGGAGAGGTTGACCGGCTTGAACAGCGTACCGGTCGTCAGCTGGAAGAACACCATGATGGCGATCAGCGCCAGCACGAGGCCGTAGTCGCGGATATTGGCGACGACGGACGAGACGGGCACGCGAGGCCCGCTCGGCACGTCCTGAGCGACGCCGGACTGCGGGGTGGGAGTGTCGGTCATGATGCAGCTTTTCCTTCTCCGCGCACGATGGCGCGCATGATCTTCTCCTGGCTGGCCTCGCTGGCGGCCATCTCCCCGACGATGCGCCCTTCGTTCATCACATAGATGCGGTCCGTGATGCCGAGCAGTTCGGGCATCTCGGACGAAATGACGATGACGGCCCGGCCCTCGGCGGCGAGGCGGGCGATGATCGTGTAGATCTCGTACTTGGCGCCGACATCGATGCCACGCGTCGGCTCGTCGAGGATCAGCACCTCGGGGCTGGCGAACAGCCACTTCGAGAGCACGACCTTCTGCTGGTTGCCGCCCGAGAGATTGCCGGTCTTCTGGAAGACGCTGGACGAGCGGATATTGGTCTTCTTGCGGTAGTCGTTGGCGACGTCGAGCTCGCGCAGCTCGTCGATGACGCCCGACCGCGCCACGCCCTTCAGATTGGCGAGGGTGATGTTGTTCTTGATGTCGTCGATGAGGTTGAGGCCGAAGACCTTCCGGTCCTCGGTGACATAGGCGATGCCCTGGTCGACGGCGCGGCCGACCGTCGAGACGTCGATCGGCTTGCCCTTGAGGCGGACCTCGCCGGTAATCTTGCGGCCATAGCTGCGGCCGAACAGGCTCATCGCGAATTCGGTGCGGCCGGCGCCCATGAGGCCGGCGATGCCGACCACCTCGCCGCGATGCACCTTGATGTCGATGTTCTTGATCACCTGCCGGTCGGCATGCAGCGGGTGGTAGCAGGACCAGTTCTCGACCTCGAAGATCACGTCGCCGATCTTCGGATCGCGCGGCGGATAGCGGTCTTCCAGCGAGCGGCCCACCATCGAGGTGATGATGCGGTCCTCGGAGATCTCGCTGCGGTCGAGCGTCTCGATCGTGCGCCCGTCGCGGATGACGGTGACATGGTCGGCGACGCGGTTGATCTCGTTCAGCTTGTGCGAGATCAGGATCGAGGTGATGCCCTGCTTCTTGAACTCGAGCAGGAGATCGAGCAGCGCCTGGCTGTCCTTCTCGGAGAGGCTGGCGGTCGGCTCGTCGAGGATCAGAAGCTCGACATTCTTGCTGAGCGCCTTGGCGATCTCGACGAGCTGCTGCTTGCCGGTGCCGATATCGGTGATGAGGGTGTTGGGGTCCTCGACGAGGCCGACCTTGCCGAGCAGCTCGCGGGTGCGGCGCTCATTGGCGTTCCAGTCGATGACGCCCCATCTGGCCTGTTCGTTGCCGAGAAAGATGTTCTCGGTGATCGATAGCATCGGGACGAGGGCCAGCTCCTGATGGATGATGACGATGCCGATCTTTTCGCTGTCATGGATGCCGTTGAACTGGCACTCCTTGCCGCGATAGATGATCTGCCCGTCATAGTCGCCGGCCGGATAGACGCCGGAGAGAACCTTCATGAGGGTGGACTTGCCGGCGCCGTTCTCGCCGCAGATGGCGTGGATCTCGCCTTCCTCGACCTTGAGGTTGACGTTCGACAGCGCCTTGACCCCCGGAAAGGTCTTGGTGATGTCGCGCATCTCGAGAATGTATGAGGGCATGGGAAGCCGCTCCCGAAGGGGCTACGGACGGGGCGAGGTTAGCGTCTCGCTCGCCTGACGAGAAGAGGCCCCGCCGAAGCGGGGCCTCAAGGTCTCAGGGTAGATTACTTCAGCTCGTCGGCCTTGATGTAGCCGGACTCGACGACGATCTTCTCGTAGTTGGTCTTGTCGACCTCGACCGGCGTCAGCAGGATCGAGGGGACGACCTTGACGTCGTTGTTGTAGGTGGTCGTGTCGAGATTGGCCGGCTTGTTGCCCGAGAGCACCGTGTCGACGAGCTCGACGGTCGACTTGGCGAGGTCGCGCGTGTCCTTGAACACGGTCGAGTACTGCTCGCCGCCGATGATCGCCTTGACCGAAGCGGTCTCGGCGTCCTGGCCGGTCACGATCGGCCAGGGCTGGTCGGCGGTGCCGTAGCCGACACCACGGAGCGAGGCGATGATGCCGCGCGACAGGCCGTCATAGGGCGACAGGACGCCGTCGACGCGCTTGCCGTCCGAATAGTAGGCCGAGAGCAGGTTGTCCATGCGGGCCTGCGCGGTGGCGGCGAGCCAGCGCAGCGTGCCGACCTTGTCCATGCCGGTCTGGCCGGACACGATCTTGATCGAGCCGTCGTCGATCAGCGGCTGCAGGACCGACATGGCGCCGTTGTAGAAGAAGAAGGCGTTGTTGTCGTCCGGCGAGCCGCCGAACAGCTCGACGTTCCAGGGCTTGGTGTCCGGGAAGCGCTCCTTGAGGCCCTTCACCAGCGAATTGGCCTGGATCACGCCGACGCCGAAATTGTCGAAGGTCGTGTAGTAGTCGACATTCGGGGTCTTCTTGATCAGGCGGTCATAGGCGACCACCACGACACCGGCATCGGCCGCCTTCTGCAGCGCGTCGCCCATCGTCGTGCCGTCGATCGAGGCGATGATCAGGGCCTTCGGGCCCTTGGTGATCACGTTCTCGAGCTGGCTGAGCTGGTTCGGAATGTCGTCCTGGGCGTACTGCAGGTCGACCGTGTAGCCCTTGGCCTCGAGCTGCGACTTGACGGCATCGCCGTCATTGATCCAGCGCTGCGAGGTCTTGGTGGGCATCAGCACGCCGACGAGGCCCTTGTCCTCGGCATGCGCAGCCGGCGACAGAGCGACCACGCCGAGCGCAAGCGCGGCGAGCGCTGACTTGATGAGCTTCATGTATCCTCTCCCCAATTGTATGACGTTTCACCGCGACTTCACGGCCGGCGCCATACGCGAACTCTCTTTAATTCGACTCTCGATAATTTGCCAGCACATTCCGTGGGCAGCGCATCCCCATCCTCGGATCCGACGCCGGCAAGGCGGACCGATCGCGCAGCCAGGCTAGCTAGCTGCGGCGAAGGCCGGTCGTCAATGGGATTCCGGACGGCGCGAAGGCGCAATCGATCGCTCGCCGCCGACTGGGTCGGCGGCGGGATTAAATACGATCATACGCTGATTGGTTGATCGGCTACCGCGAGACGACGGCGCCGCCGATCGAAACCACGGTGCTGCCGTCGGCCGGAAGGGGGGCGGCCGCGGCCGCCGCC
>CAWZZK010000253.1:0-8437 GCA_963966455.1 Kaistia sp. | reverse complement strand
CCTCGCGCGCATCGCCGGGCGGGAAGGCCGCGCGGTTGGCGAACTGGACACGCCCTTCCGTGTTCACATAGGTGCCCGACTTCTCGGTATAGGCGGCAGCCGGCAGGATGACATCGGCGCGATGCGCGCCATTGTCGCCATGCGTGCCGACATAGACCACGAAGGCGGAGCCGAGCGCATCCGTGTCGATCTCGTCGGCGCCGAGCAGGAACAGCACGTCGAGCGCACCCTCCCCCGCCGCCTTGACCATGGCGCGGGTACCGAGGCCGCCCTCGCCCGGCACGAAGCCGATGTCGAGGCCGCCGACGCGCGAGGCCGCCGTATGCAGGACGGCGAGGCCGTTCCAGCCCTCGTCGCGGCCAGGCGCAGAGGCGATCGACGCGGCGGTGGCGAGCACGGCGGAGCCGGCTTCGCCGGCCAGCGCCGACTGGCCGACGATGACGATCGGCCGCTTGGCATTGGCGAGCAGTTCGCCGAAGGCGCCCTTACCGGCGGCAATGTCGGCGAGCGTCTCCGTGCCGGCGCCGAGATAATCGTGCGGATAGGTCAGGTCGACCTGCGCGCCGATGACGCCGACCTTCATGCCGCCCGCGCGCCAGCGCCTGCGGATGCGCGCATTCAGCACCGACGCCTCGCGGCGCGGATTGGCGCCGATGATGAGGATCGCATCCGCCTGCTCGATGCCGGCGATGGTCGGGTTGAAGACATAGCTCGCACGGCCAGCGGCCGGATCGAGCGCGGCGCCATCCTGGCGGATGTCGAGATTGGGCGAGCCGAGCGCGGCCATCAGGCCCTTCAGCGCAAAGAGATCCTCGACCGACGCGAGATCGCCGCCGATGGCGCCGATGCGCTTCCCCTCGGCACCCTTCACCTTGGCTGCGATCGCCGCGAAAGCCTCGCTCCACGACGCCGGGCGCAGCTTGCCCGCGACGCGGACATAGGGGCGATCAAGACGCTGGGTGCGGAGGCCGTCCCAGACGAAGCGCGTCTTGTCGGAGATCCACTCCTCGTTCACGGCCTCGTTGAGGCGCGGCAGGATGCGCATCACCTCGCGGCCGCGCACGTCGACGCGGATATTCGAGCCGACCGCGTCCATGACGTCGATCGACTCCGTCTTCACCAGTTCCCACGGACGGGCGTGGAACGCATAGGGCTTCGAGGTCAGCGCGCCGACCGGGCAGAGGTCGATGACGTTACCCTGCAGCTCGGAGGTCAGCGCACGCTCGAGATAGGTCGTGATCTCGGCATCCTCGCCGCGACCGATCAGGCCCATCTCGGAGATGCCGGCGACTTCGGTCGTGAAGCGGACGCAGCGCGTGCAATGGATGCAGCGGTTCATCGACGTCTTCACGAGCGGGCCGATATACTTGTCCTCGACGGCGCGCTTGTTCTCGGCGAAGCGGTTCTTGTCCACGCCATAAGCCATGGCCTGGTCCTGCAGGTCGCACTCGCCGCCCTGATCGCAGATCGGGCAATCGAGCGGGTGATTGATGAGCAGGAACTCCATCACCCCTTCGCGCGCCTTCTTCACCATCGGCGACTTGGTGAACATGACCGGCGGCTCGCCATTGGGGCCGGGCCGAAGGTCGCGGACATTCATCGCGCAGGATGCCTGCGGCTTGGGCGGACCACCCTTCACCTCGACGAGGCACATGCGGCAATTGCCGGCGATTGACAGCCGTTCATGGAAGCAGAAGCGCGGCACCTCGGCGCCGGCCGCTTCCGCCGCCTGCAGAAGCGTGTAGTCCGGCGGGACGTCCACTTCGATGCCGTCAACGATGATCTTGGCCATCAGCCGCTCTCACAAATGCGTATCGACGAGATCGAGACGCTTCTCGATCCGCACCAGACGTTCCTCAACCCGATCGATCCGGCGGTTTACACCGGCGATCGAAAGCTCCGAACGGGCCGACTGCTCTTCGAGAGCAGTGACCCGCAGTTTCAGGTCTTGCACATCCTCGATCAGCCGATCGAGCTTCTCGTCGATCCGCCGCAGGTAGCGAAGCACCAGACTGTCCGGCTCCTCAGCCATCGGCCGCCTCCTTGGCCGCCTTGTAGGCAGCAAGAAGATCGGCGATCGGCACGCCGTCGACCGTGACGCCGTCCATCCGGCATCCTTCGATCGAGACACCCATCAGATTGACCTTGGACAGCCGCGCGCCCGCAAGGTTCACGTCGGTGATGCGCGCTCCAGAGAGGTTCGCGTTTTCGACCGAGAGCCCCGACAGGTTCACGTTGGTCGCCGACCAGCCCGACATGTTCACGTCGTCGAAGCGGGCGCCGGAGAAATTGACGTTGACGAAACTAGATCCCGCGAGGGTCGAGCTGTCGACATCCAGTTTCTCTATGACGCCGCTGAGCTTCATCGCCCTACTCCGCCGCCTCCATCATCTCGCGCTCGATCGGCCTCGGATTGGCGGAATAGAGATCGATCCGCTCCTCGATGAGCGGGCGGAAATGACGGATGAGACCCTGGACCGGCCAGGCCGCCGCGTCGCCGAGCGCGCAGATCGTGTGACCCTCGATCTGGGTCGTGACCTGCAGCAGCATGTCGATCTCGCGCTTCTCGGCCTCACCGCGGGCCATGCGGGCGAGGACGCGGGCCATCCAGCCGGTGCCTTCGCGGCAGGGCGTGCACTGGCCGCAGCTCTCGTGCTTGAAGAAGGATGAGATGCGGGCGATGGCGCGGACGACGTCGGTCGACTTGTCCATGACCAGCACGCCGGCGGTGCCGAAGGACGACTTCACGGCGCGGGTGCCGTCGAAGTCCATGATCAGCTCTTCGCAGTCCTTGGCCGGGATGATCGGGCAGGACGCGCCGCCGGGAATGATGGCGAGCAGGTTGTCCCAACCGCCGCGCACGCCGCCGCCATGCTTCTCGATCAGTTCCTTGAACGGAATGCCCATCGCCTCTTCGACGATGCAGGGCGTGTTCACATGGCCCGAGATGCCGAAAAGCTTGGTGCCGACATTGTTCGGGCGGCCGATCGAGGCGAACCAGGCGGCGCCGCGGCGCAGGATGGTCGGCGCGACCGCGATGCTCTCGACATTGTTGACGGTCGTCGGGCAGCCATAGAGGCCGACATTGGCAGGGAACGGCGGCTTGAGGCGCGGCTGGCCCTTCTTGCCCTCGAGGCTCTCGAGGAGCGCCGTTTCCTCGCCGCAGATATAGGCGCCGGCGCCGTGCGCGACATAGATGTCCATGTCCCAGCCATGGACGTTGTTCTTGCCGATGAGACGCGCCTCATAGGCTTGGTCGATCGCCGCCTGAAGATGCTCGCGCTCGCGGATGAACTCGCCGCGCACATAGATATAAGCGACATGGGCGCCCATCGCGAAGGAGGCGATCAGCGCGCCCTCGACGAGATGATGCGGATCATGGCGCAGGATCTCGCGGTCCTTGCAGGTGCCCGGCTCCGACTCGTCGGCGTTGATGACGAGATAATGCGGGCGGCCGTCATTGACCTTCGGCATGAACGACCATTTGAGGCCGGTCGAAAAACCGGCGCCGCCGCGGCCGCGCAGGCCCGAGGCCTTCATCTGGTCGATGATCCAATCGCGGCCGGCCGTGAGGATCGTCTTGGTGCCGTCCCAGGAGCCGCGCTTCAGCGCGCCCTGCAGGCCCCAATCCTCGGCGCCGTAGATATTGGTAAAGATGCGGTCCTTGTCAGCCAGCATGGTCCGCCCTCACTTCTTCTCGCCCGACTGGGCTACCTGTTCCTTGCCCGCATCGGGGCGAACCGAAGGATCGGAAGCCGGTTTCGACTGGTCGACCTGGTTCGGAACCTTTTCCTTGTCCGCCTCGGCCTGCACCTTGACGGCCGGCGCGACCGGATCCTTGGCCGGCGCCGGATCGCCCGAGGGGGCAGCAGCCGCCGCAGCCGCCTCGGCCGCCTTTGCAGCTTCCGCGGCCTCGCGGGCGGCGATCGCATCACGTGCGGCAGCGAGACCGGCGCCCTGGCCGATCATCGAGCCGTCATAGAGCTCGGGGCTCGTCAGCACGCGCGCGCCGCCGATCGGCATCGAATTGAAGCGGTCCGTCTGCGGACCCGGCTTCAGCGGGCGGCCCGCCTCGATGTCGTCGATGATCTTGCCGAAGCTCTCGGCGGTCAGATCCTCATAGGTGTCAGGCACGATCTGCACCATCGGCGCATTCACGCAGGCGCCGAGGCACTCGACCTCCTCCCAGGAAAGATCGCCATTGGCGGAGGGATGGAACGGCTCGGCATGAATGCGGCTGCGGCAGACCTTCAGGAGTTCGCCCGCGCCGGCGATCATGCAGGGCGTCGTCCCGCAGACCTGGATATGCGCCTTGCGGCCCACCGGGGCGAGCAGGAACATCGTGTAGAAGGTGGTGACCTCGAGCACGCGGATATAGGGCATGTCGAGGAACTCGCCGACCCAGCGGATCGCCGGCTCGGAGACCCAGCCCTCCTGCTCCTGGATGCGCCAGAGAATCTGGATCACGGCCGAGGCCTGACGGCCGGCCGGGAACTTCTCGACGGTCTTCTGCGCCCAGGCGAGATTCTCCGGCGTGAAGGCGAAGCTCTCGGGCTGCTCGGCTGCGAGACGACGGACGGACATCAGCGGTCAACCTCTCCGAACACGATGTCGAGCGAACCGAGGATGGCGGAGACGTCGGCCAGCATGTGGCCGCGGCTCAGGAAGTCCATCGCCTGGAGATGCCCGAAGCCCGGCGCGCGAATCTTGCAGCGATAGGGCTTGTTGGTTCCGTCGGAGACGAGATAGACGCCGAATTCGCCCTTGGGCGCCTCGACGGCGGCGTAAACCTCGCCCTCCGGCACGTGATAGCCTTCGGTGTAGAGCTTGAAGTGGTGGATGAGCGCTTCCATCGAACGCTTCATTTCGCCCCGCTTCGGCGGCACGACCTTGCCGTCCATCGACGACACGGGTCCCGTCAGCTCCGGACCCGACAGCCGCTCGACGCACTGCTTCATGATGCGGATCGACTGGCGCATCTCCTCGATGCGGATCAGGAACCGATCGTAGCAATCGCCGTGGCGGGCGACCGGAATGTCGAAGGCGAGTTCCGAATAGCACTCGTAGGGCTGCGACCGGCGCAGATCCCAGGCGGCGCCGGCGCTGCGCACCATCACGCCCGAGAAGCCCCATTTCCACGCATCCTCGAGCGTCACCTTGCCGATATCGACATTGCGCTGCTTGAAGATCGGGTTGCCGGTCACGAGCGCGTCGAGATCGGCGAGCGCATCGAGGAATGGATCGCAGAAGGCGCCGATATCGTCTACCAGCTTCTGCGGGATGTCCTGGTGCACGCCGCCCGGCCGGATATAGGCCGCATGCATGCGCGAGCCCGAGGCGCGCTCGTAGAAGATCATCAGCTTCTCACGCTCCTCGAAGCCCCAGAGGGGCGGCGTGAGCGCGCCGACGTCGAGCGCCCAGGTGGTGACGTTGAGGAGATGCGACAGCAGCCGGCCGATCTCCGAATAGAGCACGCGGATCAGTTGGCCGCGCTTCGGCACCTCGACGCCGATGAGCTTCTCGACGGCGAGCGCGAAGGCATGCTCCTGGTTCATCGGCGCGACATAGTCGAGCCGGTCGAAATAGGGCACGGCCTGGAGATAGGTCTTCGCCTCGATGAGCTTCTCGGTGCCGCGATGCAGGAGGCCGATATGCGGATCGACGCGGTCGACCACTTCACCGTCCAGCTCGACGACGAGGCGCAAAACGCCATGCGCGGCAGGATGCTGCGGGCCGAAATTGATGTTGAAGGTGCGGACCTGGGCTTCGGTCATCGGCACTCGCCTCAGCTCGCCTTCTGGGGGGCCTTCTCGTCACCGGGCAGCACGTAGTCCGTGCCTTCCCAGGGCGAGAGGAAATCGAAATCGCGGAATTCCTGCGTGAGGCGCACCGGCTCGTAGACGACGCGCTTCTGCTCGTCGTCGTAGCGAACCTCGACATAGCCGGTCAGCGGGAAGTCCTTCCTGAGCGGATGGCCTTCGAAGCCGTAATCCGTCAGCAGCCGGCGGAGGTCCGGATGCCCGACGAACAGGATGCCATAAAGGTCATAGGCTTCGCGCTCGAACCAGTTGGCGCCCGGCAGCACCGGCGTGATCGAGGGGACCGGCGACATCTCGTCGGTCTCGACCTTGAGGCGGACGCGCAGGTTTCGCGAGGGCGACAAGAGATGGTAGACGACGTCGAAGCGGTTCTCGCGCTCCGGATAGTCGGCGCCGCAGACATCGATGATCGAGACGAAGCCGGCCTTCGGATCGGCCGCGAGCTTCGCCACCACGGTCGCGATCTCGGCGCGCGCCACCGCCACCGTCAGCTCGCCATAAGCGAGCCGCCAGCCGAGAACGGCGTCGCCGCAGCTCTCCGCGATATGCGCACCCAGCTCGTTCAGCGTCTCGTCCATTGTCGCCTCAGCGCTCGATCGTTCCGGTGCGGCGGATCTTCTTCTGCAGGAGCAGCACGCCGTAAAGCAGCGCCTCCGCCGTGGGCGGGCAGCCGGGGACATAGATGTCGACCGGCACGACGCGATCACAGCCGCGCACGACCGCATAGGAATAGTGGTAGTAGCCGCCGCCATTGGCACAGGAGCCCATCGAGATGACGTAGCGCGGCTCCGGCATCTGGTCATAGACCTTGCGGAGCGCGGGGGCCATCTTGTTGGTCAGCGTGCCGGCGACGATCATCACGTCGGACTGGCGCGGCGAGGCGCGCGGCGCGAAGCCGAAGCGCTCCACGTCGTAGCGCGGCATCGAGACCTGCATCATCTCGACCGCGCAGCAGGCGAGGCCGAAGGTCATCCACATCAGCGAACCCGTGCGGGCCCAGGTGATGAGGTCGTCGGCAGCGGCGACGAAGAAGCCCTTGTCGGCCAGTTCGCCGTTCACTTCCATGAAGAACTTGTCGTCATGGCCGAGAGGCCGGCCGGACGCATCGACGAGGCCACGCGGCCGCTCGGCGACGAGCGGCCCGCGAGCCGGGGCCGCCGCGGGGGTCGGGGTCAATCCCATTCGAGCGCTCCCTTCTTCCATTCGTAGATAAAGCCGATCGTGAGCACCGCGAGGAAGATCATCATCGACCAGAAGCCGAACCAGCCGATCGCGCCGAACGTCACCGCCCAGGGGAACAGGAACGCCACTTCGAGATCGAAAATGATGAACAGGATCGCCACGAGATAGAAGCGCACGTCGAACTTCATGCGGGCGTCGTCGAAGGCATTGAAGCCGCACTCATAGGCCGACAGCTTCTCCGGATCCGGATTGCGATAGGCGACCAGGAAGGGCGACAGGAGCAGCGCGAGACCGATAACGAGCGCTATGCCGAGAAAGACGACGATCGGCAGATATTCGCGCAAGAGAGCATCCATGATCCGCTCCGACCTTCAACCGGCCTGGGCGGCCGGTGTGCGACGCAACAAGGCGTCAACCGCTTCACTCTGCTGTCATATCCGGCCATCCGAATGAGGCCGGAACCGATTTCGCCGAGGTCCGAAAACAACAAGCGAGCCTTAGCGGAGGCCGTCCGGTGTGGCAAGCCCCGCGCCATGGCCGGCCGCCACATGGGTGGCCGCAACCCGGCGTCATCTTGGCGGAATTTCGCCTGTCGTTGAATTGGAACGATGAAAAAAGCCGGCGCGCGGCGAAATGTCCCGTGCGTCCGGGGAAGCGGCCGGCACCGCCCCTGGCATCGCAGAGTGGGCGATGCCGACTCGTCTCTCGCTCTTTCCGAAGTCGTCGCCGTCTGGTCTTCTTCTCCGCCAACGGAGATGCCCATGACCGGCTCACCCCATGTCGTATCGACATCCCGGCGCGTCAAGATGCGCGAGCGTCTCGGCGACTGGTTGGCTCTCCACCGCGTGACGCTGAAGCGATCGATCCGCTTCACGGTCACCGTGATGGCGCCGATCGTGGTCACGCTGGTCACGGGACCGGAGACCTGGCTCGTCTATGCGATGGTCTCGGCCATCGTCGCCTTCGCGGGCGATGCCGGCGGCCCTCCCCTGGAGCGCCTCGGCTGGATGGCGACCGGCCCGCTGGCGCTCGGGCTCGGCCTCGCGCTCGGCGCCGCCGCCACGGGCCATCTTCCGGCGGTGTTCGCCCTCTCCATGGGCGCCGGCCTCGCCTATGGCCTCGTCGAGACGGCGCATCCGCATCTCCTGCTCGCGACCCGCTTCTTCGCCTTCGGCATCGTTCTCGCAGGGCTGGTCAGCGCGCCGGTCCCGGTCGACTTCGCGGCGATCGGCATCATGCTCGTCTTCTCATGGCTGATCTCGCTCGCGAGCGACGCCCTGGACGGACGGCGGACGCCGCTCTCGGTCCCTCCCGCCGCCTCGATCGGCCTTAGCCTCCGCGGGTCGCTCGGCCCGCGCGTCGCCTTCGCGATCGCCGTCTCGCTGTCGATCGGTGCGGCGCTGACGGCGGCGGTGATGGTCGGCTCGCTGCGGCCC
>CAWZZK010000252.1:0-20065 GCA_963966455.1 Kaistia sp. | reverse complement strand
CCGGCCGCGCGTTCACGAAGCGCGGCCGGCGTCCCGAAATCGGACAGGTTTCAGTTTGAAGCGGCGCGCTGCTCGTCGCCGCCATTGGCCGCGAAGCGCGAGGCGTGGATGGTGAGCACGCCGGCCTCGGTGCCGATCTGCATCCGGTAGGGCAGCATCACCCCGACCTCGGCCGCCGGCGCCAGCCAGACCTCGAGATTGGTGTTGCGCTCCATGAACTTCACCGCCTCGCGGCTCGGCCGATGGCCGGCGACCGGCACATAGCGGGCGCTGCAGACATAGACCGTGCCCGAATAGGAGCCGTTCTCGCCCTTCACCTCGGCGGTCGACTTGTAGGTGAGGCGGATGTCGAAGCGCTGCCAGCCGTCGAAGACGGGAATGGTGCGGTTGCAGGCCCGCGCCATATTGGCCGGATAGAGCGGCGCGATCATCGCGGAGAGCGGATCGACGATCTGATGCTTGTGCTGCGGCAGGAGCGGCACGCGGTCGGCCTTGATCGGCAGCGGCGGCAGCGCCGTCGCCGAGACGATCGTGCCCTGGCGCATGCGCATGTCGACGATGCTCGACGTGGCGCCGTTCTCGGTGGTGTCGAGATAATAGCTCGCCGGCAGGATGGCGCCGCCCGAGAGCCGCCCGCTGCTCTTGAGGAGGCCCGTACCGTCGGAGACGAGCCGCGAGATGCCGCTCGTCGTGCCCTTGATGGTGATCGCATAGTTCGGCTGGTCGACGGTCGCATCCAGCTTGAAGCGACCGATCGTGATGCCGTTGAGGCCCATCGTATAGGTCGCGGAGACCGAGCCGCTGCGCGGCGCCGCGAGACCGTTCTTCACCGCCGTCTTCGGCGAGGCCGCGTCGGCGGGCGAGAGCGCCGGCGCGCCGCCGGCCAGCATGGCCACGGCCAGCAATGCGCCCGTCGCGACCTTGCGGCCGCTCTTCCGCCGGTCGGCCGGCTTCGCCTCGTCCGTCCTCGCCATCGGGGTCATGCCTGCTGCTCCACGCTTTCACCCGCGCGCCGCAGCCGCGGCCCGCCATCCATGCTCGCATCACTTCATTAACCATGATGCGCGCGAAGTTCTGACCAAAGTGTTAGCCTTCGCGTATCGAGGGATGGATCGCGGCGATGGACGCCGATTGCGCGCCGATACCCGGCAAAGCTTGACGGGCGCGGCTTCCCTCTCTATGAGAAGCGCCACTTTCAAGAGAACTTGCCGTGTTGGATGCCGAAGCCGGCGCGCGCGGCGGATGAGAAGGATTTTCGTGATGTCGCGAGTTTGCGAGCTGACCGGCAAGGCCGTGATGACCGGCAATACGGTCAGCCATGCCAACAACAAGAGCCGTCGCCGCTATCTGCCCAATCTCGTCAATGTGACGCTGATGAGCGATGCGCTCGGCCAGAGCTTCAAGCTGCGCGTTTCGGCCCATGGCCTGCGCTCGGTCGAGCATCGTGGCGGCCTCGACGCCTTCCTGACGAAGGCCAGCGAGAGCGAGCTTTCGGATCGCGCCCGCATCCTGAAGCGCAAGATCGCCGACAAGCAGTCGGCCGCTGCCGCCGCCTGATCGGCCGGCAAATCGAGATTTCGGAAGGGCCGCCGCGAGGCGGCCTTTTTGTTTCGGGGCGTCAGTTGAGCGCGGCGGACGGGCCGAGCCAGACGAATTCGAGCAGCAGCGTGCGCTGGAAGACGTTCTGGTTGTCGTCGGAGACGAGCGTCACCCGCATGCGGCCATCGGCATCGGTCGAGACCGCGAGGCCTTCCATATTGTCGATCTGGTCGGCCATGGAGGCCTCCAGCATCACCGGGCCGTCGACCAGCGCGCCCGGCCGGATCGCACCGGCCGGAATGCGGCGGAGCCGCATATTGACGCCGACCGGCAGCGCCGTGATGCGCCGCTCGAGCAGCAGGAGATCGCCGTCGGGCATGAAGGCGCCGTCGGTGACGTCGTAATCGTCGCTGCGCACGACCGAGAAGGCGCCGGCGCGGGGGCCACGGACCACCCAGGCACGATGATTGCCGGCCGCGTCCAGCGACTGCTCCGAGACGACGACCGGCGAGCCGGCCAGCGGCCCCGCGGCGGGCGCGATCGCCACCGTCTCCAGCCCTTGGTTCGGCACCATGCCGCGCGCGCTTTTCGGCAGCGCGACCGGTGTCGCGCGAGCGAGCGAGGGATCGGTCGTGAAGCGGTAGAATTTGAGGCTGTTGCTCTGCTCGAAGGTGACATAGGCGCCGCTGCCATCCGGCGCGAGCCGCACCGCCTCGGCATCGGCCGCCATGCGGCGGAGCAGCGGCCGCCCCTTCGCGTCGAGCATGACGCCGGCCTTCGTCTCCTCGACGCCGACGAGATGGCCGCTGGCGCGCACCAGCCGGCCCGTCAGCCAGCGGCCGGTATCGGCGACGGCGATGAAGCTCTTGCCGTCCGGGCCGATATCGAGGCCGGAGAAACTGCCGAAGCGGCGGTTGTTGGACGAGAGGATCAACCCGCCGCGGAACTCGAACTCGCCGAAGCGGGTGGCGTCGCCCGTGCGCTGGAAACGCTCGATCGGCTCGGAACGGACGGCGACCGGCCGCATGCCGGGCTTCTGGTTGCTGGCGGCGAGCGCCGGGGCTAAGGGCGCAACCGCCAGCGGCGCCGCGAGCGCGGCGGCGAGGAGAAGGGCGAGGGCGGCGCGAAGCGTCTGCCTCACGCGGCCCGCCTCCCTCGGCCGGGCTGGGCGGCGCCGGTGCCCTTCTCGTCGAAAAGCTCGGCGAGCTTCTCGGTCATCGCGCCGGCGAGTTCCTCGGCATCGACGATGGTGACCGCGCGCTTGTAATAGCGCGTCACGTCGTGACCGATGCCGATGGCGATCAGTTCGACCGGCGAGCGGTTCTCGATCTCGTCGATGACGAAGCGGAGGTGCCGTTCGAGATAATTGCCGGTGTTCACCGACAGCGTCGAGTCGTCGACCGGGGCGCCGTCCGAGATCATCATCAGGATGCGGCGCTGCTCGGAGCGCACCAGGAGGCGCTTGTGCGCCCAGTCGAGCGCCTCGCCGTCGATGTTCTCCTTGAGCAGCCCCTCGCGCATCATCAGGCCGAGATTGCGCCGCGCGCGCCGCCAGGGCGCGTCGGCCGCCTTGTAGATGATGTGGCGGAGATCGTTGAGACGGCCGGGCGAAGCGGGCTTGCCCGCCTGCAACCAGGCCTCGCGCGACTGGCCGCCCTTCCAGGCGCGGGTCGTGAAGCCGAGGATCTCGACCTTGACGCCGCAGCGCTCCAGCGTGCGAGCAAGGATGTCGGCGCAGGTCGCCGCGACGGTGATCGGCCGGCCGCGCATCGAGCCGGAATTGTCGATCAGGAGCGTCACGACCGTATCGCGGAAATCCGTGTCCTTCTCGATCTTGAACGAGAGCGGCTGCATGGGATCGGTCACGACGCGATGGAGGCGCGCCGGATCGAGGATGCCTTCCTCGCGGTCGAAATCCCAGGACCGGTTCTGCTGCGCCATCAGCCGGCGCTGCAGCCGGTTGGCGAGACGGCCGACCGCGCCCTGGAGATTGGCGAGCTGCTTGTCGAGGAAGCCGCGCAGCCGGTCGAGTTCGGCGGAATCGCAGAGATCCTCTGCCTTGATCGTCTCATCGAAGCGGGTCGTGAAGGCCTTGTAGTCGGTCGAGGGCTGCGGGCGCGTCAGCGGCGGCTCGGGCCGGCGCTCCTCGCCGGCGTCGCGCGCATCCTCCGACTCCTCGCCCTCGGTGTCTTCCTCGGTCGAGCTCTCCGTGGTCTCGGTATCGCCGGCATCGGTCTCGTCGCCGGTCGCCTCCGATTCCTCGGCGGCCTCGCTCTCGGCCTGCTCGGCCTGTTCCGAGGCGCTTTCCTGCTCGGCGCCGGAATCGTCGCTCGCTTCGCCGTTCTGCTCGTTCTCGTCCTCGCCGCCCTCGCCGAGCTCGTCGCCCATTTCGAGCGAGGCCAGCAGCGAGCGGACGGCCGAGGCGAAGCGCTTCTGGTCGCCGACGGTCGTCTCCAGCCGATCGAAGCCGTCGCCGGCCTTGTCCTCGATCCAGTCGCGCCAGAGATCGACGATCTTCCGGCTCGATTCCGGCGGCGCGAGTCCGGTCAGCTTCTCGCGGACGAGCAGCGCGACGGCATCCTCCAGCGGCGCCTCGGAACGCTCGGTGATGTCCTGGAAATTACCGCGATGATAGCGGTCCTCCAGCATCGCCGAGAGATTGCTGGCGACGCCGTCCATCCGCCGCGCGCCGATCGCCTCGACGCGGGCCTGCTCGACGGCATCGAACACGGCGCGGGCATTCTTGCCCTCCGGCGCGACGGTGCGATGCAGGGCCTGGTCGTGGCAGGCGAGGCGCAGCGCCATGGAATCGCCGAGGCCGCGCGTCACCGCGATCTCGCGCGCCGTCGGCTTGCGGCCGGGCTCGGGCAGGCGCGCCCGAAGCCCGGTCAGCGCCGGACGGTCGTTCGAATAGGTGACCTCGAGATCGGCCTTGCCGGAGATGGCGCGCACGCAGCCGGCAACGGCCCGCTTCAGCGGCTCCGTCACGGGCTCGCCGGCCTTGCCCTTGGCGTCGATGTTGGATCCGCTCATCGCGACCCCAGCCTTACGAAAGGACGACGTTCGCCGCCGATTCCGCCAGCTCCTCGCCAAAGGCGCGCTGGTAGAACTCGGCCACCAGCGTGCGCTCCAGCTCGTCGCACTTGTTGAGGAAGGTCACGCGGAACGCGAAGCCGATATCCCCGAAGATCTCGGCATTCTCGGCCCAGGTGATGACCGTGCGCGGGCTCATGACCGTGGAGAGATCGCCATTCATGAAGGCGGAGCGGGTCATGTCGGCGAGGCGGACCATGCGGCCGACCAGCGCGCGTCCCTTCGGATCGGCGAAATGCTTCGCCTTGGAAAGGACGATCCCGACCTCGTTGTCATGCGGCAGATAGTTGAGCGTCGTCACGATCGACCAGCGGTCCATCTGCGCCTGGTTGATCTGCTGCGTGCCGTGATAGAGGCCCGACGTATCGCCGAGGCCGACCGTGTTGGCGGTGGCGAACAGGCGGAAGGCCGGATGCGGGCGGATGACGCGGTTCTGGTCGAGCAGCGTCAGGCGGCCCGAGCTTTCCAGGACGCGCTGGATCACGAACATGACGTCCGGACGGCCGGCGTCATACTCGTCGAACACGAGCGCGACATTGTGCTGATAGGCCCAGGGCAGGATGCCGTCGCGGAATTCCGTGACCTGCTTGCCTTCCTTGATGACGATCGCGTCCTTGCCGATCAGATCGATGCGGCTGATATGGCTGTCGAGATTGACGCGGATGCACGGCCAGTTGAGGCGCGCGGCGACCTGCTCGATATGCGTCGATTTGCCCGTGCCGTGATAGCCGGTCACCATCACGCGGCGGTTGCGCGCGAAGCCGGCGAGGATCGCCAGCGTGGTGGCGCGGTCGAACAGATAGTCCGGATCGGTATCCGGCACATGCTCGTTCGGCGCCGAGAAGGCGGGAACGACAAGCTCGCTCTCGAAGCCGAACAGCTCCTTGACCGACACCTTGGTATCGGGAAGGGCGGCGCGGTCGCTGGTGGTCTCAGTCATATTGGCTCCGTCGCGCCCGGCGGACGCTTCAGGTCGGTTCTTCGCGAGGGGAGAAACCGGGGATTAAGGGAGGCCTCCAAGGCCATCATGGCGTTCTAGCAGAAGCCTGCGGCCTTGAGGAAGTTGTAAGCCTGGATGATTTCTCGAAGGCGGTCTTCCGAGGAGCGGTCGCCGCCGTTCGCATCCGGGTGGTAGAGCTTCACGAGACTCTTGTAGCGGGCCTTGATCGCTTCGGGCGTTTCCGACCCTTCGAGGTCGAGCGTGTCGAAGGATTTCTTCTCCAGCGTCTTCAGCCGCCGCTTCGGCGCCGCCTCGGCGGCGTGATCCGGCTTGAAGCCGCGCTCGAACATGTCGAACGGATCGCGCAAGCCCCCCGTCCAGTCGCGGGTCGAGGCCCGGCGCACATTCTCGCGCTGCTCACCGGCCGAATTGACGCCCATGGTCCAGGTCGGCCGGTGGCCGGTGATCGAATCCTTCTGGTAGGCGGCGATGTCGTCGTCGCCCATGCCGGAAAAGTAGTTGTAGGACTTGTTGTAGAGGCGGACATGGTCGATGCAGAAATGGTGATACTGCCCCTCGCGGCCGCGGCCCTTCGGCGCCTTGTGCGTGCCCGCGGCATCACAGCCCTCCCAGCCGCAGCGGAAGGCCGACTCGCGCGGCATCGCATCGCCGGGAGGCTTGATGCGGATGCGGTCGAAGATTTTTGAATCGAGCTTCATCGGTCGATTATGCTGGGCGCGCATCGGCCCGACAAGGCGATGCAGGCGATTGGGGTGAACGGAGCGTCGGATGGATACGCGCGAGAGGATCGCGAGGCGGCTGGAGGAATCCCTGCAGCCGGAGACCCTAGATGTGATCGACGAGTCGCATCTGCACAAGGGCCATCATGGCGCGCGGCCGGGCGGCGAGACACATTACCGCGTCCGCGTCACCGCCTCGGCCTTCCAGGGCAAGAGCCGCATCGAGATGCACCGCATGATCAACGCGCTGCTCGCCGACGAGCTCGCGGCCGGCGTGCATGCCCTCGCGATCGAGGCGAAAGCCGGCTGAACTATCGGGCGGCGCGCGTCCTGGCGCGGTTGGAGGCGAGGAGCTTTCGCGCCAGCGCCGCGCCGATGGCGTGGTAGACGCCGGCCGCGAGGCGCGGATCGGCCTCCCCGGCCGCCTTCAACTGCCCGGCATCGAGCGCGATCACCTGCAGGGGCGTCAGCGCGCGGACAGTCGCCGTCGCCCGGGCGCCGGCGAGGAAGGCGACTTCGCCGATGAAGGCGCCGCGGCCGAGGCGGGCGAGCCGCGTCCCGTTGGCGACGACGACCTCGGCCTCGCCGGCCACCACGAGAAAGACGGCGCCGACGGGATCGCCCTCGGCGACCAGCGGCGCGCCGGGATCGAGATCGACGAGCTCACCGAATTCGACGATCCGCGCCAGTTCCTCGTCGTCGAGCTCGGTGAGGCTGTCGCGCAGCAGCGTGCCGCCGCTGACCTGGTCGACGAGCCGCCGCGCGGCGACGAGCGTCCAGAGGCGATAGAGATTGATGAGGATGAACAGCGTGTTCCAGGCGATGCCCGTATAGAGCGGCACCGGCGCCAGCGCATAATAGACGATGAGGCAGGCGAAGGAGAGGATCAGGAGCACGCGCAGCCACACCATATTGGTGAGGAACAGCGATATTGCCATCAGAAGAAAGCCGGCATGGCCCGGCAGGTCGAGCGCATTGCCGAAGAAGAGGCTGAGCACGTCGAGCATCGCCTCTCTCCTTCGTCAGAGCGTGTCGGCGAGGAAATCCCGCACGGCCGAGGGCGGCACGTCCTTCGCGATGAAGGCCTCGCCGATGCCGCTCGTCAGGATGAAGGTCAGCGTGCCGCGCGACACCTTCTTGTCCTGCGCGATCAGCGCCATCAGCCCGTCGGCATCCGGCAGGTCTCCCGGAATCTCGGACAGTTCGGTCGGCAGGCCGACGTCACGGAGATGCGCGGTGACCCGAACGGCATCGTCCGGCGAGCACAGGTTCATCCGCGCCGAGAAGCGGTGCGCCAGCACCATGCCGATCGCGACGCCTTCGCCATGCACGAGGCGCTGCGAATAGCCGGTCGCCGCTTCCAGCGCATGGCCGAAGGTGTGGCCGAGATTGAGCAGCGCGCGGTCGCCGGTCTCGGTCTCGTCGGCGCCGACGACTTTCGCCTTGGCGCGGCAGCTGGTCGCCACCGCCTCCTCGCGCTCGGGACCGCCGGAAAAGACGCCGCGCCAGTTCACCTCCAGCCAGGCGAAGAAGGCCGGATCGTCGATCAGCCCGTATTTCGCGACCTCGGCATAGCCGGCGCGGAATTCGCGCGGGCTGAGCGTGTCCAAGAGCGCGGTGTCGGCGATGACGAGGCTCGGCTGGTGGAAGGCGCCGACGAGGTTCTTGCCTTCCGGCGTGTTGATGCCGGTCTTGCCGCCGACGGAACTGTCCACCTGCGCCAGCAGCGAGGTCGGCACCTGCACGAAGCGCATGCCGCGCCGCGTGATCGCGGCGGCGAAGCCGGAGAGATCGCCGATCACGCCGCCGCCGAGCGCCACGACGATGTCGCCGCGCTCGAGGCGGGCGGCGAGGATGCCGCGCACGACGCTTTCGAGAATGGCGAAGTTCTTCGAACCCTCGCCGGCCGGGACGTCGATGCCGACCGAGGCAATGCCGGCGGCATCGAGCGCGTCGGCGAGGCGCTGGCGATAGAGTGGCCCGACATGCGCGTCGGCGACGATGGCGGCGCGCACCTTGGGCAGGCGCTCTGCGATCTCGCGGCCCGCCGCGTCGATCAGGCCGCGGCCGATCAGGATGTCATAGGAACGCGCGCCGAGGTCGACGCCGACACGGATGGCGGCGGAAGATGCCGGATGGGTCACGGGGAAGCTCTTTCGGAAGGCGCGACGTCCGCTTGCGGCACCGCGAGGAAAGTGGCGAGCGCGCTCACCACCTCCTCCGCCACCACGTCATGCGGCACGTCGCGCGAAAGGATATGGATGTCGGCGCCGGCATAGACGGGATAGCGCTCGTCCATCAGCCGCCGCATGGTCGCCTCCGGGTCGGCGGTCTGCAGCAGCGGCCGGTTGGAGCGCTTGCGGACCCGCGCCATCAGGATGTCGAGCTCGGCCCGGAGCCAGACCGAGACGCCGCCCGCCGCGATCGCCGCGCGCGTCTCGGCATTCATGAACGCGCCGCCGCCGGTCGCGAGCACCTTCGGCCGGCCGTCGAGGAGGCGGCGGATCACCCGCCGCTCGCCATCGCGGAAATAGGCCTCGCCATGACGGGCGAAGATCTCGGGAATGGTCGCGTCGGCCGCCTTCTCGATCTCGGCATCGGCATCGACGAAGGGCAGATGCAGCCGAGCGGCGAGCCGCTTGCCGACAGAGGTCTTGCCGGCGCCCATCAGGCCGACGAGGACGATCGACCGGCCGCCGAGGCCCTCGACGAGCGCGCTCTCGGCCGTCACCCCGCCCCTGTTCGCGTCCTGCTGCATCCGTCCCCGCCATGAAAGTCCCGTGCGGACGCCTCTGGTAGAGCGGCAGCGGCGGGGCCTGTCAAGCGAGCGCCGCCCTCTGCTCTTGTCAGCGGCGCCGCGCCTGTCCTATCGAGGAGTTGCCCCGAGGAATCCCGCAGCCATGCCGACGCTGACGCGCTTCGTCCTGCTCCTCCTTCTGGTCGGCCTCGCGCTCTATGGCGCGGTGTTCGCGCTAGCGACGTTCATCGAGCCTAAACCCCGCGAGATCACTATCCGCGTTCCGACGGACAGACTGCTGAAGGATTGATCATGGCCGCGATGGAGCCCGCCCCGACCGACGAGGCCGGGCATGCGCCGCTCCGGGGCTCGTTCGGCACCGATCTCGAAGCCTTTCTCGAGATGATGAGCGCCGAGCGCGGCGCCTCGCCGAACACGCTCGATTCCTATCGCCGCGACGTCGAGGACTATGGCGGCTTCCTCGCGCGGCGCCGGACTAGCCTCCGCACCGCCTCGCCCGAGGATGTCCGCGCCTATATGGCCGAGCTCGAGGCGCGCGGCTATGCGGCGTCCTCTGCTGCGCGCCGCCTGTCGGCGCTTCGCCAATTGCACCGCTTCCTCTTCGCGGAAGGGATCCGCAAGGACGATCCGACCGGCATCATCGCCGGGCCGAGGCGCAAGGCGCCGCTGCCGAAGATCATGTCCGAGGCCGAGGTGGAACGGCTGCTCGGCGAGGCCGAGGCCGCCGTCGCGCGGGCCGAGACGCCGGGGGCGCGGCTCAGGGCGGCGCGGCTCGCGGCGCTGCTCGAGACCCTCTATGCGTCGGGCCTCCGCGTCTCCGAGCTGGTCGCGCTGCCGGCGAGCGCGGCGCGGCCGGACCTCCGCATGCTCATGATCCGCGGCAAGGGCAGCAAGGAGCGCGTCGTGCCGCTCACCGAGCGCTCGCGCGCCGCCATCGGCCGCTTCATGGCGCTGCGGCGCGAGAGCGAGGGCGAGAAGCCGGCCGGTCCCTGGCTGTTCCCGGCGCTCAGCGAGAGCGGCACGCTGACGCGCCAGGCCTTCGCGCGCGAACTGAAGGCGCTCGCCGCCAGCGTCGGGATCGCGCCGGCGCGCGTCTCGCCGCATGTGCTGCGCCATGCCTTTGCGAGCCATCTCCTGCAGAACGGCGCCGATCTCCGCATCGTCCAGCAACTGCTCGGCCATGCCGACATCTCGACGACGCAGATCTACACGCATGTGCTGGAGGAGCGGCTGAAATCGCTCGTCGCCGATCACCACCCGCTGGCGCGCGCCGCGGCCGAGTGAGTCACCAGGCAAGCAGGCGCCGGCCGATCAGCGCGCCCAAGGCGGTGACCGCGGAAATGCCGATGCCGTACCAGACGAGCACGAAGAGCGGCGAATCGTCGGTGCAGTGAAAGGCATAGAGCGTCGCCCCGATGCCGCCGGCCGCAAGGCCCGCCACAGCACCGGCGAGTGCCGGCCGGGTCGGCGCCCCGCTCCGGAGCGCGGCGAGCAGCGCGGCGAGGACGGGCGCCGCCATCAGCGGCACGAGAACGACGCAGTAGCGGGCATTATGGCCCATCAGCCCCGGCATCCATCCGTCGGGAGCGGTCGCGCCGAGTTCGCCGGCGATGCCGAGCGCCAGGATCCCGAGCGGCACGAAGAGCGCGACCGCGCGCGGCGCCGAGCGCTGTCCGGGCCGCGCCATCGCCAGCACCACGGCCATGGCGGCGAGCGCCAGCGAGACGGTGAAGCCGAACTTCACCATGAGCCGCGGCGTCATCATCGCAGCCGCGAGATCGGGCCGGATGCGAAGGCAGAGGACGAAGAGCAGGGCCGCACCGATGAGACCGGCGGGCAGCAGCAGCGCCACCGCCTTTCCGGGCGGGCGCGCACGGCGCTCGTCCGCCGCCATCGCCGTGATGAGATCGTCCGTCCTCATGATGCGGTCCTCATTCTCCTTCTGCGGCCCGCAGCCGCGCGGCGAGGCCGGCGAAGGCCCGGTGCAGCGTCACCCGCACGGCGCCCGGCGTCATGCCCTCGCGTTCGGCCGTCTCGCCGACCGAAGCGCCGTCGACCGCCAGCGCCTTCAGCACCGCGCGCTGCTTCTCCGGCAGCAGCGCCAGATGCCGCTCGACCTCGGCGGAATCGGCACCCGGCCGCTCCTCGGCCGCCGGGATGACCTCGGCGAAATCCTCGATCGGCAATTCGATCCGCCGGCCGCGCCGACGCACATGATCGACGAGCTTGTTGCGCGCGACCGTATAGAGCCACGGCCCGAACGGATCTGCGGGCCGCCAGGTGTGGCGCTTCAGATGGATCGCGAGCAGCGTTTCCTGCACGATATCCTCGCTTTCCGACGCGGACAGGCCCATGGCGGCGAGCCGCCGCCGCGCCGCCGCCCGGAGAACCGGCGCAAGCTCGGCCAGAAGACGGCGATAGGCGGCCTGGTCGCCGGCGAGCGCTTCGCGCATCAGCCGGGCCCATGCCTCGTCGCGTCGATCCGCTGCTGCCCGTCCCGTCATGCACTGCGTCCGACATTCATTTCGCTGCCGAGACCGGGAACGTTACAGCCCTCACGCGATTTCGGCGATGACATCGCGCAAACAGCATAAAGCGACGGCTGCCGGTCGTCGCGGATCGTTTGGCGCCGCTCGGCATTGAAGGCGTTGCGCGGCGCTCAGGCCGCGTTCCGCCCGGGGGCGCCGTCCGATGTCCGATCCGATCGTCAAGTTCGAGGTGCCCACCACGGAGACGGAGCCGCTGGAGGCGCCCGACCTCACGCAACCGGAAGGGCCGCTTCCCGCCGACCCGATCGTGACGATGCTGGCGCTCTTGCTCGTCATCGCCATCCTCACCGTCTGCTACTTCGCCTCCTCGATCATCCTGCCGATCATCCTCGCCGTCGTGCTGAAGATGCTGCTTCAGCCCGGCATGCGGCTGTTCGACCGCCTCAGGGTGCCACGCAGCCTCAGCGCGCTGCTGCTCATCATCGGCGTCTTCGCCGTGATCGTCGGCTTCGGCGCCGCGATGTCGGGCCAAGCCGCCGGCTGGGCGGCGCGGCTTCCCGAAGGCATGGGGCGGATCGAGGAGCGCCTCGCCTTCCTCGCCCGGCCGCTGCAGACGCTGCAGACCTTCCTGCACCAGTTCGACGGCGGCTCCGGCGGCAGCGACGGCCCCTCGCTCACGACGACGCTCATGAAGGGGACGCAGCATTTCGCGAGCGGCTTCTTCGAGACGCTGCTGATCCTCTATTTCCTGCTCATCTCCGGCGACACCTTCCTGCGCCGCCTGGTCGAGATCGTGCCGAGCTTCCGCGACAAGCGCCGCGTCGTCGAGATGTCGCAGCAGATCGAGGACAATGTCTCGGCCTATCTGACGACGATCACACTCATGAACGCGCTGGTCGGCGTCGCCACCGGCGTCGCGATGTGGGCCTGCGGGCTTGGCGATCCGCTGCTCTGGGGCTTCGTCGCCTTCGCGCTCAACTATGTGCCGATCATGGGGCCGGCGCTCGGCGCGGTGCTGTTCCTGATGGCGGGTCTCCTCACCATCGACCCGCTGTTCCAGGCGCTGCTGCCCGTCGGGCTCTATATGCTGATCCACGTCATCGAGGGTGAATCCGTGACGCCGCTGCTGCTCGCGCGCCGCTTCACGCTCAACCCCGTGCTGGTGATCATCTCGCTGATCTTCTGGTTCTGGATGTGGGGCGTGCCGGGCGCCATCCTCGCCGTGCCGATGCTGGCCATCGCAAAGATCATCTGCGACGGCGTCCGCCCGCTGAATTCCCTCGGGCGCTTCCTCGAAGGGTAGCGATCACCAGCTGGCGCCGGCCTTCTCGACATGGGCGGCGCCGACAATGGGACCGGGGCCGCCGTCGGCCGCCTCTTCCTGCAGGAAGACGGCGCAGCCGTCCGTGCCGGTCTCGCGATACTCCGCCATCGGCAGGTCGACCTTGAGCGGCTCGCCGCGCCAGACTGCGATCGGACGCAGGCGGCGCACGACATTGTAATAGGAGAGCGTGCGGCCGCGGTTCTCGCCGCGCTCGATCGGCACCTTCACATGCCGCTCGTAGAGCGCGAGGAAGAGGGTCGCCTTCTTCGGCTCGTCCTCGCCCGCCGCGCCGACCGAGACGCGGATCGCATCGCCCATCATGCCGACCGAGATCGGCACAGACGGCGCCGGCCCCTTGGCGATGGCCCGCTCGATCGCCGCCTCGTCGCTGCCGACCACATGGACGCGGCCGTTGACGATCACCTGCGGCGTGTAGACCTGCCGGTCGCCGCGCGCGCTGGCATAAGCCTTCTGCCGGCTGGTGAAGGCGTGCTCGGCGAGCGTGTCCTTCCAGCCCTGATAGTCCCAGTAGTCGACGGAGAGCGAGAGCGCGACGATGTCGGGCCGCTTGGCGAACTCTTCCAGCGCCTCGTCGGCCGGCGGGCAGGAGGCGCAGCCCTGGCTGGTGAAGAGTTCCAGCACCGCCGTCACCTTCTCGTCCTCGGCGCCGGCGGAACCGGCGGCGAGGCTCGACAGGACGATGAATGCCATGGCGGCGGGTATGCGGGACATGCGCCTGACGTCTGCTGGGGGAGCGCGGTCGCGACCGAACGGGACGGATGATCCCATACGTCTCCGACCGATCGCGAACCAGTCAATTCCGGGTGACCGGCGCCGAAGCGCCGGCCACGCCCAAGCTTGGCGTCAGGCGACGAGCGCGCGCAGCACGTATTGCAGGATGCCGCCGGTCTTGAAGTAGTCGAGCTCGTCCAGCGTATCGATGCGGCAGAGCAGCGGCACCACCTTCTGCGAACCGTCGGCGAAGGTGATCTCCGCGTCGAGCATCTGGCGCGGCTTCAGATCGCCGGCGATGCCGCGGATCGTCACCGTCTCGTCGCCCTTGAGGCCGAGCGTCTGCCAGGAGGTGCCCTCCTCGAAGACGAGCGGCACGACGCCCATGCCGACGAGGTTCGAGCGGTGGATGCGCTCGAATGACTGCGCGATCACGGCGCGGACGCCGAGCAGGTTGGTGCCCTTGGCCGCCCAGTCGCGCGACGAGCCGGTGCCATATTCGCGGCCGGCGAAGATGACCAGCGGCGCGCCCTCGGCCTTGTACTTCATCGCCGCGTCATAGATCGGCATCTCGACGCCGTCCGGCTCATGCAGCGTGAAGCCGCCTTCCTTGCCGCCCAGCATCTGGTTCTTGATGCGGATATTGGCGAAGGTACCGCGCATCATCACTTCGTGATTGCCGCGCCGCGTGCCGTACTGGTTGAAGTCGACCACGGCGACGCCGTTGTCGGTCAGGTACTTGCCCGCCGGCGAGGCCGGCTTGATCGAGCCGGCCGGCGAGATGTGGTCGGTCGTGATCGAGTCGAGGAAGAGGCCGAGCACGCGGGCGCCGACGATGTCGGTCACCGCGCGCGGCTGCTTCTGCATGCCGACGAAATAGGGCGGGTTCTGCACATAGGTCGAGTGGTTGTCCCAGGCATAGGTCTCGCCCTTCGGCGCCTGGATCTTCTGCCAGTTCTCGTCGCCCTTGAAGACGTCGGCATATTTCGCCTTGAACATCGCCTGCGTGATGTTGGCGGCGATGAAGTCGGCGATCTCCTTCGACGAGGGCCAGATGTCCTTGAGATAGACGGGCTGGCCGTCCTTGCCGGTGCCGAGGGGCTCCGAGGTCAGGTCGATCTGCAGCGAGCCGGCCAGCGCATAGGCGACGACGAGCGGCGGCGAGGCGAGATAGTTCGCCTTGACGTCCGGATTGACGCGGCCCTCGAAATTGCGGTTGCCCGAAAGGACGGCCGCCGCGACGAGGTCATGCTCGTTGATCGTGCGCGAGATGTCGACCGGCAGCGGACCGGAATTGCCGATGCAGGTCGTGCAGCCGAAGCCGACCAGGTTGAAGCCGAGCGCGTCGAGATCGGTCTGCAGGCCGGACTTCGCGAGATATTCGGCGACGACCTGGCTTCCGGGCGCGAGCGAGGTCTTGACCCACGGCTTGGTCGAAAGCCCCTTCTCCAGCGCGTTGCGCGCGAGGAGGCCGGCGCCGATCAGCACCGAAGGGTTGGAGGTGTTGGTGCAGGAGGTGATGGCTGCGATCGTCACCGCGCCATGGCCGAGCTCGAAATCCTTGCCCGTGACGGCGGCGCGCTTGCCGGCCTCGCCGGGCTTCTTGAACTCGCCTTCGAGGGCGGCGAGGAAGCCGGACTTGGCATCGGTGAGCAGCACGCGGTCCTGCGGGCGCTTGGGGCCGGCGAGCGAGGGCATCACCGTGCCGATATCGAGCTCCAGCGTATCGGTGAACACCGGATCGGCGGCGGCGCCGTCATGCCAGAGGCCCTGCGCCTTCGAATAGGCCTCGACCAGCGCGATGCGCTCGTCGGCGCGGCCGGTCTCGGTCAGATAGTCGATCGTCTCGTCGTCGACCGGGAAGAAGCCGCAGGTCGCGCCATATTCCGGCGCCATATTGGCGATGGTCGCGCGATCGGCGAGCGAGAGATGGCTGATGCCCTCGCCATAGAACTCGACGAACTTGCCGACGACGCCCTTCTTGCGCAGCATCTGCGTGACGGTGAGCACGAGGTCGGTGGCGGTGATGCCCTCGCGCAGCCGGCCGGTCAGCTTGAAGCCGACGACCTCGGGGAGAAGCATGGAGATCGGCTGGCCGAGCATGGCCGCCTCGGCCTCGATGCCGCCGACGCCCCAGCCGAGCACGCCGAGGCCGTTGACCATGGTCGTGTGGCTGTCGGTGCCGACCAGCGTATCGGGATAGGCGATCTCGGCGCCGTCCTCGCTCTTCGTCCAGACGGTCTGGGCGAGATATTCGAGATTGACCTGGTGGCAGATGCCGGTGCCGGGCGGCACGACGCGGAAATTCGAGAAGGCCGACTGGCCCCATTTCAGGAAGCGGTAGCGCTCCTGGTTCTGCTCATATTCGCGATCGACATTCTGCTTCAGCGCCGAGGCGTTGCCGAAGAAATCGACGACGACCGAGTGGTCGATGACGAGATCGACGGGGACGAGCGGGTTGATCTTCTCCGGATTGCCGCCGAGCGACTTCATCGCGTCGCGCATGGCGGCGAGGTCGACCACCGCCGGGACGCCGGTGAAGTCCTGCATCAGCACGCGCGCGGGGCGGAAGGCGATCTCGCGGTCGCTCTTCCTCGTCACCAGCCATTCGGCGACGGCGCGGATGTCGTCGGCCATCACGCTGCGGCCGTCCTCGCTGCGCAGGAGATTCTCGAGCAGCACCTTCAGCGAGAAGGGCAGCGAGGCGATCCCGGGCAGTCCGTTCTTCTCGGCATCCGGCAGGCTGAAATAGACATAGTCTCGGGCGCCGACCTTGAGGGTCTTGCGGGATTTGAAGCTGTCGGGATGCTCGATGCTCACGATGGATCTCGTCCTCGGTTCGATCGCGTAGGAAGCCTGACCGAAGAGGATGCACGTTCCATGCCCGCCCTCGGTCCGGCAAGACCGGCGGGCGCCAGCGCCACGCTGCGGCGGCCGGTAGGCGTCGGTCCGGACGGCTCGTCCTGGCCGCGGCGCGGCCCCCGCGCCGGGTTGCAGGGCTTATAATGAATTTCGTAAGGAGAAGCCATAACGAGCGAACTCGCCATGGCTGGAACGGTTCTCGAATCCGAGACGCGGCCGTCATGACCGCTCTTCCCGGGGGTATCGTGGCGCGTCTCGAGGTAAGCGGCCTTCAGGTGAAGCGGGGCGGCCGTCCGGTGCTGGAGGGCATCGGCTTCACGCTGGAGCCCGGCGAGGCGCTGGCCGTCACGGGCCGCAACGGGGCCGGCAAATCGACGCTTCTGCGCGCGGTCGCGGGCCTCGTGCCGCGCGAGGCGGGGCGCATCGACTGGACGAGCGAGGACGTGCCGCTCGTCGAGGCGACACATTATTTCGGCCATCTCGATGCCCTGAAGCCGACCCTCTCGACGGCCGACAACCTCGCTCTGTGGTCAAAAGTCGCAGGCCGTCCCGGCCTTTCCGCGATCGAGGCGCTGGAGGCGGTCGGCCTCGATCACCTCGAGGATCTTCCCGCCGCCTATCTTTCGGCCGGCCAGCGCCGCCGCGTCGCCTTCGCCCGGCTTCTCCTCGTCCGCCGGCCGCTCTGGCTGCTCGACGAGCCGACGGCGGCGCTCGACATCGCCGCCGAGGCGACCTTCGGCGCCCTCCTCGCCGATCACATCGCCGCCGGCGGGCTGGCGCTCGTCGCGACGCACCGGCCGCTGCCCGTCGCCGCGCGCACCCTCGCGATCGGAGCGCGCTGAATGGGATTCCTCCTCGCCCTCGCCGGCCGCACGGCGCGGCTCTCGCTCGGCGCCGGCGGCGGCGCCTTCACCGGCCTCGTCTTCTTTCTCTCCGTCGTCGCCGTCGTGCCGTTCGGCGTCGGCCCCGATCTGCCGCTTCTCTCCCGCATCGCGCCGGCCATGCTGTGGATCGCGGCGCTGCTGGCGACGCTGCTCGGCCTCGACCGCCTGTTCCAGGACGACCGCGACGACGGCAGCCTCGACCAGCTGCTGCTCTCGGGCCAGCCGCTGGAGCTGATCGTGCTGGCCAAGGCGGCCGGGCACTGGCTGGCGACGGGCCTGCCGCTCGTGATCGGGGCGCCGCTGTTCGGCCTGATGCTTGGGGCCGGCGGCGAGGCGATCGCGCTCGTGACGCTGACGCTCCTCATCGGCACGCCGGCGCTGACCTTCATCGGCGCAATCGGCGCGGCGCTCATCACCGCGATGCGGCGCGGCGGCCTGATCGTGGCGGTGCTGGTTCTGCCCTTCACGATCCCGGTGCTCATCTTCGGCGTCAGCGCGGTCGGCGCCGCCGCGAGCGGACAGGGACCCGCGACGCCGCTGATGATCCTCGCCGCGCTGACGCTGGCGAGCAGCGTCGCCGGCCCGATCGCCGCCGCCGCCGCGCTCCGCGCCGCACTGGACTGACGCGCAATCAGTCTCGACAAGGCTCGGCGCTGCGGCTCACGCCGGGCCGCACAGCCGGTTGCGGCCGGCCGATTTGGCGCGGTAGAGCGCCGTATCGGCTTCGGCGAGCACGGTATCGGCCTCGCTTCCGGGAACGGATGCGAAGGCGATACCGACCGAAAGCCCGACCGTGATTTCCGTCTGGGCAAACCGGAAGGGCGGGGCCACTGCCGCGATGAGGCGCGCCCCGAGGGCCTCGGCGTCGCCGGGGCCGTCGCCGAGCCAGCGAATGGCGGCGAACTCGTCGCCGCCCAGCCGTGCCACGAGGTCGTCGGCGCGGATCACGCTACGGAAACGCGCCGCCGCCTCGACGAGGACCGCGTCGCCCGCGGGGTGGCCGTAGCGGTCGTTGACCCATTTGAAGTGGTCGAGATCCATCCAGAGCAGCGCGAAGGGCGGCCCGCCCCGTCCGAGAGCGTCGATGGCGGCGACCAGCCGCTCGCGAAACAGCTTACGATTCGGCAGCCCGGTGAGCTCGTCGTGATCGGCCCGCCGCGCGAGTTCCGCTTCGATCGATTTGCGCACGCCCACGTCGCGAACCGATGTCACATAGCCGTCGGGCTTGCCCGTGGCCGGATCACGGGTGACCCGAAGAAAGGCCTCGATCCACACCCAGGATCCGTCCTTGTGGCGCTGCCGCATTTCGCTGCGGCCGCGGGAGATGGTGCCGTCGCGCACCTGCCGCATCATCGCCACGAACGGCGCGAGATCGTCGGGATGGACGATTTCGGCCGCCCGCCGCCCGATCAGTTCCTCCGGCTCGTAGCCGAGCAGTTCCCTCACCGAGGGCGAGACATAGCCCCTGATGCCGTCGAGCGTGCCCCGGACGATCGTATCGGTCGAGGCCTCTGCGAGCAGGCGGAACGACGCCTCGCGCGTCTCGGCCGCCTCGGCGCGGCGCGAGAGTGCCGCGATGACGCCGGCGAGGCTGGCAAACTCCCCGAGTTCCTGGCGCTCTGAAGCCGAAAGGTGCCGGGGCCGGGTATCGAACAGGGCGAGCCGGCCTTCTGCGTTTGGGCCGAACGGGAGGCTGGCGAAGAAGCGAAGGTCCGGACGCCCGGCGAGAGCCGACCAGCGCGCCAGCGCCGGATCCCCCGCGACGTCCTCGCAGACAATAGGCTGATCAGGGGCGTCCGGCCTCCCGTCGAGCGAGGCGGCGAATTGCCAGCTGTCCGGAACGGCGTGGGCTGGACCTGCATCGCCTGGACCTGAATGGGCCGCTACGTCGATCGCACCCGCCTGCCCGTCGGTGAAGCTGGCCGAAACGGCCGCGACATCGAAGCGCCGGCGCACCAACCGGCAGAGCCTATGCAGCCCAGATCCGCCCGAAGCGTCTTCGGCTGCTTTCCCCAGGGCGGTCTCTCCTTCAGCCAAGAGCATTGCTGCCGATTCTGCGGAGATCCCGCGCCCTCTCCTGCCAGCCTTGATTGCAATGATAGGGAGTTTAGAGCCGCCGTCGAGCCGTCACGCACGCCGGAAGCCGGCGGCATCGACGCCGTCGGCTTTTCTATGGATGGATGCTCAGCCGATCGACATCAGGCTGGCATTGCCGCCGGCAGCGGCGGTGTTGACGCTCACCGCCACTTCCTCGACGAGGCCGTCGGCATAGAAAGCCTCGCGGCCGCTGGCGAGGCCTTCGCTCGACACCGAATGCACGGCGACGATCGGACCGTCGATCGCGGCCATGCGCTGCGAGAGCGCGGCGAGGCGATCGGCGTCGCCCTCGTGCAGCACGGCGTCGGCTCGCAGCGGCTCGTCTGGCGCCGCGAGCGCGATGCGCCCAGCGATGGACGTCGGCAGCGGCGCGAGAAACGCCTCGGCCTCCGCGGCGCGCGGCAGCACGACGCTGTTGCCGGCCGCGAGCGCGACGCCGACCGCCACGGCGCGGCCGAACGGCGTCTGCGCCTCGACCAGCACGCGGCCGCGCGGCTTCAGGCGATAGCTGTCGCGCTGGCCGACCGGGCCGGCGAGCACCGCCTCGCCGCCGATGGCGATCCGCGCCGCGGCCGTCTCGACGCGGCGCGCCGCGTCCTCCTCGCCG
>CAWZZK010000251.1:0-22290 GCA_963966455.1 Kaistia sp. | reverse complement strand
AGACTTCCGATGCGGCTATGCTCATCGCTCCAGCCGCGGAGGACAAGGCCATGGCCAAAGAGACAGAGTTCGATATTCCCGAAGCGATGCGCACCTTCGCCGACAAGAGCGTCGACCAGGCCCGCAAGGCCTTCGACGACTTCATGGCGGCGACCGTGAAGGCGGTCGACAAGGCCGCGACCTCCGCCAAGTCCATCCAGGACGAGGCGCGCACCGCCAACAAGCAGGCACTCGGCTTCCTTGAGGAGAACCTCGCCGCCTCGTTCGAGTTCGCGCAGAAGATGGTGCGGGCGCGGACTCTGGAGGAATTGCAGGCGATCCACGGCGAGTTCATCCAGCGCCAGGTCTCGGCGGCAGAGGCGCAGACCCGCTCCGTCGGCGAGGCGATGAGCCGGGCCGCGAGCGAACTTGCCGCCAAGGTCAAGCCCTGAGAGGCGGCGTCGGCCGGATCCGCTGCCGCGCGGATGGGCGCCTCTGCCCGTTCGGGCGGCATCGCAGTGCAGCATAGTGAGCCGGCGCCTTGGGCCCGAATTAATCCGGACCTCAAGGAAATTGCCCTTTCGCGACAGGAAAAATGAACGCGAATCCCCTTGTGCGGCGCAAAATGATATTGCAACGCACAAGGTGACTGGCTATATGAGAGGCATCTCGACCGGAGCCGAACGGATCGTCTGTCACGGCTCTCTCGCTCTCGAGATCGACGCATTCTCAAGGAGAGCCGAAATGACCGATACCCCTGCCGCGAAGCCCGCCAAGACCGCCGCCGCCAAGGCTGCCAAGGCCTTCGAGGCGCCCTTCGAGGCGTTCAGCTTCAATTTTCCGACCGCCGAGATGCCGGCTGCCTTCCGCGACTTCGCCGAGAAGACGCTGTCGGGCAGCAAGGACGCCTATGCCAAGATGAAGGCTGCCGCCGAAGAGGCGACCGAGGCTTTCGAGGACAGCGTCGAGACGGCCCGCAGCGGCATGGTCGAGCTCAGCCACAAGTCGCTCGACGCGGCCAAGGTCCACAGCGACGCCTCCTTCGCCTTCGCGAAGGAGCTGCTCGGCGCCAAGACCTTCGCCGAAGTGCTCGAGCTGCAGATGGGCTTCGCCCGCAAGCAGACCGAGGCCTTCGCCGCCCAGGTTAAGGACATGCAGGACTTCTCGCAGAAGTTCGTGGCCGACGCCTCGCGCCCCGTGAAGGCGAGCGTCGAGAAGGCGCTGAAGGGCACCACGCTCAACTGAGCGGTCCCGCGACATTTCGAAAGGCGCCGGCGGTCCTCCGCCGGCGCCTTTTTCATGACGCCCCAACGCCTCCCGAGCCTTCCCGGCTCAACGGAAAGCGCGCTGGGGAAAGCGGTGCCGGGGCGCTGTTAGCACTTGCAACGCGCCGCCAATGCTTCTAGGTTCCGCTCGCTTTCAAGGTAGGCAGCTGTAGCTCAGTTGGTTAGAGCGTCGGATTGTGGCTCCGAAGGTCGGTGGTTCGAGCCCACCCAGCTGTACCAAAAGCAAGTCAAACAGAAACTGGAGACCTACGCGTACTCCGGTCCCCTGCTGCCTGCACGCCGCATTCGTTGTAACTGAGCTTCGACGATCCCCCGCGGATTCCGCCTGTGCGTCGCGAACCCAGGCAATATGATTGCCAGGCGGGGCGGTTTCGGCCAATTGAACTCAATCAATGAAGTTTGGTTTTGGCCGAGAGCGCGGCAGCGCTAGATCGCTCATGGCAAGCCCTAACCTGTGGACATCGCGTTGCCGCATGACGACTTTGATGCGGTTGTTTCAGACTGTTTGTCCACAGCGCTCGTAGCGAGAAGAACGGCCGCAACCTACTGTCGCGTCTTGTCTTTGTTATCTGGCTCGCGTCGCTTTCCCCTGTTCCCGTCCCGCTCCGTCCCAGATGCAACGGCACACACGACATGTAGCCGCCCAAGTTTCGGACGCCACTATCCCTTGACGGGCAAGAGGGGAATGCACGATCTTGTTGCTGACGGGACAATAAAAAGGGCCGCTCCCCTACAACAGAGTGCGACCCCTTTTTCGACCTTCCGATCCGATCGCGCCTTCCATCAGCGCACATCGTCAGACTGCTGGCCGTGATATGCCTTCCATAAGCATCATCACGGCCAGATTAATTGGCTCGCTCCAGTTGGCAAGTTCTTTCCAGATGCATCCCGCAGTGAAAAGGAACGGTCAGCAGGATGGGGCTGCCGCTGACATGGTTTTTCAACAACGCAAAAGCGCGTGAGGAAAAGCAGTCCATCTCTTCACGCTGCAGGAAACGCGACAGGCGGTTTACGCGTTGTCCCCGATACGCGGCAGGCATCCGGGAGACGTCGTCATGGACTCGAGCATTCAGCGCTTCATCGATCGGCTGGCGATGGCGTCGTCCGGGCTGCGGGCGGCGCGCGCGGATGCGGGGAGCGCATCCGTTGGCAGCGAGGCGGTCGCGCCGCTGACCTTGATGGCCCTCGGGCAGCGGCTCGCCGAGGATATGGCGGGGGCCGGCGGAGGTGACGACGCGGTGTTCGAGGCGATCGAAGAGGCCTTCGTCGGTGACGATCCGCAGCTTTCGGAGGCCGCCAGCCGGGTCATCGAGGCCGCGGTCGGCCGGGCCGTCGATCTCGGGAATTGGCCAGAACTCCGAGAGAAGCTCGGCGAGCGATCTGGCGAGCATGCGCTGACCTGCATGGCGCTCGACCGCTAGTCGCGGGCGGGCCGCCGTGGAATCATGCGCGGCGAGCGAACCGCGGAGGATTGTCCAATGAAGGCGATTGTGCTGCCCGGGCTTCTCTTCCTGGCGCTGCTCTCGGGCTGCAACAGCATGGAGCGCTATCAGGCCTCGGTCGACCAGCGCTGCCGCGAGCAGTTCGGCGACAAGACCAAGCGCTACTACGCTTGCCTGAAGCGGGTCGCGGCGGTCGATCGCGAGCGGCTGAGGCACCAGGACCAGATGTGGTACGACAGCATCGACGACGCCATGAGCGTGCCGATCGTCGTGGTGCCGGTCCGGCCACATCGCTGGTGACCGGCTGGGTGGATCGACCGCGCTACACTCCGACCATGTCCCGCAACATGCGCCGGTTCTTGGCGACCGCGGCGGCGGGGTCGCGGCCGGCTTCCTCGGATTCTTCCTCGACGACCAGCCAGCCGTTGAAATTCGGGGCTTTCGCGACCGTGTCGATGACGGCGGGGATATCGCAGGCACCGGCGCCGAGCATGGCCCAGCGGCCGGCGGCGTCGACATCCTTCAGGTGCAGGTAGCGGATGCGCTCGGAATAGGTTTCGAGCGTATCAATGATATCCTGCCTTCCGCGCAGGATATGGCCCGTATCGGGCACCCAGCCGATCAGCGCCGGATCGGTCAATTCCATGATCCGGTCATAGTCGGCGCGAGTCTCGAGCAGCGTGTCGTGATGCGAGCTCGGATGGAAGGCGACGGTGACGCCATGCCGGCGGCCCGCCTCCCCGACGGCATTGTAGAAGCGGGCGGCAGCGGCGAATTTCTCCTCGCGCGGGCCGGGCGACATGACGGTGGCGCTGCCGAGCGAGAGCACGGCACCGGGAAAGGCGGCGGTGAAGGCGAGCGCGCGCTCGACCATGGCGAGATCGTCCGCGAGCGCCGCTTCCTCTGTGAAGCCCGAGGCGCTGCCGCAGGCGAAGGCGACGAGCACGAGGCCGTTTCGCGCCAGCGCCTCGGCGAAGGCGGCCGGACGGCCGGCATAGGCGCCGATCATGGTGTCGGTGATCTCGATGCCCTGGTAGCCGGCGGCGCCGATCGCGGCGAGGAGGTCGTCAGGACCGCCCCGGAAGGCGTTGCCCAGCATCTCCCAGGTATAGGTCTGGCAGGCCGGCTTCAGCATGGATTTGCCCTTCGTCATTCCTTGACCGCGCCTTGCGTGAGCCCGTCAATGATGTGGCGCTGGAAGAGCAGCACCAGGAGAACCAGCGGGATCGTCACCACGATCGAGGCGGCGGCGATGTCGCCCCACGGGATGTAATGGAGATTGGTGAAGTTCGCGATGCCGACCGGCACCGTCTGGTGGTCGATATTGGAGGTGAAGGCGAGCGCGAACATGAACTCGTTCCAGGCGGCGATGAAGGCGAGAAGGCCCGTCGTCACCAGGCTCGGCACAGAGATCGGCAGGATGATCCGCCAGAAGAGGCCGACGGTCGAGCAGCCGTCCATGCGCGCCGCCTCGTCGATCTCGCGCGGCAGCGTATCGAAATAGCCGAACATGACCCAGGTGACGAGCGGCACCCCGAGCGCGACATAGGTGATGACGAGCCCCTGATAGGTGTCGAGCAAGGCGAGGTCGGAGGCGAGCAGATAGAGCGGGCCGACGATCGCGATCTGCGGGAACATCGACACCGAGAGGATCGCGGCGAGGATGCCGAACCGGCCCTTGATGTCGAGGCGCGACAGCGCGAAGCCGGCCATGGCGCCGATGGCGAGGCAGAACAGCGTCGTCAGGCCGGCGACGATCAGCGAATTGCGCAGATAGAGCTGGAAGCTCTTCTCGACGAAGATGTTCGAGTAGTGGTCGAAGGTCAGCGGCGAGGGGATCAGGGAGGGCGTCGCCGCCGTCAGCTCGACATCGTTCTGGAACGAGGTCGAAAGCTGCCAGAGGAACGGCGCCGCCGACCAGAAGAGGATCAGCAGGGCGCCGCAATAGATGAGGAAGGACTGGAGACGGTTGCGCTCGTAGATCATCGCGGCGCCCGCATCTTGCGCATGATGAAGAAGCCGAAGCCGATCGCGATCAGCGCCTCGGTGATGAACATCGCCGTCGCCATGGCCGAACCGTAGCCGAACTGCAGCGCCGAGAAGAGCGTCTTGTAGGAAAGCGTCGAGAGCGTCTCCGTCGCGTCGGCGGGGCCGCCGCCGGTCAGCACATAGACGAGATCGAACACGCGGAAGGCATCGAGCGCACGGAACATGCCGGCGATGAGGAGCGTGGACATCAAGAGCGGCAGCCGCACATGGACAAAGGTCGCGACCGGTCCGGCGCCGTCCATCCGCGCCGCCTCGATCAGCGATTTCGGGATGGTCTGCAGGCCGGCCATCAGCAGCAGCGCCATGAAGGGCGCCGTCTTCCAGACATCGGCGATGATGATGGTCGTCATCGCGTGGTCGATCGAGCCGTACCAGTTGATGTTCTCGGCGATGAGGCCGCTCTCGCGCAGCGCCCAGTTGACGACGCCATACTGGCCGTCGAACAGCCAGCCGAACATCTTCGACGTGACGACGGTCGGCATCGCCCAGGGAACGAGCATCGCGGCGCGCACGATCGAGCGGCCGGCGAAGCGCTCGACGAGGAGCAGCGCCATCACGAGGCCGAGCGCGGTCTCGGCCAGCGTCGAGACGACGGTGAAATAGACGGTGTGCCGCCAGGCATTCCAGAAGAGATCGTCGCCGAGCAGCTGCGCGTAGTTCTCGAGGCCGATGAAGTCATGCTCCTGCGTCACCAGCGAGGTGTTGGTGAAGGAGAGCCAGAGGCCGTTCAGGATCGGATAGAGCGAGACCGAACCGAGCGAGACGGCGATCGGCAGCAGGAACAGGAACGGCGCGAGACGCGGCATCGACCAGCCGGCCCCCCGAGGGGGACCGGCCAGCGCCGCGGCCGGGAGGGACCGCGCTGTCATGCCTTCGAGACGATCGCGTCGATCTTCTTGGCCGCCGCTTCCAGCTCCTCCTTCACCTTGCCGGTGACGAGGGCGCGGGAGATGCCCGACTGGGCCGCCAGCGAGACCTGCGGATATTTCGGCGTCTTCGGGCGCGGCGTGGCGCCGGTGAACACCGTCTTCAGCGACTGCATGAAGGGCTGCTCCTTGCCGAGAGTCGCGTCGTCGAAGACGGCCGGGCGGGTCGGGGCAATGCCCATCTTGAGGGCGAAGCGGAGCTGCGTCTCGGGCGAGGCCATCCAGGTGAGGAACTCGACCGCCGCTTCACGCTGCTTGGTGTTGGCGTTGATGCCGTACTGATAGCCGCCGAGGCAGCCGGCGCTCTTGCCGCCCTCGAAATGGGGCAGCGGCGCGACGCCGACCTTGCCGGGGACCTTGGACGACTTCTCGTCCTGCGCCAGCACATAGACATAGGACCAGTTGCGCAGGAACGCCGCCTCGCCGCCGGTGAAGGGTGCGCGCGAGGGCTCCTCGTCCCAGGAGAGCACATCCGCCGGGCTGATCTTGTACTTGTTGATCGTGTCGTGCAGGAACTGGATCGCCTCGACGGCCTTGTCGGTCGCGAGCGTCGAGGACCGGCCGTCGGCGGCGAGGATCGCGGCATTGTTGGAGGCGAGCACCGAGACGGCGTCGCAGACCAGCACTTCCGCCTGCTTGCCCTGCCACAGGAAGCCGAACTTCACCTTCTTGTCGGCCTGCAGCTTCATCGCCTGCTCGGTCATCTCGGCCCAGGTCGTCGGAACCTTGGCGCCGATCTCGTCGAGCAGATCCTTGCGGTAGAACATCATGCCGGAATCGATGCCCCAGGGCAGCGCGGTCAGCTTGCCGTCATAGGTGCAGGCATCGATGGTGCCGTCGAAGAACTGGCTCTTCACGCCGCCGAAATATTCGTCGAGCGGCAGCGCCCAGCCGGCGGCGGCGAATTCGGCGATCCAGATCACGTCCTGCGTGAACACATCCGGCGAGCCGTTCTTGCGCGCGAGCTGCTGGACGAGCGCCTGGTGCACCTCGGTCGAGGAGCTCGGCGGCGGCAGCTCGATATATTTGACGAAGATCTTGCTCTGCGACTCGTTGAAGGTGTCGACGACGTTGCCGATCGTCTCGGTGCCCTGGAACTTGGCGCTGGCGAAGCTGATCTCGACGCGGTCGGCGGCGCGCGCGAGGCGCGGCATGCCGAGCGCGGCGGCGCCCGCGGCGACGCCGGCGCCCATCATGAACTGACGGCGCTGGATTCCACCCTTGCCGCCGGCGGGGGTCTTCGGTGTCCTGGTCATTTCCTCTCTCCCTTTGGTGCCGGCGATCATTCGCCAGCTGTTTTTTGCATCATGCTTGCCGCGCTCCTCTGCATCGTCAAGCATAAAGACGCAAAATAACGCAATCGTGCGGATTGGACGCCTAGAAGGCGCCCAGCCCGCCATTGATCTCGATGATCTCCCCGGCGATGAAGCCGGCCGCGGGGGATGCGAGATAGAGCACCGCGGCGGCGACGTCGGCCGGCGTGCCCTCGCGGCGCATCGGCGTGCGCTCGACGGTCGCCTTGCGTCCTTCCGCCGTCGAGAAGCGGTCATGGAACTGCGTGCCGATCAGGCCGGGCGCGATGCCGTTGACGCGCACGCCGTCCGGGCCGACCTCCTTGGCTAGCGCGCGGATAAAGGTCATGACGCCACCCTTGGACGCCGCATAGTGCGAGGCGCCGGCGCCGCCGCCGTCATGAGCGGCGAGCGAGCTCATCAGCACGATGGCGCCCGATTTGGCTTCGGTCATCTGCGGCACCACGGCCCGCGACAGCAGGAAGGCGCTGGTGAGATTGACCGCCATCGCCTCGTTCCAGAGCGCGAGCGAGCAGTCCGCCACCTTGCTGCGCTTCAAGAGCCCGCCGGCATTGCCGACGGCGATGTCGATGCGCCCGAACGCGGCGTTGGTGCGCGAAACCGCCTCGGCCACCGCGCTTTCGTCGGTGGCATCGGTCTGAAGCGCCAGCGCCTTAGCCGCGCCATGGGCGGCAACGATCTCGGCCGCCTGCGCGCCGCTCGAGGCATAGGTGAAGGCGACGCGGGCACCCGCATCGATGAAAGCCTCGACGATGCCGTGGCCGATGCCGGAGGCGCCGCCGGTGACCAGCACGGTCTTGCCGGAGAAGGCGACCATGACTCAGGCCTCCTGCCAGCTGGAATACCAGCCGTCCGGGAAGGCGGCGGCGAGCTGGTCGCCGGTCACCGCCGGCGCATAGGCGCGGCCATGACGGCGCGTGACTTCGGTGAGCTCGGCGAGGCGGTCGGCCGCCTCCTTGGCCGCGACGGCGCGGGCCGCCGGGTCGCGGGTCGAGACGGCGTCCTGCCAGATCGAGCGGCCGCCGAGGAAGCCCGAGGCGCCGGCGTCGCAGGCGACCTCCACTTGCGTGCGGAATTCCTCGTAGCCGACGCCGGCCGAGAGGATCACCCAGGGCTGCACCATGCCGTCATTGAGGCGCTGGCAGGCCTTGGCCGCGGCTCTCCGGCCCTCCGGCGTCGAGACGTCGCCCGGGAACTCGACCTTCAGCATGTCGGCGCCGAATTCGGCCGCGATATGGGCGGATTCGATGATCCCCTCGACCCGGCGCTCCTTCCAGGCCGTGCTTTTGGTGTCCTCCCCCGGCAGCGCGTACCAGATCGGCTCGACGACGAAGGGCAGCGACTGCTCGGCGCATTCGACGACGAGATCGCGCACGACCTGGCGCTGCGCCTCGGCCGTCCTGGCGTCCGAGCGGTAGAACCAGAGCAGCTTCTCCATGTCCGCGCCGAGCATCTTGATCTTGCGCGTCGTCCAATGCGGGCGGAAGCGCGTGCGGCGCTCGCCATCGACCGTGTCGAAGCCCTCGCCCTCGATCGAGGCGATGAGGCCGACGGAACCGGGAAGGGCGCGCGAGGCGATGACCTGAGCCAGGCTGAACTGCGCCTCGAGCAGGAAGGCGCTGGCGACCGGCGCCACGGCATGGACCAGTTCGAGCTTGGCGTCGACGGCCTGCTGGTAGCTGACCTTGGAACGGTCGTCGGCCAGCATGTCCTTGAACGAGATGAGATGGTCGAGCGCGAGGACGACGAAGAAGCCGTCGCTGGTCGTGATGCGCTGCAGACCGCGCATCTTGCCGGGGTCGAGCGAGGGCATCGAGCCCTGAAGGCTGGCGGGCGCGGCTGAGGTCACGGAAGTCTCCTTGAGAACGAAAAGCGAAGAGGGGGGCGAAGGTCTCGGGCTAAGCGCCCGGCGGCTGGCAATGGACGAGCAGCGTCCCGGCCAGGAAGGTGTCGCCGAGCCCGATCGTGCTGGCGGGTCGACTCAGCCAGGGCGCGGGGCAGCTGACCGCGGCATAGCCGTCGGCTGAGCCCCCGAACGCGGGCGGCGGCGAAAACACGGCTTCAGTGGGAACATCCTCAGGGCGTACCGGCCGGCCGGCCGCGGCGCGGGCGCCGGCCAGCACGCAGCCGGTGAAGAGCGCCCTCGCCTCGCGATCGGCATCGCCGCGGGTAACGGCCAGCGCATAGTCGTCGGCATGGACGCAGAGCCGCATGAGGCCGTGGCGGCGCGCGAAGGCGGCCATCGGGACGGGCTCGGCCGGCCCCTCGCCGATGACGCGCCATTCGGAAAGGCTCATGCCGACCGAGGTGACGATGCCGGCAAGGCTGCCGAGGATCATCGCCGGCAGATGCGGCCGATGGCCGTAGTCGGCGAGCTCGATATGCACGAATCCGAGGCCGGCGTCGCGCCAGCCGCGCGCGAGATCCGCGACGCGGACGAGCGTCGCCGGCAGGACATCGTCCGGCGTCGAGACGAGGCTGGAGATCGCCGCGGCGCCCGCCTCGCGGGCCATGGCGAGGCTGAGCGAAGCGAAGGCGGGATCATTCTCAGGCACGTCGTCGACGAGGCGGACGATGACCCGCGTCGAGCGGCTGACGATCTCGCCCGCGACCTCGGTCCCGGCGGTCGATTCGAAGATCCAATGCCGCGCCTTGGCCCGCGCCGGGTCGGGCGCGATCGCGGCGAGCGGATGGGCTTCGCCGCCCTCGGCGATGAGGATGGCGGGATCGAGCACAGCCAGTTGCGCCGGGCTGCGGTCGGCCAGCGCCAGCAGCGCCGGCGCGCCGAGAATGCCGAAGGCCTTGGCAATCTGGGCCGAGGTGCCACCGGCGCCGATCGCGTGCGGAAGGCTGGCAGCCAGCCATTCATCGCCGGCCGGCCAGTCGAGACTGTATTCGCCGCCTCGACCAGAGCGGATACGGGCGAGGAGTTCGCGGCCGAGATCGCGGGCAGGCATCGGCGCATCGGACGCGAACAGGCTGGCCGCCTCTTCCAGCCGCACGGAGGCATCGACGAAGGCCGAGAAGCCGAGCAGCACCGGCCGCGCCGTACCGGCAAGCGAAGGCATCGCCGCCGCCGTGTCGGCGAAGCGCCGGCGCCACAGGCGGTCGAAGCCTTCGAGATCGGCAGAGGCAGTGCCGGCGGCGGCCATGCGCGTTTCCCCGTTTGCGCTTTTATTCTGTGTTTTGCGTCTTTATGCGTTTTTAGGATGATCCATTGGCATCGTCAAGCGACTTCCGGTAGCATGGCTTCAAAAGGAGAATCCGAATGAAAAGACGGTCCGCCGTCGCCCTGCCGCTCAGTCGCCGGACCGAAATGCTGCGTCTCGTCGCCGAGCAGGGCAGCGTCTCCGTGCCGGAACTTGCGGATTTGTTTCGCGTTTCCACCGACACCGTGCGCCGCGACCTCGATTCGCTGGCCAGCAGCGGCGCGGTGCTCCGCACGCATGGCGGCGCGGTGCGCGCCGAGCCGGCGGGGATCGTCCCGGTCGCCGACCGCATCGTGACGCAGGCCGACGCCAAGACACGGATCGCCGCCGCGGCGGTGCGGCTCATCGAGAGCGGCGAGACGCTGATGGTGAATGGCGGCTCGACGACGCTCGCCTTCGCGCGGATGCTGCCGGCTGACCGCTCGGTCGGACTCATCACCAATTCGGTGTCGATCCTCGACCAGATCGACACCAGCGCCTTCACCAATGTCTATGCGATCGGCGGCGAACTGTTCAGCGTGTCTCGCGTGATGATCGGCCCGGTGGTCTTCCCCCATTCCGACCGCATCCATGTCGATACGGCGGTGATCGGCGTGCGCTCGATCCATCCCGCGCGCGGCATCTCGACCGCGACCGTCGCCGAAGCGGCGATGATCTCCGAGATGATGCGCGCGGCGCGGCGCACGATCGTCGTCGCGGACGAGACCAAGTTCACGCAGAGCGCCTTCGCGGCCATCGCGCCGCTTTCGGAGATCGACATCCTCGTCACGAGCGCGCTGCCGCCGGCGCCGCTCGCCGAAGCACTCGCCGAGGCCGAGGTGCAGGTGATCATCGCGCCGTGAGCGGCGTCAGACCCAGCCGCCGTCGATGACATAGGACTGGTTGGTGCAGGCCGACGCCTCGTCGGAGGCGAAGAACAGCACCGGCCGCGCGATGTCCTCGACCTGAAGCTGTCGCTTCAGGCACTGGCCCTGCATCAGGTCGGCGACGCCTTCCGGCGTCAGATAGAGACTGACCTGCCGCTCGGTCATGATCCAGCCCGGCACGACTGAGCAGACGCGGATATTGAACGGGCCCAGATCGCGCGCGAGGCTGCGCGTCAGCCCGACGATCGCCGACTTGGCCGTCGTGTAGGCAGGCATGCCGCCGCGCGACTGCATCCAGGAATTGGAGCCGATATTGACGATGGCGCCGCCGCCGGCCGCCTTCATGTCGCCCATCACGGCCTGCGCCGCGAAGAACTGGTGCTTGAGATTGACCGCGAGGCGCTGGTCCCAATAATCCGGCGTCACGTCCTCGATGGCGTGGCGCTCGTCATGGGCGGCGTTGTTGATGAGGATCGTGATCGGCCCGAGACGCTCGCGGATGCGGGCGATCGCGGCGCGCAGCGCCTCGATATCGGTGAGATCGCAGCGCTCGAAATGCACCGTCCCCTCGCCTTCCAGCGCGGCGACCAGCGCCTTCGAGCCCTTCTCGTCGATATCGAGGAAGCCGACCTTCGAGCCCTGGGCGACGAAATGGCGGACGATGGAGGCGCCGATGCCGCCGCCGCCGCCGGTGACGAGCACGGTGCGGCCACGGAGGCTCGGATAGGTGGCGATGTCGGTCATCATGGCTCCTCAGGCGGCCTGCAGCGCCGCGGCCTCGGCTTCGGTCAAGGCCGGCGGGCGGTCGGTCGTCGTGGTGAGCGGGCGCGGCCTGCCTTCCGCGGCGGAGAGGAGGATCGCCTCCATGATCTCGAGCACATGCAGCGCCAGCGCACCCGAAGCGCGGGGCGCCCGCTTCTCGGTCAGCGACGCGGCGAGATCGGCGACGCCGAGCATGCGGTAATTGGCGCGGTCGGACTTGTCGAATGGCCAGTTGTGCCGCCCGTTCAGGAGGGCATCGGTCGGCATCTCCAGCCAGTCGCCGCCGCGCTCGCTGAGCGCCAGCGTGCCGCCGAAGGTGTCCGGGTCGGGCAGGCGCAGCGAGCCTTCGGTACCATGCAGTTCGATCGGATGATTGCCGTGGCGGAACACGTCCCAGCTCATGCCGACCGCGACGACGGCGCCGCTCGCGAATTCGAGCGCCGCATGCACCGTGGTCGGCGTCCCGACGAAGAAGCGCGTGCCGGCGGTCGGGCCGGGCGCCGTGATGAGCCGCTCGGCCTCGCCCGTCGTCGCGATCGCCGTGACGCGCCGCGTCGGGCCGAGCAGCGTCGCCAGCATGGTCAGGTAATAGGGCCCCATGTCGAGCACCGGGCCGGCGCCTGGCTGGTAGTAGAATTGCGGGTTCGGATGCCAGTGCTCCATGCCGCGCGACATCATGAAGGCCGTCCCGGTCACGACGCGGCCGATGGCGCCCTCGTCCATGAGCCGGCGCGCCAGGCGGCCCGCCGCGCCGAGAAAGGTGTCGGGGGCGCAGCCGAGCGCGAGGCCCCGCGCCTCCGCCATCTCCACCAGTTGCCGCCCCTCCTCGAAGGAGACGGAGAGCGGCTTCTCGGTGAAGACATGCTTGCCGGCGGCAAGCGCGGCCGCGGAGATGTCGAAATGCGCGGCGGGGACGGTGAGGTTGAGGACGAGATCGACCTCGTCGGAGCCGATCAGCTCATCGACAGGAAGGGCGCGAAGGCCATAGGCCGCCGCCCGCTTCGCCGCCGCCTCGGAAACGAGATCAGCGCAGGCGGTCAGCTGGACGCCCGGGAACAGCGGCGCGTTGCGCAGATAGGTTTCCGCGATATTGCCGCACCCGACGATGCCGACGCGAAGCCGCATGATCCTCCACCCCGTCCCTCGCTGCGCGATGGCCCGATGCCAGCCGCCGCCGGAATGGATGCGATATTTTGCGTTTCTCTGCAAGAATCATAGCGACAATCATCGGCGCCGGCCGACGATGGTCACGCCTGGTCGAGAATGCCGGCGTCGTCGGCGACCTTGACCAGCGCCTCGCGAGCGCTTGCGGCCGAGGCCTTGCCGTTGAGGGCATCGAGGCAGGTCCTGAGCGCCTTGCCATAGCTGCGCGGCTTCACCGTTCCCGCCGGCCATTTCTCGAGGAGCCAGCGCGCCGCCTCCTCGACATTGGTCAGCCGCCGGCGGCGGGCCACTGTCTCCCAGACCGAGATACGTTCGATCGGATGCATGACAGTCCTCATCGGATCAACGCCCTGTCAAAGTCCGACCATGCATCGGGTTCCGTCAAGCCGCGATGCCAACGCGCTGCCTTATCGCGCCGGGCTCGGCGCGGCGGTGCGGGCCGAGGGATCCGTCCATTCCGGCGGCGCGCCGACCATGCCGCTGACGAAGCCGGGAATGCCGGCCTGGCGGCCGAAGGCGTCGCAGGCGGCGTATTTCGGCTTGCCGCCGAGGAAGGACTGCACCTTCTGGCCGGAGGGAATGGCGATGTTGACGTCCGGCGGCGGCGTGCCCTTGGCGAGCAGGTTCGCCAGCGCGCCGGCATAGGACGAGGCGAGCGCATAGGCGTCGCCGACATCGGAGACGCGCGGCTTCGTCGTGAGCGAATTGGCGCCCTTGGCCCAGACCAGCGCGGCGACCTGCTGGCCGGACCGGTCGAGCGCCTCGCCCTCCATCGACAGCCCGCCGAGCCCGAGCGGCAGGCGCGGCGCGCCGACGGGCAGGACGAAGCTGCTGCCGAGCGAGACGGCCACCGAGGCCCCGGCCAGCACCTTGTCGGTCGGCACGATGTCCGCGACGATGCTGTGCACCGCGAGATCGGCGGGCTGGTTGCCGGCCACGATCTCGAAGCGGTCGCTAAGCGCAATGCAGGTCGCGCGGTCGATGGCATTGGAGACGAGGACGCGGTCGGCCGCCTTCGGAACGCGGCCCGCCGCCTGCGCCGAGAGCGTCGTCGGCACGATGCGGACCGTGCGCGCGGCGGCGAGCGCCTGCTTGTCCGCGAAGCTGCGCGTCTTGCCGAAGCCGCCGCTCTCCTGGCCGAGCTTCACATTGGACGAGAGGCCCGACCCGGAGGAAAGCGGCACGTTGGCGCATCCCGCGAGCAGGGCCACGGCGGCGGTGGAGAGGGCGACGCGCGCAAGTCGCTGTCCGCCTGCGCGTGAATTCTGCGCGGGCGGAGCGGTCTGCTCGAAGGACGACGATGTCATGCCATGGGCCTCGTTGGGGATGCCGGCCGCCCGTGCCGGGACGCCGCGCCGAATAGGACATGATTCGCGCGGGCGCCGCACCCACGACGGATCGGGGCCGGCGGTCACCCGGCCCTGATCGTGTTGCTTGTACGGCTTGTTGCCCGTGGCGGATCGTGCCCCCTGATTGAGGCCCTCAGGAGGCGCGGCGGGCGGTCTCGATGCGGTCGATCATGGCGAGGACGGCGTCCGGCGCCGTCTGCTGCGCCATGTGCCCGGTCAGCGGCACGATCTCCAGATGCGCGCCGGGAATCGCGGCCTTGAGCAGTTCCGCCTGTTCCACGGCCGGGATCACGTCGTCTTCCGCGCCGGCGAGGATGCCGACCGGAACGTGGATGCGGCCATAGTCGGGCACCATGGCCGAGGCCGCGATGAGCAGCGCCGACTCGGCCGCGACAGAGCGCAGCGTCTCGGGAGCGACGCTGAGTTCCTGGAGCGACGTCGAAAAGCGTGGGCCGATCGGCGCCGGGCGGAACATCTTCTCCAGCACCAGCGGCCAGGCCTTGCGGGCGAGGAGCGGCAGGACGGTATAGCGGGCGATGGTGCCGAGGATGGGGACGGCCGGCAGGGAGGCGAGCGCCAGCGCCGGGTGCGGCTTCGGGAAATAATAGCCCGAGACGACGACGACCCCGGCGACCGATTCCGGATGGCGCAGCGCGCATTCGAGCGCGACCGAGGCGCCGAAGGAATGGCCGAGCACCAGATAGTGCTCGATGCCGAGCTGCTGCAGCGCCGCGTGAATGAGATCGGCTTGTGCCGCCGGCGTCCAGGCAGCGCCGCGCGGCCGCGAGCTGGCGCCGAAGCCGGGCCGGTCGAAGGCGAGCATCCGGTAGCGCGACGACGCCTCGTCGATGATGCCGCTGGCGACGAAATCCTCGGCGGCCGAGCCGTTGCCATGCAGCAGCACCAGCGGCATGCCCGTGCCCTCGTCGAGGACATGCAGCCGCACCGCGCCGACATGCATCAGTCGGCCGCGCAGGGCGCGGCGCACCGCCTGGCGGGCGCGGACATTATTATAGGCGGCGAGCCCCGCCAGCGATGCCGCGACGAGGAACGGCAGCAGCGACGTGGAGCGGCGACGCGCGGCGGACGCCCGCTGCGTCACGGCGCCGGCGACGGCTCCGCCCATCCCCTTGACCTTGCTGATGCCCTTGACGTTACCGATGCCCTTGCTGCCGATGCCCTTGATGTTGCCGAAGCCCCAGCTCATGTCGCGCTCCTTTATTGACGCGGCCGCGATCCGCCGCGCCCATCGTCTCGAACCCCCATCCGGCAAGGCGGTTCCCGCGAGGCAACGGAACATCACCCGCCGCGCATGGTTCGGCCGGCGGAGGGTGCGATGACCAGCGACATTCCCGCCGCGCAAATCCGCGGCGATATCCAGCAAGGGCGGACGGGCGACAAGGTGCCGGGCTTCGATCCGGCGATGGCGCCGCTCGAGACCGATGCCGAGGCCGGCGGCGAGACGCAGCCGGTGCTCGAAGGCGAGCGCGCCGCGGCACGCCCGCCGCCGGGCGCCAATGCCAGCGAGACCGGCAGCGCCATGCGCCCGTTCACCGCCGACACGCAGACGCCGCGCCGGGCGCTTTCCTGGAAGTTCTACGGCATGCTCGGCATCGTCGCGCTACTTGTCGTGCTGGCGCTCGTCGCATGAGCCCGCGCCCGGATCGCCGAGCCATCGCCGGCTATGCCATGATCGGCTTCGCGCTCGGCGGCTTCTTCGACGGCATCCTGCTGCACCAGATCCTGCAGTGGCACCATCTCCTGTCCGCCATCGACGGGCCGGCGGCGGGCGATCTCCGCTTCCAGATGGTCGCCGACGGTGTGTTTCATCTCGCGATGTATATCATCGCGCTCATCGGCGCCGGCCTGCTGGTGGCGGCGCGGAGGGCGCGGTCACCGGGCCTTTCGCTGCGCCGGATGGCCGCGCTCGTCCTCGCCGGCTTCGGCTGCTGGCACTGCGTCGACGCGCTCCTGGTACACTGGGCGCTCGGCCTGCATCACATCCGCATGGATGCGGCAGAGCCGATCCTGTGGGATATCGGCTGGCTCGTGATCTTCGGCGGTCTGCCCCTCGCCGCCGCGTGGCTCCTGCGGGGGGCGGACGGGGGACCGCCGCCGCGCCGCGCCGTCGCGGCGCTTCTTGTCGTCACCGCCGTCGCGGGCCTCGTGGCGGCGGCCGGGCCGCGCATCGAGGGCGGCGCCGATACGGTCGTCATCTTCCGCGCCGGCACCGAGCCGGCGGCGATGCTGGAAGCGATCGCCGCCGCCGATACGCGCCTCAAGGGCACGGCGGCGGACGGCACGCTCTGGATCGTGGAAGGCGTGTCTTGGAGCGGCCTCGCGACGCTCTATCGCCGCGGCGCGCTCATCGTCGGCAGCACGCCGGTGTTCGGCGGCTGTCTCGCCGCGACGAGGGCCTGACCGGCCTCAGGCCAGGGGCGCGCGGTGCACGCGCACGCCGTCGTCGTCGAGCGTGATGAGGAGTTCGGCATAGCTGCCGATCGTGGGATGCGGCGTCGCCATTTCCTCGCGATGCGTCGCCGCCACCACGAGCACCGCTGCGCCCGACGCCTCGCCGGCGGCGATGCCGGCGGGCGCATCCTCGACGACGAGGCAGGCTCCGATATCGACGCCGAGGCGCTCGGCCGCGAGCAGATAGCAATCCGGCCGCGGCTTGCCGTTCACGACATCGTCGGCGGTGATCAGGAGGTCCGGAACCGGGACGCCGGCGGCGGCGAGGCGGCGCAGTGCCAGCGGCCGCGGCGCCGAGGTGACGATAGCCCAGCGATCGCCCGGCAGGCCGGCGAGGAACTCGACCGCGCCGTCGATGGCGCGGATGCCGCCCATGTCGTCCATCTCGGCGAGCGTCAGCTGATCAGCCTCATAGACGGCATCGACACCGGGAAGGCCGAGTTCGGCGATCGTCTCGACGGCGCGCTTGCCATGGATCGTCGGCAGGAAGGTTTCGACATCGAGACCGTGCCGGGCCGCCCAGCGCGACCAGATCCGCTCCGCCGCCTCGATCGAGGACAGGAGCGTGCCGTCCATGTCGAAAAGGAGCGCGGCAAAAGACGCGCCGCGAAAGAGATCGGTGCCGGACAAATGAAAACTCCTCAGCTGTCGGTCCCGGCGGGGGGAAAGCTGGGGCTCGGCCGGGGACGGCGCCCGGTATCGCACGAAGGCGGTGGACGAGTCATTCCTTCATCTGGCGCGCGATCCAGCCGACCGCGCCCAGGATGAGGCCGCCGCCGAAAAGACCGGCGACGCCGCCCCAGATCGCACCCATGCTGCCGGCCATCGCATTGCCGGCAAGGACGCCGACGACGCCGAGAATGATCGGCGCGAGGCACCCGATCGCAATCATCCCACCCTCCACGACGAGGCGCCGGAGAACGGCACGCCTTCGCGAGGATGGATCACGTCGGCGTCCGGCGGCAAGGCCCGCCGCTCAGTTCGTGGGCACGAAGCGGCGCCAGTCGCCCGCCTCGCGGAAGCCGAGCAGCTCGCGCGCCTTGCGGTTGGAGAGCGGCGCCTCGTAGCCCGGCAGCGGCCGCGTCAGCGGCGTCTGCGGCTGGTGCTTGGCGAGGAATTCCTCGGTCGGCTCGTTGGCGATGATGCGGTCATTGGTGGCGTTGAAGACCTGGAAGCCGAGCCCGTCGGTCTCGACGGAGCGATGCACGATCTCGGCGAGGTCGTTGACGTCGATATAGCTCCAGGCATCGCGCTTGCGCGACAGCGGATCGGCGAGATTGGCCGCGAAGCGCTTGTAGTCCTCCGGCGCCGTCACCGCGCCGATGCGCAGCGCATAGATGTCGGCGCCGCTGCGCGAGGCAAAGGAGCGGGCGATCTTCTCGCCGACGATCTTGGAGAGGCCATAGCTGTCGGTCGGATCGGCATCGCTCTCTTCGTCGACCGGGAAGCTCGCGAAATCGCGGTCACCCTCGGCGAAGCAGATGCCGTAGACCGTCTCGCTCGACGCCGTCACGATCTTGCGGATGCCGAGCTTGGTTGCCGCCTCGAGCACATTGTAGGTCGAAAGCACATTGGTGCGGAACATGGCGTTGTCTGGCCGCGCGAAGATGCGCGGGATCGCCGCGAAATGCACCACCGCGTCGATCGGCGCCCTGCCCCTGCCCGAGAAATACTCGGGAAAGCCGAAATGGCTGGAGAGCGCGTTGAACGCCTCGCCGCTGTCGGAAAGATCGACGATCATCGTCTCTACGCCGGGGAAATCCAGCGGCACGAGATCGAGATTGAGCACCTCGTAGCCCCTGGCGACGAGGGAGGGAATGACGAAACGGCCGGCCTTGCCGCTGCCGCCCGTGAAGACGATGCGCTTGCCCATGGTTGTCCTGGCCCCGTGTCCGAGCCCTATCGAGGGAAGGCCGGAGCCGCGCCGCGGCCCCGGCGGATATCGTCAGGCGAAGATGCCGAAGCCGGGGACGGCATGGCGGCGCACGCCGTCCATGTCGAGCTCGACGCCGATGCCGGGGGTGTCGGGGATAACGATATGCCCGTCCTCGACGATCGACTTGGCGCCGTTCGGCAGCTTCACATAGCTGTCCCAGGCCTCGCGCTCTTCCAGCGCATGCCACTCCAGCACCAGGAAGTTCGGCACGACGGCGCAGGTCTGGGCCGTGGCCATGGTGCCGATCGGCGTCGAGACGAGATGCGGCGCGAAGGGCAGGTAATAGATCTCGGCGAGATTGGCGATCTTCTTGCTCTCGGCGAGGCCGCCGCATTTCGGCACGTCGGGCATGATCACGTCCGCGACCTGCTGCTGCATCATCTCGCGGAAGCCCCAGCGCATGTAGAGGTTCTCGCCGATGCAGATCGGCGTGCGGCTGCGCGAGCGGATCTGGCGGAGCGCGTCGACATTCTCGGCCGGGATCGGCTCCTCGAGCCAGAGCAGGTTGAACGGCTCCATCTCCCAGGCGATGCGGCAGGCGCTCGGCACGTCGTAGCGGCCATGCAGGTCGATGCAGAGGTCGATATCGGGGCCAATCGCCTCGCGGACCGCCTGCACGCGCTCGACCATCGAGCGGATCTCGGCATTGTTCGCCGTATGGTTCATCCGGTCGAACTTGGCGGGATGGTTCAGATTGTCGATGTCGAACTTCAGCGCCGTGAAGCCCTCGGCGACCATGCGCTTGGCGCGCGCGGCGCAGCCGGCCGGCGACCCGGACTTCTCGTCGCCATCGCCGCAATCGGCATAGAGGCGGACCTTGTCGCGGTACTTGCCGCCCATCATACGGTAGAGCGGCTGGCCGGCGGCCTTGGCGGCGAGGTCCCAGAGCGCGATCTCGATGCCCGACAGCGCAATCAGGAACACGCCCGACTGTGCGCCGGAGAAGATGTGCGCCTTGCGCAGCTTGTCCCAGCAATATTCGACATTGCGCGGATCCTCGCCGATCAGCTCGTGCTTCAGCTCGGAGATCAGCCCGACGATCGCCGCGGCGCCGGCATCCGGATTGGCCTCGCCGATGCCGTAGATGCCCTCGTCGGTATCGATGCGGACCAGCGTCGCGTGACCGTGATAGGCGACCACGGCGGTCTTGATGTCGGTGATCTTCATGGAAACTCTCTCCCTCGTCGGTTCTGTTGCGCGGCGCCGGCGGCGATCATGCCCCGCTCTGACGCTGTTCTGCGCATGCTGGATGGCCGGCCGCGCTCCGTCATCGGCGCGGCGACCTTGAATTTCGCGGAACGGCGCCGAGTGCCGTCCGGTGAATGGTCACCCCGCGCGCCGCCCTCCGTGGAGGGGGACTCCGGGCCGGGGCGCTGGCACGGAGGAGGAGAAGGCGGGCGCGCGGGGATCCGGATTGCCCGGCGCTACTTCTGTGCGCGCGGGCGGTGGTGGCGGGTCCAGTAGCCGAACATGTCGCCCTTGGACGCGATCTCGGCCCAGACCGGCGCCGTCAGCGCCTCCATCGCCGCGACATCCTCGGGGCTGATCGTCCAGCCGACGCTGCCGGCATTTTCCTCGATCTCGCGCACCGTGCGGGCGCCGAGCAGCGGCGAGCTGACGCCGGGGCGGCTCGTGAGCCACTGAACGGCGAGCTGCGGGATCGTCTTGCCATATTTGGCCGCGATCGGCCGCAGGCCCTCGACCGCGGCGAGCGCCTTCTCATAGGTGCCGGGCTGGAAGAGCACGGTCGTGCGCCGCTCGTCGCCTTCGGCGAACTGCGTGTCGGGACGAAGCGTGCCGGTCAGAAGTCCCTGCGCGAGGCCGCTATAGGGGATGATTCCGATCGCATGCTCGCGGCAATAGGGCAGGATCTCCGCCTCGACCTCGCGCCAGAGCATGTTGTAGGGCGGCTGCAGCACGTCGATCGTGCCGTGCTGGTTGGCTTCCTCGATCTGCTTGATGCCGAAATTGGAGACGCCGATCGCGCGGATCTTGCCCTCGCTGCGCAGCTTCTCCAGCGCACCCATCGTGTCGCCGATCGGATAATCGGGATGCGGCCAATGGATGAAATAGATGTCGATGAAGTCGGTCTTCAGCCGCTTCAGCGAGCCTTCGAAGGCTTCCAGCACATCGGCCGGCTCGAGATGGTTCGGCGCCACCTTGGTCGCGATCACCGCCTTGTCGCGGCGGCCGACCAGCGCCTCGCCGAGGACCTCCTCGGAATGGCCGGCGCCATAGGCCTCGGCCGTGTCGATCAGCGTGACGCCGAGATCGAGCGCGCGATGGATGACGCGGATCGATTCGGCGTCGTCGGCCGCGCCCCAGAACGAGCCCGACATGCCCCAGGTGCCGAGGCCGATTTCCGACACCTCGACCGGCGATCCGCCCAGACGGCGATACTGCATGCTCTTCCTCCCAATGCGGGGCGGCGATTATCGGCGGCCGCCTCGTCTCACAGTCTTTTATACGGTTATCCGCTTATCTGACAAGTACGTTTGGACGGCCGCGAGGCGCTTTTCGGCGTCGAGATCCATCGAGCCGGCTTTCGGACCGCCCTCTGAAGCGCCAAAGACCGCCGCTTTCAGCGACGAGGCGTCCTAACCGCTTTCAGGCGCGCTCGACGAAATCGAGATCGAGTTCGGCGATCGCCTTCAGAGTCACTTCGAGATGGATGCGCATCGCCGCCTCGGCGGCGGCTGCGTCGCGCGCCGCCAGCGCTTCGTAGATGGCGCGGTGCTGGCGCGTCGCGGTCGGCAGGGCGTCCGGCGCCTGGTTCGACACGCGGCGGCTCGCCAGTTGCCACCAGCGCGAGGAATACATGAAGCGGTCCAGGATACGGTTGCGCGTCGCGCGGCAGATTTCCATGTGGAAGTCGAAGTCGAGCTCGACATAGACGTCGGGCTCGCGCTCGTGGCGCTCCATGGCGGAGAGGATGCCACCGAGCCGCTTGAGATCGGCCTCGGTCAGCCGCCGCGCCGCCTCGCCGGCGATCGCCGGCTCGAAGATGAGACGCGCGTGATGCAATTCCACGAGCAGGTCATGCACCTGCTCCTGCGGCAGCCATTCGATGAGGAGCGGGCTCAGATAGTCCCATTCGGCGATCGGGCGGATGGTGACCCGCCGTCCCTGGGCGATCTCGACCATGTCGAGGGCGCTCAATATCTTCAGCGCCTCGCGCGCCACGGCCCGCGACACGCCGAACTCGACCGAAATCTGCTGCTCCGACGGCACCAGCCCGTCCGTGAACGCATCGCTGGCGATGCGCCGGATGAGGACGCCGGCGACCTGCGTCGGCAGCGTGCGGAGCTGGACCTTCATCTGCACCGTCGTGGCGCCCCCTCAAGTCGCGCGAACGGGGAGGGACGCATCATAGCAGGGAATGGCGCGATCCGCGCCCTGCCGCGGCGCGGCATCCCGAAACTCTCAGGCCCCACTGCCGGCGATGCCATCGCCGCCACCCCCTCGCTTGCCGCAGGGGCACCGCCTGTCGGGCGCCGGCGCCCATATTGATGTCCGAGACGGACCAGATCCACAACC
>CAWZZK010000250.1:0-20700 GCA_963966455.1 Kaistia sp. | reverse complement strand
CGAGAAGCTCAACATCAAGGCGAACCTCGTTTCCTATGAATGGGGCGAGTATCGCAAGCGCATGCAGGCCGGCGAGCACCAGATGGGCCAGCTCGGCTGGACCGGCGACAATGGCGATCCGGACAACTTCTTCTTCCTGCTCGGCTGCGACGCGGCTCGCGACGGCGGCCAGAACATCTCGAAGTGGTGCAACAAGGACTTCGACGACAAGCTGAAGAAGGCCAAGAGCATCTTCGACAAGGCCGAGCGCACCAAGCTCTACGAGGAGATGCAGGTCATCGCCCATGACGAGGTGCCGGTGTTCAACATCGCCCATTCCGTCGTGTTCGAGCCGGTGCGCAAGGAAGTCGTTGGCTACAAGGTCAGCCCGCTCGGCCGGCACGAATTCGCCAAGGTCGACCTGAAATAGGACGGCCGCGGCGGCGGCTCCCCAAGGGCCGCCGCCGCGCCTCGTAGCCCCCGATGCTCGGCTTCATCGTCCGGCGCGTGCTGCTGGTCATCCCGACCTTCATCGCGATCGCCTTCCTGACCTTCGTCGCGATCCGCCTCGTGCCCGGCGACCCGATCGAGGTTCGCACCGGCGAGCGCGGCATCTCGCCGGAGCGCCTCGCGGAATTCCGCCATCAGCTCGGCCTCGACCAGCCGGTCTGGAAGCAGTTCCTCGACTATCTCGTGCAGATCGCCCACGGCGATCTCGGCACCTCGATCTCGACCCATGCGCCGGTCCTGCAGGAATTCCTGACGCTCTTCCCGGCGACGCTCGAGCTCGCCCTCTGCGCCATGCTGTTCGCGGTGGTGCTCGGCATTCCAGCCGGCGTCCTCGCGGCGACCCGGCGCGGCGGCTTCCTCGACTATTCGGTCATGGGCGTGGCGCTCACCGGCTTCTCGATGCCGATCTTCTGGTGGGGCCTGCTGCTCATCCTGTTCTTCTCGGTGACGCTCGACCTGACGCCGGTCTCGGGCCGCATCGACCTGCTCTATTATTTCGAGCCGGTGACGGGCTTCATGCTGATCGACAGCCTGCTGTCCGACCAGGACGGCGCCTTCCTCTCGGCTGTGTCCCACCTCATCCTGCCGACCATCGTGCTCGGCACGATCCCGCTCGCAACCATCGCCCGCATGACGCGCTCGACCATGCTGGAAGTGCTCGGCGAGGACTATGTGCGGACGGCGCGCGCCAAGGGCCTCTCGCCCTTCCGGGTCGTCAACGTGCATGCGCTGCGCAACGCGCTGATCCCGGTCGTAACGGTGATCGGCCTGCAGACCGGCATGCTGATGGGCGGCGCCGTGCTGACGGAATACATCTTCTCCTGGCCCGGCATCGGCACCTGGCTGATCGAATCGATCCAGCGCCGCGACTATCCGGTGCTGCAGGGCGGCGTGCTGATGATCTCGGGCCTCGTCATTCTCATCAACATCCTGGTCGACGTCCTGTACGGCGTGCTCAATCCGAGGATCCGCCATGCCCGCTGACGCGACCACCACGCCGGCGCGCAAGGCCGCGCCCCCGCCCGGCGCCTTTGCCACCTTCGTGCGCGACTTTTCCGAGAACCGCGCCGCGGTCGTCGGTTTCGTCATCCTGGCGCTCCTGGTACTGACGGCGATCTTGGCCGACGTCGTGGCGCCGCATAGCCCGACCGAGCAGTTCCGCGATTTCGTACGCATCCCGCCGGCCTGGCAGGAGGGCGGCAACGGCGCCTTCCTGCTCGGCACCGACGAAGTCGGCCGCGACATGCTCTCGCGGCTGATCTTCGGCGCGCGGCTGTCGCTCTTCATCGGCCTCGCCGTCGTCGTCGCCTCGATGATCGTCGGCATCGCGCTCGGCCTCGTCGCGGCCTTCGCCACCGGCTGGCCGTCGATCGTCATCATGCGTGCGATGGACGTGATCCTTTCGGTGCCGAGCCTCCTGCTCGCCATCGTCATCGTCGCGATCATCGGCCCGAGCCTCACCAACACGATCGTCGCGATCACGGTCGTCTATCTGCCGAACTATGTGCGCCTCGTGCGCGCCTCGGCGCTCTCCGAGAAGTCGCGCGACTATGTCGTGGCGGCGCGGGTCGCCGGCGCGGGGACGCTCAGGATCATGTTCCGCACCGTGCTGCCCAACTGCATGGCGCCGATCATCGTCCAGGCCGCCCTCACCATCTCCAACGCGATCCTCGAGGCGGCCGCGCTCGGCTTTCTCGGCCTCGGCGCGCAGCCGCCCTCGCCGGAATGGGGTGCGATGCTCGCCTCGGCGCGCGAATTCCTTCAGGCCTCGCCCTGGATCGTGACCGAGCCGGGCCTCGCGATCCTCGTGACCGTCCTCGCCATCAATCTCGTCGGCGACGGCCTGCGCGACGCGCTCGACCCGAAAATGCGGAGGAGCTGATGGGCCTCTCGGCATGGGTCGGTCCGGCCATCATCGCGACCCTGATCGCATCGTTGGTGCAGATCATCGGCTGGCAGATCGAGCATCGCCACGAGCGGCGTCGCCAGACCGACATCCGGCGCGAGAAGATCGTCGATGTGCAGACCGCGATCCGGGCCGAGATCAGGAGCCACCGCCACCGGCTGCTGCAGTTTCTCGCCGTCGATCTCTCGGCGCTGCCGGGCGGGCCGGAGGAAGACTTCCTCCCGGTCGTGCCGAGCGAGGTGCGCCCTTTCGTCCTCGAGGCGATCCTGAGGGATATCCATATCCTGCCGACGGACGTCATCGATCCCGTCATCGTCTACTACCGGCAGGTGGAAGCCCTGATCAGGCTCGTAGAGGATCTCCGAAGCGACCGGTTCCGCGAGATGACGGGCGACAGACGGGTCGCCATGTATCGGGACTATATCGGGATGGGCGTCTATGCGGCCGAACTGGCAGCGGATGCCATCGCGGCGATCAACCGCGACCTCGGCGTGGCCGACCGGGTCAATAGCTCGGGCGCGGACCGGTCGGACCCGAGATCGGGCGCGGCGGGCTCGGCGGCAGGGGGCGAGGCGAAGCGGGCATGATCAAGTCTCCGAACCTCAAGATAGTGCTTCAGCGAGCGAAAGCCAACGACGATGCCGCTGCTTGAAATCTCCGACCTCTCGGTTGACTTCGCGACGGGCGGAGGCGTTTTCCGCGCCGTCGACAATGTCTCGCTCAGCGTCGATGCCGGCGAGATCCTGGCGATCGTCGGCGAGAGCGGCTCCGGCAAATCGGTGGCGATGCTGGCCGTGATGGGCCTCCTGCCCTGGACGGCGACCGTCACCGCGCGGCGCCTCGCCTTCGACGGCCGCGACCTCTTGACGCTCTCGCCGCGCGAGCGGCGGCGGCTTGTCGGCAAGGATGTCGCGATGATCTTCCAGGAGCCGATGTCGAGCCTCAACCCGTGCTTCACGGTCGGCTTCCAGATCGGCGAGACGCTCAAGGTGCATCTCGGGCTCGGAAAGGCCGAGCGCCGGGCGCGGACGCTGGAACTGCTCGACGCGGTCGGCATCCCCGATCCCGAGCGGCGGCTGAAGGCCTTTCCGCACCAGCTTTCGGGCGGCATCAGCCAGCGCGTGATGATCGCGATGGCGCTCGCCTGCCGGCCGAAGCTGATCATCGCCGACGAGCCGACCACGGCGCTCGACGTGACGATCCAGGCGCAGATCCTCGACCTGCTCGTCGCCCTGCAGCGGGAGACCGGCACCGGCCTCGTCCTCATCACCCATGACATGGGCGTCGTCGCGGAGACGGCGGAGCGCGTCTCGGTCCATTATGCCGGCCAGAAGGTCGAGGAGCAGCCGGTCGGCCCGCTCTTCGCCGACCCGCACCATCCCTATACGGCGGCGCTGCTCGCCGCGCTGCCGGAGCGGGCGCATGGCCGCTTCCTGCCCTCGATCCCGGGCACGGTGCCGGGGCTTTCCGACCGGCCGCCGGCCTGCCTCTTCGAGCCGCGCTGCCGCTTCGCCACCAATCGCTGCCGCGAGAAGGCGCCGCCGCGCCAGGGCGCCATCGCCGGCTTCGCGCTCTGCCACTACCCGCTCGCCGGCGGCCGGCCGATCGGCCATCCCTTCCCCGAAGGCCGCGAGGTCGCAGCATGAGCCACGCGACGACGGTGCCGCCGGCATCCCCCATGGCCGGAACCACGGTGCTCGACGCGCGCCATCTCGCGCGCCATTACGAGGTTCCGCGCGGCGCCTTCCGCAAGCCGGCGGTGATCCGTGCCCTCGCCGACGCCTCCTTCACGCTGGAGACCGGACGGACGCTCGCCGTCGTCGGCGAATCCGGCTGCGGCAAGTCGACCCTCGCCCGCCTCGTCACCATGATCGAGCCGCCCACGGCCGGAACGCTCGCGATCGACGGCGTCGAGGTGGTCGGCGCCGACCGCGCCGCGCTGGCGAAACTGCGATCGCGCGTGCAGATCGTCTTCCAGAACCCCTCTGGCTCGCTCAACCCGCGCCAGAAGATCGGCGCCGCCCTCGCCGAGCCGCTGGTGATCAATCGCCCCGGCATGAGCCGGGCCGAGCGCAGCGCCGCAGTGCTCGACATGCTGACGCGTGTAGGCCTCAGGCCCGAGCATGCCGACCGCTATCCGCACATGTTCTCGGGCGGCCAGCGCCAGCGCATCGCGATCGCCCGCGCGCTGATGCTGCGGCCGGAGATCCTGGTGCTCGACGAGCCGGTCTCGGCGCTCGACCTCTCGGTGCAGGCGCAGGTGCTGAACCTCCTGGTCGAATTGCAGCAGAGCCTCGGCCTCGCCTATCTCTTCATCAGCCACGGTCTCTCGGTGGTGCGGCACATGGCCGACGACATCGTCGTCATGTATCTCGGTCGCATCGTCGAGCAGGCGCCGCGCGAGGTGCTGTTCGCCGGGCCGAAGCATCCCTATACGCGGGCGTTGCTCTCGGCGACGCCGGTCGCCGATCCGGCGCGGGCGCGCGAGCGCATCCGCCTCAAGGGCGAGATGCCCTCGCCCTTCAATCCGCCGCCGGGCTGCCCCTTCAATACCCGCTGCCCGCTTGCCTTCGACCGCTGCCGCACCGAACGGCCGAAGCTCGAATGGCATGGCGAGACCAAGGTCGCCTGCTTCGCGGTCGAGCGCGACGAGTAACCGATCAGCCAGCCGGCTCGAACACGCCTTGCTTCCGCAGCGCCCGCACCTCGTTGCGGATCAGCGCGGTCAGGGCGCGGATCGCCGTCGTCGTCGGCCGCTGGCTGGAGGTGGCGAGCAGCAATTCGCGCTCGATCGACGGGTTCTTGATCCGCCAGTAGCGGATCCGCCCCTCGGCGACGAGATGATGCACGCTCGAATAGGAGAGGATGGTGTAGCCCATGCCGCCCTCCACGAGCCGGAGCGTCGAGGGCATCGCCTCGACCTCGAGATCGATGCGCGGCTCGATGCCGGCCTGGCCGAGCACCTGGTCGAGCAGCAGGCGCAGGCCATGCGGCCGCGCGGGCAGGATCATCGGCAGCGTCGCCACCACGGAGGCATCGACCGGCCCGCTGCCGAGCGTCCCGGCATCGTCGCCCGCGCCGAGCAGGAAGAGTTCGTCGCGCAGGATCGGCTCGGCGAGCAGGTTGTTCATGCGGGGCGCGTTGTAGAGCACCGCGACGTCGATCTTGCCCATCACCAGCCATTCGAGGAGATGGCCGCTGAAGCCCTCGACGACGCGCATCGTGACCTGCGGGAACTCCTCGCGGAAATGCTTGACCAGCGGCGCCGTCAGCACGATGCCGACCGAGGGCGGCATGCCGAGCACGATGGTGCCACGCGGGTTGGAGCGCATCGCGGCGAGTTCGGTCGTCGCGCGCGACGCCTGCTCGAGAATGGCCGAGGCATAGCTTTCGAGCAGCTTGCCGGCTTCGGTCAGCACGATGCCACGTCCGTTGCGATAGAGCAGCGGGACCCCGAGCTCTTCCTCGAGCGCCTTGATCTGGCGGCTGATCACCGGCTGGCTGACCGAAAGGGCGACGGCGGCGCGCGAGAAGCTGCCGAATTCGGCGACGGCCGTGAAGAGCTGCAGTTGCTTGAGGTCGAACATTGCGAGGGTCTCGTCCGGCGGCGGCGCGCCGATCCGTTTGGGGGCGAACAGCATTGGGTCAGCCCGGAGGCGATGACAAGGGCGGACCACGCAGCGTCAGGGGCGAGCAAAGCTGATATGCCCACCGTGACAATTACCCCGCCGCCGCGAATTGGCCTAACGTCGCCGAACAATCCGCCGCCGCGCGAGCGCTTCCAGAGCCGCGCGCCACAACCAGCGGCGGCATCGGGAGGCGAGATGTCGTTGGCCACGGAGACACTGGGTTTCATCGGGCTCGGCCGCATGGGTGGACCCATGACGCGGCGGCTCATCGACGCCGGCCATCATGTCGTCGTCTATGACACCCGCCCCGAGGCGCTGGCCGACCTGCCCGCCGACAAGGTGACGATCGCGGCTTCGCCCGCCGAAGTCGGCGCCGCGGCGCGGATCGTCATCTGCAGCCTGCCCTCGCCGGCCATCCTCTCCAGCGTCATCCTCGGCAAGGACGGCGTCGCCGCCGGCAGCGCGGTCAAGATCGTCATCGACGTCTCGACCACGGGACCGACGGTCGCCTCGTCCATCGCGGCGAGCCTCGGCGAAAAGGGCATCGCCTTCGTCGATTCGCCGATCTCGGGCGGCCTTGCCGGCGCGCGCGGCGGCACGCTGGCCGTGATGGTCTCCTGCCCGGAGGCGATCTTCACCGAGGTCGATCCGATCCTCGCCAATTTCGGCCGGCGCTTCTATTGCGGCGACGCGCCCGGCTCGGCGCAGGTGGCCAAGCTTGGCAACAACATGATCGCCGCCGCGGTCATCCTGCTCTCCGCCGAGGCGCTCGCCATGGGCGTCAAGGCCGGCCTCGATCCGCGCGTGATGTGCGACATCATCAACGCCTCCAGCGGCCGCAACAGCGCGACGCAGGAGAAATTCCCGCGCTCCGTCCTGCCCGGCACCTTCGATTTCGGCTTCACCACCGGCCTTTCCTACAAGGACGTGCGCATGTGCGTCGACGAGGCCGAGAATCTCGGTGTCCCGATGGTCGGCGGCGCGCTGGTGCGGCAGATGTTGGCCGCCACCAAGGCCCGCTTCGGCGCCGATTCCGACTTCACCTCCATGGCGCGCATTGTCGAGGAATGGGCCGGCGTCGAGATCCGCGACCGGGCCTGACAGTGACCAGCATGGCGCATCAAGCCGCCCCACGCCCGCAAGCCGTCGAACTCGCCGAGACAATCGCCGCGCTCGACGCGCGCGCCTTCGATGCGGCGATGCGGGCAAAGGCCAAGGCCAAGGCCTGCCTGCTCGATTTTCTCGGCTGCGCCTTCGAGGCGACGGCGCTCGACCCCAGCCGCCAGGCCGCCGCCGCCGTCTTCGAGGCGCCCGGCGGCCACATGATCGGCGAGACGGCGACCGCGACGCCCGCCGACGCCGCCTTCGTCAATGCCGTGAAGGGCCACGGGCTGGTACGCGAGGACATGCATGCCGCCTCGGTCAGCCATCACGGCGTCGTCGTCTGGCCGCTCCTCCTCGCCCTTGCCGAGACGCGACGGATCGCCGGGCCGAGGCTGCTGGAGGCGGCGATCCTCGCCTATGAGGTCGGCGGCCGGCTCGGGCGCCTGCTGATCGACCGCGAAATTTCGGGCCTCTTTCGCCCGACCGGCCTCGTCGCGCCGATCGGCGCGGCGGCCGGCGGCGCAAGGCTGCTCGGCCTCGACTCATCGCAGACCGTGTCGGCGCTCGCCGTCGCCGCCAACACATCGTCGGGGCTCAACCAGTGGCCGGCGAGCGGCGCCTCCGACATGTTCTTCCATCCCGGCTTCGCCGCGCGCAACGCCGTCATGGCGGTACGCCTCGCCGAAGCCGGCGCCTATGGCAGCCGCGACATCCTCGACGGCAAGGCAGGCCTCTTCGCGGCCTTTGCACGGAAGCCGATGCCGGGCGCGATCGCGCTCTTCCCGCGTGGCGAGGCCGAGATCCTCGCCGTCTATCACAAGGGCGCGCCGGCCTGCAATTTCGCGCAGACCGCCTGCCAGGCGGCGCTGCGCATGATCGAGATGATCGGCCCCAATGCCGCGCCGGTCAGCGCCATCACCATCCGCGTGCCGCGCGCTGCGGCCGATTATCCCGGCTGCCACCATACCGGCCCCTTCGAGCGTGCGCTGCAGGCCAAGATGAGCATCCCGTTCGGCGTCGCCGCCGTGCTGGCGCATGGCCGCCTCGCCGAGGAGAACTATGCCGACCTCGCCGATGCCGAGGTCCTCCGCCTCGTCGGCGTCACGACGCTCGTCGCCAGCGACGAACTCACGGCCCGCTTTCCCGCCGAACAGGGAGCGATCGTCGAGCTCACGCTCGCCGACGACCGCCGCCTCTCGATGGGCCTTCCCGATGTCATTCCCGCGACCGAGGCCGAGGTCCGCCAGCGCTTCCGCGTCGCGGCCGCCGCCGTGGTCGGCCAGGACGCGGCCGATGCGATCGAGGCCTTCGTCGATACGCTCGACACCGCCCGCGATGCCGGGCGGCTGATGCAGCTTTGCGCCAATCCCACTGCGACGCGGCCGAAGACGGCAACCGCACCCTGACAACGAGGAGAATTCCATGACGAACGAGGTCTTCGAGCGCGGTCTCGCCATCCGCAAGGAAGTGCTGGGCGCGGAATTCGTCGAGAAGGCCTTCGCCTCCGCCGACGATTTCAACCGGCCGATGCAGGAGCTGGTCACCGAATATTGCTGGGGCGCCGTCTGGGGCCGCGAGGAGCTGCCGAAGAAGACGCGCTCCATGCTGAACCTTGCGATGATCAGCACGCTGAACCGCCCGCACGAGCTGAAGATGCATGTGAAGGGCGCGATCCGGAACGGCGTCAGCCGCGAGGAGATCCGCGAGGTCTTCCTGCAGGTCGCGATCTATGCTGGCGTCCCGGCGGCGGTCGACTCGTTCCGCATCGCCCGCGAGGCCTTCGCGGAGCTGGACGCCGCCACGCCCTGACCGGGCAAGAAGAGTACCGCGGGAGGAAAACGCGATGAAGAGCTACGAGATGCTGATCGGTGGCGCCTTCGTCGCGGCGGCGAGCGGCGCGACTTTCGAGACCGAGAACCCATATACGGGCGCCGCCTGGGCGAGGATCCCTCGGGCCGGCAAGGAGGATGTCGACCGCGCGGTGAAGGCCGCCGCCGACGCCTTCCGCGCGCCGTCATGGTCTGCCATCAGCGCCTCGCAGCGCGGCGCGCTCATCCGCCGCTTCGCCGATCTCCTTGCCGCCAATGCCGACCGGCTTGCCGAGATCGAGACGCGCGACAACGGCAAGCTGATCGCCGAGATGCGCGGCCAGCTGCGCTACATGCCGCAATGGTACCACTACTTCGCCGGCCTCGCCGACAAGGTCGAAGGCCGCGTCATCCCGATCGACAAGCCGGGCGTGTTCAATTTCACCCGCGAGGAGCCGCTCGGCGTGGTCGCGGCGATCACGCCCTGGAACTCGCCGCTGATGCTGGCGACATGGAAGCTGGCGCCGGCGCTGGCGGCTGGCAACACGATCGTATGGAAGCCGTCAGAATATTCCTCCGCATCGGCGCTCGAATTCGGCGCGCTGTTCGAGGAGGCCGGCTTCCCGCCCGGCGTCGTCAACATCCTCACCGGCTTCGGCTCCGAGATCGGCGAGCATCTCGTCTCGCACCCGCTCGTCGACAAGATCGCCTTCACCGGCGGCGACCGCACCGGACAGGGCGTCTACGAACTCGCCGCCCGCCAGATCAAGCCGGTGACGCTCGAGCTCGGCGGCAAGTCTGCCAACATCGTCTTCGCCGACGCCGTGCTCGACGATGCCGTGAAGGGCGTCGTCTCGGGCATCTTCGCGGCGAGCGGCCAGACCTGCATCGCCGGCTCGCGGGCCCTCGTCCATCGGTCGATCTATCCCGCCTTCATCGAGACGCTGGTCGCCTTCGCGAAGACGGCGAAGATCGGCGACCCCGCCGACCCGTCGACGCAGGTCGGCCCGATCACGACACGGCCGCAGCTCGACAAGGTGCTCTCCTATATCGAGATCGCCAAGGATGAGGGCGCGACGCTGGCGCTCGGCGGCAAGCGCGCCACCGATCCCGCCTGCGGCGAGGGCTGGTTCGTCGAGCCGACCATCTTCACCGATGTCGCGCCGGGAATGCGGATCGCGCAGGAAGAGGTGTTCGGGCCGGTGCTCGCCATCATCCCGTTCGACAGCGACGAGGAGGCGATCGAGATCGCCAATGGCACCATCTACGGCCTCGCCGCCGGCGTCTGGACCCAGAGCATCGCCCGGGCGCTGACCATGTCGGAGAAGCTGAAGGCGGGCACGGTGTGGATCAACACCTATCGTGCCGTGAGCTACATGTCGCCCTTCGGCGGCTTCAAGCGCTCCGGCATCGGGCGCGAGAGCGGCCTTTCGGCGATCCGCGAATATCTGCAGGAGAAGAGTGTCTGGATCGACATCTCCGGCACCGTGCCCAATCCCTTCGTGCAGCGGTGAGCCGATGTCCGACGACGTCTACGAGATCTATGCGCTGAAATACGGCCACTCGGCCCGCCGCTCGCCGGAGAACTTCATCGGCGGCGACGCGCACGACGTCGACATGCCGCTCGATTATTCCAACTGGCTGATCCGCAACGCCGCGCGGAGCTTCGTCGTCGATACCGGCTATGACGAGGCCTCGGCGTCGAAGCGCAATCGCGACCTTGTGCGGCCGGTGCGGGACAATCTCGCCGCGCTCGGGATCCGCTGCGAGGCGGTCACCGACGTGATCGTCACGCATATGCATTACGACCATGCCGGCAATGACGGGTTGTTCCCTGCGGCGCGCTTCCATGTCCAGGACGCCGAGATGGCCTATGCCACCGGACGCTGCATGTGCCACGCCTATTCGAACCATCCCTATGACGTCGACAATGTCACGGCCATGGTGCGGCGGGTCTATGCGGGGAAGGTCTGCTTCCACGACGGCGTCTCGGAACTCGCGCCCGGCATCACGCTGCACCGGATCGGCGGCCATTCGCGCGGGCTGCAGGTCGTGCGGGTGAAGACGGCGCGCGGCCATGTCGTGCTCGCCTCCGACACGGCGCATTTCTACGCCCATCTCGATCGCCGCCGGTTCTTCCCGACCGTCGACAGCGTCGCCGACGTGCTCGAAGGCTATGACACGGTGCTGCGCCTCGCGACCTCGCGCGACCATGTCATTCCCGGCCACGACCCCTTAGTGATGGCGCTCTATCCGCCGGTCTCGCCCGATCTCGCCGGCTTCGTGGCGCGGCTCGACCTGCCGCCGAAGACGGGAGCGGCCTGATGGCGGACGCCTCGCTCGAAGGCCGCGTCGCCTTCGTCACCGGCGCGGCGAGCGGCATCGGCCGCGCCATCGCCACCGGCCTCGTCGCGCGCGGCGCGATGGTGGTGCTCGCTGACCGCGACGCCGCCACGCTGGAGCCGCTCGCGGCCGCGCTCGCCGGCGCCTTCCCGCTGGTGCTCGACATCAATGACGGCCCGGCCGTCGCCAACTGCCTCGACCGCCTGCCGGAGCCGCTCCGCGCCGTCGACATCCTCGTCAACAATGCCGGCCACGACATCGGCGGCCGCACCCGCTTCGATCTCGGCTCGGCCGACGACTGGGCGGCGATCATCGAGACCAACCTGATCGGGCTGATGCGCGTCACCCGCGCCATCCTGCCCGGCATGATCGCGCGCGGCCGTGGCGACATCGTCAATATGAGCTCGATCAGCGCGCTCCGCCTGGTGCCGGACCAGGCGCCCTATTCGGCGAGCAAGGCCGGCGTCCACATGCTCTCCGACATCCTGCGCGGCGAACTCGCCGAAACGCCGCTGCGCGTCATCGAGATCATGCCCGGGCTGACCCGCACCAATATCGTCGCCACCCGCCATCGCGGCGACCAGGAGGCGGCGGAGCGCTATTTCGAGCGTTTCGGCATGGCGCTCGACCCGGACGACATCGCGCGCTGCGCCTTCTTCGCGCTCGAACAGCCGCCGCATGTCCAGGTGGCCCAGATGTTCGTGCTGCCGACGAACCGGTGGTGAGACGGAGGCTGTCTCACCGTCAAGCGCCCCCTCCCCGACCCTCCCCGCTGCGCGGGAGAGGGAGTGCGCCCGGCCGCCAGAATGGCCGCACTATCGATGAAGCGGGCAGGCCGGCCCTCTCTCCCGCGAAGCGGGAGAGAGGTGGAGAGGGGGTTCTTCGACTCCGGCCTTTAGTGCACCGCCGCATACATGATGCGGCTCTCGGTCGCCTCGGCGACGTCCATTTCCTCGACGATGCGGCCCTGGCGGGCGACGAGGATGCGGTCCGAGAGCGCCATGATCTCCGGCAGGTAGGACGAGATCACCACGACGGCCATGCCGCCATCGGCCAGCTCGTTGATGAAATTGTGGATCTCGACGATCGTGCCGACATCGACGCCGCGCGTCGGCTCGTCGAGGATGACGAGCTTCGGGCGCTGGATCAGCGCCTTGGCGAGCACGACCTTCTGCTGGTTGCCGCCCGAGAGCTCGATGACGCGGGCATCGGCATCGATCGACTTGACCCCGAGCCGGCCGGTCCATTCCTTCGCCAGCCGCCGCGCCTCGGCCATGGTGACCGGCGTGAAGGGATTGATGCCCTTGGCGAGATGACCGAGCTGGATGTTGCTCGCGATCGTCATCGTCTCGAAGAAGCCTTCGATCTTGCGATCCTCGGTCACATAGACGATGCCGTCGCGCACGGCCGGCCGCGGCGTGCGATAGCGGACGGGGCGGCCCTCGAAACGCACCGTGCCGCCATGGAAATAGTCGCGCTTCAGCACGCCGGCGACGATCTTCATCGTCTCGGTGCGGCCGGCGCCGACAAGGCCGAACATGCCGGTGACCTGTCCGGAAAAGACCGAGAAGGACGTGTTGCGCACGGCATTGCCCATCGAGAGATTCTCGACGGAGAGGATCTTCTTGCCCATCGGCCGCGCCTTGCGCCGCCCGCCGGCATAGAGCTCGCCCGTCAGGCTGCGCCCCACCATCGCCTGCACGATGCGCTCACGGTCGAAATTCTCCGTCCTGTCGCTGACGACGAGCTTGCTGTCGCGCATCACGGTGATGCGGTCGGAAAGCTGCAGCGCCTCTTCCAGCGCATGGCTGATGAAGATGATCGCCATGCCCTCTTCCTTGAGGCGGCGGGCGAGGTTGAAGAAGTGGAACTTCTCCTCGGGCGTCAGCGTCGCGGTCGGCTCGTCGAAGATGATCAGCCGCGCATGGTGATGCACCGCGCGGGCGATCTCGACCATCTGCTTCTTGCCGGCGCCGAGCGCCGACACCTGCACGGTCGGATCGACATAGAAGTTGAGCGACAGGAGATAGCGCTGCGCCTGGATGTTGAGGCCCCGCAACCGGTTGAACATCTTCTCGTCGCCGAGATAGATGTTCTGCGCCACCGACATCGACGGGACGAGATTGGTCTCCTGGAAGACCATGGCGATGCCGCGCTCGAGCGCATCGGAGGGCGAGGTCAGCGTCACCGGCTTGCCGTCGAGCAGCATCTCGCCGGACGAGGGCTGGTAGACGCCGGCGAGAACCTTCATGAGCGTCGACTTGCCGGCGCCGTTCTCGCCGAGAATGGCGTGGATTTCTCCGGCGCGGATGTCGAGATCGATATCCGAGATGGCGAGAACGCCACGAAAATCCTTGGAGACCTTGCTGAGGCGCACCAGCGGCGTAGCGGCGGTCGCGGCCGCTGCCTGCGACGCCCTTGCGGTGACGGTCGTGGTCATGCCGCGCTCCCCTCATCGATCCTGTCGAGTGCGACGATCTTGCCCGAGCCTCTGGCCCCGGCCATCAGCCGGCCGTTCATCTCGGCGAGCGAGGTGACGCCATGCACGGCGCCGTCGGCGCGGCTGTGCCAGCTCTCCAGCATCGCCATGTCTGGGCCGCAGCGCACGACGAGGCCAGTCGACCAGGTCGGCGACCACGGCTTCAGCATGTTGAGTTTCTTGCGCGCGCCGCCCTGGATCGGCTCCAGGAAGCTGCGGCCGGTCGCGAGCGAAGGTGCGATCCAGTAATCGGGATCGATCGTCTCGACCATGCGGCGGCGATAGTCCTTTTCCTTCAGCACGAACTCGACCAGCGGGTTGCGCGGCGCGAACATCACCAGCCAGTAGCCGCCGGCCGAGGACGGCGCGATGCGGCCCGGATAGGCCGGCAGCCCGCCGAGCACGACCTCGGGCTTGCCGCCATCGGCGCCGAGCGACAGCACGCGGTGCCGCCAGGCCTCAGAGACGAAGACCCGCCCGCCCGAGGCGAGGATGCCCGAGGGAAAGGCCAGATCGCGGGCGATGACGGTGGTCCGTCCCTGAAGGAGGTCGAGCCGCAGCACCGAGCCGGCGGCGGTCTTCGTCATCAGGTCGCGCTTCCACTCACGCGCCGGATGGCGGGCGGAGCCGATCGCGACATAGAGCGTCGCGGGGCCGGCGAAGCTCATCGCCGTGACATGGCCGGCATCGATGCCGTCGAGGGAGACCATGCGCGGCGCGGCGCCCTCCGCCTCGATCTGGATGCCGGCGCCGGCGATCGCGATCGCGAGGCTGTGCCCCGACGAGGCCATCGCCGTCACCGCGCCCGGCATCGTCCGCGTCGCGGCGATCCTCAGCGTGTCGCCCTCGGCGACCAACTGGTGGATCTCGGCGCCGACCGATGCGAGGAGCCCGGCCGGCGTCGCAGTGAGATTGTCGACGTCGTCGATCGCCAGCAGCAGCGGCGCCGCGTCGAGCCTTGCATTCGGCCGGAGCGGGCCGTCCATCGGCGGAACGGTGCTGCCGGTCGTGTCGAAGCCGCGGAAATTGGCCCAGGCTTCCTTGAGGGCGCCGATCATGGCTTCGCTCCCCAGTAGGCGTCCTGCGCGCACCAGTTCGGGTCGGCATCCGGCAGACGGTAGCGGCCGATGCGGTTGTTGGAGACGCCGCCGAGATAGAGCCAGCCGCGATGCTCGCGCATGGAGGTGATCATGGGATGGTTGAGGCCGCCGAGATCCCAGAGACTGTCGAGGATCTCGCCCTTCTCGTTGAATTTCACGACGCAGCCGGTGTTGATGTTCGGGTAGAGCCACTGGTCGGGCGCCACGCGGCGCGCCATGCGCTTGCGGAAGCCGGGCATCTTCAGCGCGAGGTCGAGCGCCGGGCCGCGCATGCCGAGCAGCGCCATCCAGTAGTTGCCGTCCGAGGCGCGGTTGATGTTGTCGGGATAGCCCGGCAGGTTGTCGATGACCTTCTCGATCGTCCCCTTCTTGGGGCCGTCGAAATAGTAGCGGCTGATCGAGCAGGTCCAGCTTTCTGCGAACATGAAGGACTGGCCGTCCGGGCACATCGCGACGCCATTGGCGAAGACGAGCTTCGGGATCTCGGTATGGGTGCGGCCGGTCCTGGGATCGTAGCAGATCATGCGACCGCTCGCCCGGCTCTCCAGCGCGTCGGTCGCCCAGTCCTCCTGCTCGTAGCGGATCGTCGCCTCGCTGAAATAGACGCGGCCGTCCGGCGCGATGTCGACATCGTCGGCGAGCCGCAACCGGCTGTCGTCGACGATCGAGGTCCAGCTGCGGTTGGTCTCGTCGGTGAGCTTGGTCACCGTCTTGTCGGGCGCCACCTGGAAGAGGCCCATGCCGCCGATGCAGACGAGCAGGTTGTCGTCGCGGTCGAAGGCCATGCCGAGCGGATGCCCGCCGATATGGGCGAAGATCTCGGAGCGCTTGTGGTCGGGTCCGAAGAAACGGACGATGTCGCCGTGCCGCGTGCCGCAATAGAGATTGTCGTGGCGGTCGAGGATCACGTCCTCGGGGCCCTCGATCTCGCCGAGGCCGATGATCTCGACCGAGCGCAGGCGGTCGTTGAGCGCATAGGGCGAGCCGGGCGCATCGACGGCCGGCGCCGGCGGCAGGTCGAGATAGGTGGGCGAGACATAGATCTTGGCGAGGATGCGGTGGCGATGCTTCTGCCAGCGCATGTCGATGAACACCGCGAGGATCAGCACCGCGCCGAGAATCGTCGACGTGATCGGCCCGCTGATGCCGAGATTGATGAGGCCGTTGGTGAGGAGCAGCACGAGCAGGCTGCCGATGATCGCCTTGGCGACGGAGCCGCGGCCGCCGCCGATCGCCGTGCCGCCGAGCACCGCCGCCGTCAGCGCCTGCACCTCGAGGCCGACGCCGGTGTCCGAGCCGGTGCTGCCGAGGCGGGCGGCGAACAGGAAGCCGGCCAGCGCGCACATCATGCTCGACGCGACATAGGTAGAGAACACCATCAGCCGCACGTCGATGCCGGCATTGAAGGCCGAGCGGCGGGCGCCGCCGACGGCCGTCAACCGCCAGCCCGGCCGCATGCGCGACAGCACGATGTGCCAGGCGAGCGCGATCACGAGCGTGATGACCAGCGACACCGGCACGCCGAAGACCGAGCCCTCGCCGATGAACAGCCAGAGATCGGAATCCGAGAAGCCGGACATGATCGCCGTCGACATCTTGACGAAGACGATCTCGTAGATCGAACGGAAGATGATGAGGCTGACCAGCGTCGTCAGGAAGGCGCGCAGGCGCAGATAGCCGATCAGCACGCCGTTGAGCGCACCGCAGACCATGCCGAGGCCGAGAATGCCGACGAGCACGGCCGGGACCGGCAGTTCGTAGACATTGACGCCGATCAGCGAGAACAGGACCGCGAGCGAGAAGACGGCGGCGACGGAGAGGTCGATGCCGCCCGAGATCATGACGATCGTGAGCGCCAGCACCACGAGGCCGAATTCCGCGAACTGGCGCGAGAAGTCGGAAAGGCTCGAAAGCGACAGGAAGTCCGGGATGATGCTGCCGAGCACGACGATGGTCAGCACCAGCGCCGTGAAGGGGATCGCGTTGTCGATCCACCGCTTCGACATGATCTCGCCGACCACGTGATCGGGGAAGAGGCGCGAGCGGAGAAAGGCGAGGCGGTCGCTCAAGCTATCGTTGCTGGCCATGAGGAGGCTTTTCAAGTCCCTGCTGGATCACGTCCGGCGAACCCGGCTCGCCGGAGGTCGCGTCGCTGGCGCGAGGCGCGCGGAGGTGGGTCCCCGCGCGCCCCGTTTCGGTCCGCCTTACTTCAGCTGGTCGAGCGACCAGCAGGTCCTCGGACCGATATTGTCCTTGGTGAGCAGCGTCAGCGGCGTGTAGTAGGCCGTCTTGCTTTCGCCGGCCTTGGCGGGGGAGAGCAGCGTCTGCGCGATCTGCTGGTTGATCGCCTCGCCCTGCAGCGGCACGTCGTAGCTGACGATCATGTCGAGCAGGCCCTTCTGGATATTGTCGCAGCCGATCTGGTTGCCGCCGCCCGAGGTGACGACGAAGATGTCGTCCGCCTTGCCGGCCGCCTGGATCGCCGCGCCGGCGCCGACATCCTGGTTGTCCCAGTTGCCGACCACGCCGCAGAGATCGGGATGCTGCTGCAGCACGGTCTCCATGATGGCGCGGGCCTTGGCCGGGTCATACTGCGCAGCCTGCTCGGAGACGATCTTGATCGCCGGATCCTTGGCGAAGGTCGTCTTGTAGGCATAGAGCTCGTAGAGATCGGAGGCGGCGGTCGGCTGGCCGCGGATGATCGCGATCTTGCCGGACTTGCCCGAGCCGGTGCCGCAGCGCTTCACGAGCTCGTCCGCCTCGATATAGCCGACGCGCGACCAGTCGGCGCCGATATAGGCGTCGGTCGGGACGACGGATTCGAGATTGAGCTGGATGACCTTGATGCCCGCGTCCATCGCGCGCTTCAGGAGACGCGCATAGGACTGGACGTCCGGATTGTGGGCGATGATGACATCCGGCTTCTCGGCGATCAGCGCGGTCAGCGCGCGCGTGCCGGCATCGGTGCTCCAGTTCGGATCGCGGATGTCGAGCGTATAGCCGAGATCGGCGGCCTGCTTGCGCATGATCGCCGCCCAGCCCTCGGTGAGGTCGAAGCCCATCGCGAGCGGAACGAAGACGACGCGCTTGCCCTTCAGCCCCTCGTAGAAGGGATTGCGCGAGGGATTGTCGAGCCCGTCATCGGCATGGGCCGCGCCGGCGAAGCCGAGCGCCATCATTCCGGCCGCGAGGCCGGCCATCAGCATCTTGCGGATCATCTTGGTTCCTCCCGTTGATCCCTTGGTCCCGTGCGGCGGCCGGCCGCCGGGCGCGTGCAGCATTGTGGTCAGATATCCCCCTGGGCCTGCTGCGAAGTCTGTTCGTCCCTGGGGTTGATGAAGCTGTCGACCATGATCGCGAGGAGCAGGATCAGGCTCTTGATCAGGTTCTGGGTCGTGTAGGTGATGTCGAGGATGGTCATGCCGTTGAGCAGCACGCCGACGAGCAGCGTTCCGACGAGGATGTTGCGCACGCCGCCGCGGCCGCCCGAGAGGCTGATGCCGCCGAGCACGACGACGAGCAGCACGTCATAGATCATGGTCGAGTTGTAGAGCCGCGTGCTCATGCCCGAGACGGCGGCGGCCATCACGAGACCGGCGAGGAAGGCGATCAGCGCGCTGACGACATATTGCGCGACGATCAGCGGGCGCAGCGGGATGCCGGTGATGCGGGCGGCGAGCGCATTGTCGCCGGCGGCATAGACGAAACGGCCGAAGCGGGTGCGCAGCAGAAGCAGCGCCATCAGAGCGGCGAGCACCGCGAAGGCGACGATCGGCATCGGCAGGCCGAACACCGAGCCCTGGCCGAGGAAATCGAACCAGGCGATACCGGCCGGCGTGTTCTGGACATCGATCTGGAACAGGAAGGCGCGGCCGGCGCCATAGGCGACGAGGCCCATGGCGAGCGTGGTGAAGATGGCCGGGATGTCGGCATAGGCGATCAGGATACCGTTCATCAGCCCGATGGCGATCGCCAGCGCGAGGCCGAAGAGCAGCGCGGTGCCGAGCGGCATGCCGCCTTGCGTCATCGACAGGACCCAGGACAGCGACACGACCATCGTCGCGACCATCGCAAGGTCGATGCCGCGCCCGATCACCACGAGGCCCATGCCGAGGCCGAGAATGCCGAGGATCGAGACGCTCCTGACGAGGGCGATGAGATTGCCCGTCGTCAGGAAATTGTTGAGCGTGAGCGCGAAGGCCGCGAACAGCAGCACGGCGAGGGCGAAAACGACACCCTCCTGCGACAGACGCGCCTTGCGCATGGCCTCCTCCGAACGCTGCGCCGACCCCGCCCGGGCGTTTCCCGTTTGCGGTTCCTCGATCGGCTCCTCCCAGGCTGCAGCATTCCCGTTTTGGCCGGCGCGTGACAGACCCGCGGCGCGAATATCAGTTATGTGCCCGTCCGCGCCGGGTCAGGAGGTGTCGGAGGCAGGCGGCGCGCGTCAGCCGCGGGGGACGAGCATGCGGCGCAGCGTGCCGTCCTTCAGCAGGAACTGGTGATAGAGCGCGCCGGCGACATGAACGGCGATGAGCAGGATGAAGACGGGCTTGCCGATCTCGTGCACCTCGCCGATCTCGGGCGAGACGTAATAGGCGAGGAGCCCCGTCACCGGCATCGCGACGAGCAGCGCATAGAACAGCCAGTGGACCGCATGGGCGAGGCGGTCGAAGATCGGCGTCCCGGAAGGCTGCGGCGACGGCGCGCCGGCGGTGAGGCGGAGTGCGAGGCGGAAGCCGACCAGCACGAGGATGGCGATGCCGATCCAGTAATGCGCCGAGGCGAGATTGGCATCGGAGGCGGGAACGGGCATCCCCTCCTCGGCCGCGTCGAGCGCGACCCCCATGCTCTCGCCGAAGATGAGCTGGAACAGCACCAGCGCGGCGATGAGCCAGTGCAGGACGATCTGCGGCGCCGAATAACCGGCGATCGAACCAGGCTTCATCAAGACCCCCTCTTGCTTGGCAGGACGGCGCGATCAACGCCCGTCATGCATGCTATACACTAGAATGATTCCAAATTGAGGCCGGCGCTCCGCCTTCCGCCCCATTCGCCTTGCCTGATGCAAACGGCGCTGAGTTCCCCTATATCAGCGCTCTCTGACATCAGCCTGAAGGCGGCCATGCCGCCCGGAGATATCCCATGACGGAAGCCTCCCAGAACGCCGAAATCCAGGTCCCGGTCACGGTGCTGACCGGCTATCTCGGCGCCGGCAAGACGACGCTCCTCAACCGCATCCTCTCCGAGAACCACGGCAAGCGCTACGCGGTCGTCGTCAACGAGTTCGGCGAGATCGGCATCGACAACGACCTCATCGTCGAGAGCGACGAAGAGATCTACGAGATGAACAATGGCTGCGTCTGCTGCACCGTCCGCGGCGATCTCATCCGCGTCGTCGAGGGCCTGATGAAGCGTCCCGGCCAGTTCGACGGCATCCTCGTCGAGACGACCGGCCTCGCCAATCCCGCCCCGGTCGCGCAGACCTTCTTCATGGACGAGGACGTCCGCGCCAAGTCGCGGCTCGACGCCGTGGTGACGGTCGCCGATGCGCTCAACCTCCTGAAGCGCCTCGACGACGCGCCCGAGGCCGAGGAGCAGATCGCCTTCGCCGATGTCGTGCTCCTGAACAAGATCGACCTCGTCAGCGCCGAGCAGCTCGCCGCCGTCGAGCGCCGTATCCGCGAGATCAACCCGCACGCCACGATCCACCGCACCGAGCGCTCGGCCGTCGACCTCGACAAGGTGCTCGACCGCGGCGCCTTCGATCTCGAGCGCATCCTCTCGCTCGACCCCGAATTCCTCGAGGCGGACGAGCACGATCACGACCATGATCATGATCATG
>CAWZZK010000249.1:0-7984 GCA_963966455.1 Kaistia sp. | reverse complement strand
GTGCTCCGCGCGAGATTGGTCCGTCGCTCTTGCATACATGCAGCCTGTATGTTAATTCCCGAGATACATACAGACTGCATGTTTCTCAACGACGGAGCAAGGATCATGAAGACGGTGCAGTACTACCCGGTGCTCATGGTGAGGGACGTCGCGGCGGTGAGCGGCTTCTACCGGGCGCATTTCGGCTTCCGGCCGCTCTTCGAGAGCGACTGGTATGTCCATCTCCAGTCGAGCGAGGACGCGGCGGTCAACCTCGCCATTCTCGACGCCGGCCACGAGACCATTCCCGAGCCGGCGCGCGGCCGCCCCGCGACCGGCATGCTGCTCAATTTCGAGGTCACGGATGTCGACGCGGTCCATGCCGAGTTGTCGGCCAAAGGTCTGCCGATCCTGCTGCCGCTGCGCGATGAGCCCTTCGGCCAGCGCCATTTCATCACCGCGGACCCGGAGGGCGTGCTCATCGACATCATCACCCCGATCGCGCCGAGCGAGGCCTTCCTGGCGCAATATGCGGATGGCGCGGCTCCCTAGAACGGATCGGCATTCGGCTTCGCCTTTGTGAACGGCCGTCCCCGCCTGTCATTGCCGGGCTTGACCCGGCAATCCAGCCTCTCTCCTTGAGCGCCGATAGCAGCAAGCGGGCCATCGAAGAAAGTCTGGGTTGCCGGGTCAAGCCCGGCAACGACAACTCTGGGCGTGCCGAGCCAGGCCAAAGGGTAGATGTCGATCCGTCCTATCCCGCTTTCACGGCGACGATGAAGAGACGCGGAAAGGCGAGGAGAACGCCGCCGGCGGCGAGCGGCGGATAGGCCTCGGCGATCCGCGCCGTATAGGACTCGATGAAGGCGGGGCGGCGCTCCTGCGGCAGCGGGTCGAGATAAGGGCGAAGGCCGGTGCCTTTCACCCATTCGACGATCGCCGCCGCGTCGGCGAGACGGTGCTGGTAGATCGTGTGCCAGACCTCGACCCGCGCGGCGAGCGGCGCGAGGCGCTCGACATAGGTCCGTGCGGCGGGGAGCGGCGTCCGCCGGATCGTCTTTCCCGCGAAGGCGTCGGCGAATTCTGGGCTGCGCGCCGTCTCCTCCATCAGGAGGTGGCTGGGCTCGCCGAGATTGTCCGGCATCTGCACGGCGAGCACGCCGCCGGGTGCGAGATTTCCCATCAGCCGCTCGAGCACGGCGAGATGGCCGGGCACCCACTGGAACACGGCATTGGCGAAAAGGAGGTCGGCCGGCGCGTCGGCCTGCCAGGTCGCGACATCGGCCTCGACGAAGGTGGCGCCCGGCAGCCGCTCGCGCGCCGCGCGCAGCATGTCCGGCGCCGTATCGACGCCGACGACGCGGGCGCCGGGATAGCGGGCGGCGATCAGCTCGGTCGAATTGCCGGGGCCGCAGCCGAGATCGACGCAGAGCCGCGGCGATGCGAGCGGCACTTCGGCGAGGAGGTTGCGGGCGGGCCGCGTCCGCTCGTCCTCGAATTTCAGATATTGCCCGGCCGACCAGTCCATCATGCGCTCCTTCGATGCCCCGCTCCTTATCGCGCCGGAACGTGACGGCCGTCACTCCCCGCCGGGAAAGACGCTGCTATTGCCGCGCCCATCAGCCGGCCGCTGCGGCCGGCAACGAGGAGGCCCCCGAAATGTCCGCTCAGAACGCGATGATCCCCGATCTCTACGGCCCTGCTCATGACGCGATGCGCTTCGCGCTCGCCGATGTGCTGGCGGCCATCGCATTGCAGGACGACGTGCGCCATGACGATGCGCGCTATGGCGATGCGCGCTATGGCGCCATCGCGGCGCGCTGGAGCGATGTCGCCCGCCTCGTCGACAGCCACGCCCGCGCCGAGGCGGCGACGCTGCTGCCGCTCCTCGCGATCGCCGCGCCGCGCGTCGCCGCGGAGCTCGGCGCCGCCCATGCCGCACTCGCCGAGGCCGCCGTTGCGATCGGCGCGTCGCTCGCGACGCTCGTCCATTCGGCCGAGCACGATCGCCGGCGTCACTACCGCGCCGCGCTGGTGCTGGTCCGGCATTTCATCGGCGATTGCCTGCGCCATCTCGGCGAGGAAGAGAACCGCGCCCGACCGGCGCTGGTCGGGCATTTCCCGCCGGCGACGCTGTTCGCGGCGAGACACGCCCTGCTCGCCCGCCTCGGCCAGACGGAGGCCTGCGCCAATCTCTCGGTCATCGCCACGGCGGTCGACCGCGGCGGCGCCTGCCCGCTGCTGAGGACCGCCGCGCTCAGGGACGGCGACGGCTTCGCGAAGGAGGCGGAACGGACCCTGTCCGACGCGATCGAAGCCGCGGCACGGAGCGATGCCGGCGCGGAGCGCCTCGCCGCCTGAGCCCTGTGACCTCCGTCACAGACACGACTCTCCCCGGCAGGCACCTTCATCGCCAAGTTCGGCGCCACCACCCCGGCGCCGAGGTGGCCGCGATCCCGGGGCACAGTGCCCGGTCCCCCGTCAGGGGCATCCCGGATGATCGTTCGGCACCCGGCCGCATCTCGCCCGTGCGGCCGTCCAGGAACCCTTGGCCCTTTGGCTGAGGAAGGGCGGACGGTTCTGCCCCTGCCCCCTAGACCCAGGCAGGATCGTCCGCCAGCCCATGCGCCTCGCCCTCCCGCGAGGCTCGTCTCAACCGGCAGGGCCGGTGGGGCTGCGGGCGGTGTACGGCGTAACCGCCGTCGTGCATCGCCCGTCAGCCGCGGGACGCGGGCGGAGATCGACGGATCAAGACGAAAACCGCGATAACCTTGCCCCGGCAAAGCACGAGGCAGGCGGCGGTCGTCGCGCCGCCCGGCCAGCCGTCAGCGCGACAGCTTCTTGTACTTGATGCGGTGCGGGTTCAGCGCATCGGCGCCGAGGCGGCGCTTCTTGTCTTCCTCGTAGTCCGCGAAATTGCCCTCGAACCACTCGACATGGCTGTCGCCCTCGAAGGCGAGGATATGCGTCGCCAGGCGGTCGAGGAACATGCGGTCGTGGCTGATGATCACGGCGCAGCCGGCGAAATCCTCCAGCGCCTCTTCGAGCGCGGCGAGCGTCTCGGTGTCGAGGTCGTTGGTCGGCTCGTCGAGCAGGATGACGTTGTTGGCGTCCTTCAGGAGCTTGGCGAGGTGGACGCGGTTGCGCTGGCCGCCCGAGAGCGTGCCGACCTTCTGCTGTTGGTCGGTGCCCTTGAAGTTGAAGGCGCCGACATAGGCCCGCGTGTTGACCTCCTTCTTGCCGAGATAGAACACCTCGGCGCCGCCGGAGATTTCCTCCCAGACGGTCTTGTTGGCCGCGAGGTCGTCGCGGCCCTGGTTCACATAGCCGAGCTGCACCGTCTCGCCGAGCGAGATGGTGCCCGAATCCGGCTTCTCCTCGCCGGTAATCAGCTTGAACAGCGTCGACTTGCCGGCGCCGTTCGGACCGATGACGCCGACGATGCCGCCCGGCGGCAGCTTGAAGGAGAGGTTCTCGATGAGGACGCGGTCGCCGTAGCTCTTGGTGAGGTTCTCGACCTCGATGACCTTGCCGCCCAGCCGCTCGCCGACCGGGATGACGATCTGCGCTGTCTGCAGCGTCTTGGCCTGCGCCGCCTCGACCAATTCGTCATAGGCGCGGATACGCGCCTTCGACTTCGACTGGCGGGCCTTGGGCGAGGAGGCGATCCACTGGCGCTCGCGCTCGATCGCCTTCATGTGGGTCATGTCCTCGCGGCCTTCCTGCTCCATCCGCTTGGCCTTCTTCTCCAGATAGACGGAGTAGTTGCCCTCGTAGGGGATGCCGCGGCCGCGATCGAGCTCCAGGATCCAGCCCGTCACATTGTCGAGGAAGTAGCGGTCGTGGGTGACGATCAGGATCGCACCCGGATAGTTGCGCAGGTGATTCTCGAGCCAGGAGATCGACTCGGCGTCGAGATGGTTGGTCGGTTCGTCGAGGAGCAGCAGGTCGGGCTGCTCGAGGAGCAGCCGCGCCAGCGCGACGCGGCGACGCTCGCCGCCCGAGAGGTTGACGACGCTCGATTCGCCCGGCGGGCAGCGCAGCGCGTCCATGGCCATCTCGACCTGGCCTTCGAGATCCCAGAGATTCTGGCTGTCGATGATGTCCTGGAGCTTGGCGCCCTCGTCCGCCGTCTCGTCGGAATAGTTCATCATCAGTTCGTTGTAGCGATCGATGATGGCCTGCTTCTTGGCGACGCCGAGCATGACGTTCTCGAGCACCGTCTTGTCCGGATCGAGCGGCGGCTCCTGCTGCAAGTAGCCGACCGTGGCGCCCTGCGCGACCCAGGCCTCGCCGGTGAAGTCCTTGTCGAGGCCGGCCATGATCTTGAGGAGCGTCGACTTACCCGAGGCGTTCGGGCCGAGCACGCCGATCTTGGCGTCCGGATAGAAGGAAAGATGGACGTTCTCGAGGACCTTCTTGCCGCCCTGATAGGACTTGGTCAGGCCCTGCATGAAATAGATGAACTGGCGCGCCATAGGGTGTGCTCCAAGCGGCTTCCGGGGGAAGCGCGGCATTTGGGGATGGGTCTGGCGCTCTTCTAGTCGAACGCATGCTGCGGAGCAACGCGCGCGGCGGAATCCGGCGCGCAGCGCGGCGTCAGCGGGCCATCAGCGACTTGAGATCGAAGCCGAGGTCGGCGACCTGTTCCGGGGTCGGCGAGGTGCAGGCGGCGATGAGGCGGCGGCCGAGCATGTGGTCGGCGCCGCGGTTCACCGAATCGATCGCGACGAGAAGATCGCCGCGATAATGGAAGACGGAGAAGCTGCCGTCCTCCGGCCGGCCGCGCAGCACGCTGCGGTCGGCATCGTTGGAGAGACCGACCATCTGCAGCTTGACGTCGCCCTGGTCCGACCAGAACCACGGCACGGCGCGATAGGGCTCGGCCTTGCCCATCAGCGTCGCGCTCGCCGTCTTGGCCTGGTCGACGGCGTTCTGCACGCTTTCGAGCCGAACCGCGCGGCCGAGCTGCCAGTGGTGGAACTCGACCGCATCGCCGGCCGCCACGATGCGCGGATCGGAGGTCCGCATCACATTGTCCACGCTGATGCCATTGGCGACCGCGAGGCCGGCTTCCGAAGCGAGCTCGATATTGGGCACGACGCCGACGCCTACGATCACCGTATCGGCGGCGATGCGCTCGCCCGAGAGCGTCTCGACGGCGACGGCGACGCCGTCCTCGCCGAGGATCGCCTTGACCGGCGTCTCGGTGAGCACGGTCGAGCCGAACCCGCGATGAAGATCGAGGAAGAAGGCGGAGATCTGCGGCGCGACCACCCGGCCCATCAGCCGCGGCGCCGCCTCCAGCACGGTCACCGTCTTGCCGAGCAGCCGCGCGGTCGCCGCGAGTTCGAGGCCGATGAAGCCGCCGCCGACCACGACGACGTCTTTGGCAACTGCAAAGCGCTCGCGCAGCCGCCGCGCGTCCTCGGCCGTGCGCAGCATGAAGACATTGCCGAGATCGATGCCGGGGACCGGCGGGATGCGCACCCGCGCGCCCGGCGCCAGCACCATCGCGTCGAAGCCGAGCTTGCCGTCTTCGAGCAGGAGTTCGCCGGCGGCCCGGTCGATACCGACCGCCTTGCGGCCGAGTTCGAGATCGATGCCGTTCTTCTCGTAGAAGAGCGCCGGCCGCAATTCCTGCAGCTCCTCATCGGCCGACTTGATGAAGGCCTTGGACAGCGGCGGACGATGATAGGGCAGCTCGGTCTCGGCGGAGACGAGGATCACGCGGCCGTCGAAGCCCTCGCTCCTGAGGCTCGCCGCCGCCTGCGCGCCGGCATGGCCGCCGCCGATGATGAGAATGGTCTTCATGAACATCGCCCCGGATTGCGGCGGCGAGAGTGGCATTGCGAATGCGGCGAAGACAAGGGCGGGGTCGGCGAGGCGGCTAGGAGGCGAAGCAAGCAATTGCCCTCACCCCGTCCCTCTCCCGCAAGCGGGCGAGGGGGGTCCGCCTGTGCGGGTTGCGGTGGCTCGGCGACATTGACGCTTGGGCTGAGCTGGGAGTGCTCAGAGCTGTCGTTGCCGGGCTCGACCCGGCAACCCAGACTTTCTTCGACTGTTCATCTCCAGCTACCGGCGCTCATGGAGAGGGGCTGGATTGCCGGGTCAAGCCCGGCAATGACAGGCGGGAGCCGACGATCAGATGGCGAAGCCTAAGGTCGATCGGTCGTGGTCGACGATGCAGGCGCCCCCTCTCCCGCCTGCGGGAAAGGGCCGGGGTGAGGGTGCTCGCCACACCGACACCGGTCCCTCGTTCCGTTTCACGCACCACGGAAGCTTGCCCCCTCCCCGGCCCTCCCCCGCTCCGCGGGAGAGGGAGAGACTACTCAGAGCTTCACGCTCCGTCCCTCGCGCATCGAGAGGTCGGCGGCGAGGACGATTTCGAGCGAGGTCACGGCGTCTTCCATGTGCTGCGAGAGGTCGATGTCTTCGCGAATCGCGCGCAGCACATAGGCCTGTTCGCGGTCGCAGAGGCCCTGGTGGCCGGGCTCGTCCTCGGTCGAGATGAGGTCGTCCTTGCGCGTGAAATGCCCGTCCGGACCCGTCTCGGCATGATGGACGCGGATGCGGGCGGTCTTCGAATGCGTGTCGATGTCGTCGGACCTGGCGCCCTCGTCCATGACGATCGAGACGGCGCCCCTGGGGCTCATGACGTCCTTCACGAAGAAGGCGGTCTCGGAGATCATCGGTCCCCAGCCCGCCTCGTACCAGCCGACCGAGCCATCTGCGAAGATGACCTGCAGATGGCCGTAATTGACCTGGTTGGGCGCGATCTCATCCGAAAGGCGGACGCCCATGCCCCGCACCTCGACGGGGCGCGATCCGGTGATGATGCTCATGACGTCGACATAATGGACGCCGCAGTCGACGATCGGCGAGGTCGTCTTCATGAGCTGCTTGTGAATGTGCCAGGCGTGTCCCGAGGACTGCTGGTTCAAGTTCATGCGCATGACATAGGGGCCGCCCAGGGCGCGGGCCTTCTCGACGAAAAGCTGCCATGACGGGTGGTGGCGGAGGATGTAGCCGACCACGAGCTTGCGCCCTTCCCGCTTCGCGACCTCGACGACGCGCCGCGCGTCCTCGACGGTCGGCGCCAGCGGCTTCTCGACGAAGACATGCGCGCCGGCCTCCATGGCGGCCATGGCGAGCGCGGCATGGCTGTCGGAATAGGTGTTGATCGAGACGAGATCGGGCTTCAGCGCGAGGCCGGCCTCGAAGCTCTCGACGCGCGGATAGCCCTTCAACTCCTCCGGCAGATCGACCGGCGAACGGTTGTAGAGGCCGACGATCTCGAAGCCGGGCTCGGCATGATAGGCGAGCGCATGGCTGCGCCCCATCTGGCCGAGACCGGCGACGAAGACGCGGACCGGCGCATCGGGGCGGGAAGAATCGGCGGGCGTGGCGGCGGGCATGGCGATCTTGGCATCCTCGTTCGGGCGCGTCGGGGGCGCGGCTCAGAGGACGACAAAAGGGCGGGCATCGCGCGAGGCGCGGCAAGACCGGCGCCGTCGTCCTCCCGCCGGCGCCCTCGGCGTCAAAACTCTCGCAGAATTGCCCGGCGCCGTCACCCTCGCAGGCGGAACAGGCAACCTTCCCTCTCGACGATTGGATTTATTTTGGTATTGTCGCCGCATCGGTTTCACGAGGATGCGGCGATGGCGGGGCCAGCGGCGGAAGGCACGATGCGGGGTGGCGCGGCCACGCCGCTGTTCCGTCCCGGCCGCCTCGGCGGCGAGGAAGCCGGGCCGCTCTATCTGCGCCTTCAGGCGCTGATCCGCGCCGGCATCGCCGAAGGACGGCTGCGCACCAATGATGCGCTTCCGGCCGAGCGCGAGCTCGCCGCCCAACTCGGCGTCTCGCGCGTCACCGTGCGCAAGGCGCTGCGCGGCCTCGTGGACGAAGGCGTCCTGCGCCAGCGCCACGGCTCGGGCACCTATGTCGGCCGGCCGGCCGAGCGCATCCGCCAGCCGCTGTCGCGCCTCACCTCGTTCACCGAGGA
>CAWZZK010000248.1:0-2216 GCA_963966455.1 Kaistia sp. | reverse complement strand
CTAGGTTCTGGACTCATAAGCCCTGGCCCAGATTCTGACTGATGCGAGTGCGACGGCTGCGAGGAAGTTTCTGGCGAGCTTGTCGAAGCGCGTAGCGACGCGCCGGAAGTGCTTGAGCTTGCTGAAGAAGCGTTCGACGAGGTTGCGGCGTCGATAGATGGCATGGTCGACGCTGCGCTGGACCTTGCGGTCGCGTTGGGTCGGGATATGGGCCAGCGCGCCGCGGTCTTTGGCAGCGTCGAGGATGTATTGGGCGTCATAGCCGCGGTCCGCGACGATGTCGCGGGTGCGGCTGAGGCTCGCGATGAGCGGGAGGGCGGCCTCCTTGTCGGAGGCTTGGCCGGCAGTCAGAGCGAGGCGGATCGGCAGGCCGTCCCCGTCGACGACGACGTTGATCTTGGTACTCAGTCCTCCACGAGAACGGCCGATGGCGTGATCCGGGCCCCCTTTTTTCCGCCGGCCGCGTGCTGGTGAGCCCGGATGATCGAGCTGTCGATCAGGGCCATGGACTGTGGAGACTGCTCCGCCAGCGCCTCGAAGATGCGCAGCCAGATGCCGGCCTTGGCCCATCGGTTGAAGCGGTTGTAGACGGTCGTGTAAGGGCCGTAGCGTTCGGGAAGGTCGCGCCACGGCGAACCCGTCCGCAGCACGAAGAAGATTCCGTTCAGCACTCTGCGGTCATCGCTACGGGGAACGCCGCGCGGCTTGTTGGGCAGGAGCGGCGCGATGATGCGCCACTCCGCATCGCTGAGATCAAAACGAGCCATAACCACCTCCATCAGGAGGTTGAATCACGTCACACTCGTTTGCGGAATCCCGTTATGAGTACAGAACCTAGGTCCCTGTCGCTCAGCGGCGCTTCGAGACGGGGATGTAGTCGCGGCGGTCGGCGCCGGAATAGAGCTGGCGGGGACGCCCGATGCGCTGGCTCGGATCCTCGACCATTTCCTTCCACTGCGCGATCCAGCCGACGGTGCGGGCAAGCGCGAACAGCACGGTGAACATGGTCGTCGGGAAACCGAGCGCCTTCAGCGTGATGCCGGAATAGAAGTCGATATTCGGGTAGAGCTTCTTCTCGACGAAATAGTCGTCGCTTAGCGCGATGCGCTCCAGCTCGAGCGCCACTTCGAGCACCGGGTCGTCAGTGATGCCGAGTTCCGACAGCACCTCGTGGCAGGTGCGCTGCATGATCTTGGCGCGCGGGTCGTAGTTCTTGTAGACCCGGTGGCCGAAGCCCATCAGGCGGAACGGATCGTTCTTGTCCTTGGCGCGGGCGATATATTCCGGGATCCGCTCGACCGTGCCGATCTCCTGCAGCATGTTGAGCGCCGCCTCGTTGGCGCCGCCATGGGCAGGACCCCAGAGGCAGGCGATGCCGGCCGCGATGCAGGCGAAGGGATTGGCGCCCGAGGAGCCGGCGAGGCGGACGGTCGAGGTCGACGCGTTCTGCTCGTGATCGGCATGCAGGATGAAGATCCGGTCCATCGCGCGGGCGAGGATCGGGTTGACCTTGTATTCCTCCGCCGGCACCGCGAAGCACATGCGCAGGAAGTTCGACGCATAGTCGAGCGCGTTGAGCGGATAAACGAAGGGCTGGCCGACATGGTATTTGTAGGCCATCGCGGCGATGGTCGGCATCTTCGCGATGAGGCGGAGGCTCGCCACCATGCGCTGATGCGGGTCGGAGATGTCGGTCGAGTCGTGATAGAAGGCCGAGAGTGCGCCGACGACGCCGACCATGATCGCCATCGGATGGGCGTCGCGGCGGAAGCCGGTATAGAAGCGCGACATCTGCTCGTGGACCATCGTGTGATAGGTCACGCGCTGGTCGAAATCGGCCGTCTGCGCCGCGGGCGGCAGGTCGCCATAGAGCAGCAGGTAGCAGGTCTCGAGGAAGTCGCCATGCTCGGCGAGCTGCTCGATCGGATAGCCGCGATAGAGGAGAACGCCTTCGTCGCCGTCGATGAAGGTGATCTTGGAATCGCAGGCGCCGGTCGAGGTGAAGCCCGGATCATAGGTGAAACGGCCGGTCTTCGCGTAGAGCGAGCCGATATCGATCACCTCGGGGCCGATCGTACCTTCCTTGATCGCGAAATCCCACGACTGGTCGCCAATCGTGAGTGTCGCCTTGGTATTATCGGTCATGCAGCCAACCCCCTTGGAGAAAGAAAATTCTTCTGGCGGGAACGCGGGCGTCGACGGTCAGCACGGCCGGA
>CAWZZK010000247.1:0-11071 GCA_963966455.1 Kaistia sp. | reverse complement strand
TCAACCCCAGGGTCCCCGGCGCGGCGCGGCGGAAGCCGCGGCCGGGCGGGAGCCGAAGCCGCCGGGAAGGCCGACGCCGCGCCCGGCAGGCGCGGAGCCGCGCCGGTTCATGTCGCGGTCGAGTTCCATCAGCGCCGCGATGCGGTTCTCCGTCGCCGGATGGGTGGAGAACAGATTGTCCATGCGCTGGCCCGACAAGGGATTGATGATGAAGAGATGCGCCGTGGCGGGATTCGCTTCGGCCGCGGGATTGGGAACCTGATGCGCCGCGCCGGCGATCTTGGCAAGCGCCGAGGCGAGCGCCCGCGGATTGCCGCAGATCTCGGCGCCCGTCCGGTCGGCCGAATATTCGCGCGTCCGGCTCACGGCCATCTGCACCATCATCGCCGCGATCGGCGCCAGCAGCGCCGCGGCGATGGCGCCGAAGGCCCCGAGCGGGCTGCGCTCGTCGCGATGGCTGCCGAAGAAGAAGGCGAAATTGGCCAGCATCGAGATCGCGCCCGCAATGGTCGCGGTGATGGTCATGGTCAGCGTGTCGTGATGCTTCACATGCGCCAGCTCATGCGCCATCACGCCGGCGACCTCTTCGGCCGTCAGCGCCTGCAACAGGCCGGTCGAGGCGGCGACGGCGGCGTTCTGCGGGTTGCGGCCGGTGGCGAAGGCGTTGGGCTGCGGCGAGTCGATGATATAGACCTTGGGCATCGGCAGCCCGGCGCGGGCCGCGAGCTCGCGCACGGTCGCGTAGTAGCGCGGCGCCGTCGCCTCGTTCACCTCGCGCGCGCCATACATGGAGAGCACCATGCGGTCGGCGTTCCAATAGGTGAACAGGTTCATGCCCGCCGCGAAGAGCAGCGCGATCAGCATGCCGGACTGGCCGCCGACCAGATAGCCGACGCCCATGAAGAGTGCGGTGAGGACCGCGATCAGGACGGCGGTCCGCATCATGTTCATGCGACAGAGCCGCCCGACGGGCGGCCTCCCTCTTGTGCCTCGCCCATATGATGGTAGTGCATACCGCCCTGGGCAAGCCTCGCTGGGGGGCTGCGGCGCCAAGCGGGGGCCTCATGAGCGGACGGACGGCGGGCGGACGGACGGAGCGGTTCGCGGCGCTGATCGCCCATATCCGCGACGTGATGGGCATCTCGATCGCCTTTCGCCTCTGGGACGGCACGCGCATCCCCGCAGACGCCTCCGACGACGCGCTGACCATCGTCGTCGCCGACGAGGGCGCGGTCTCCGGCCTCTTCCGGAGCCCGAAGATCGACACGCTCATCAATCTCTACGTGTCGAAACGGATCGAGCTCCTGAACGGAACGCTGTTCGACCTCGTCGCCGAGCGGCCGAAGGTCCGCTCCCGAAAGGTGCGGCGCCTGCTCGACAAGAAGCTGCTGCTGCGCTCTTTCGCCGACTTCGTCTTCTCGCCGCGTGGCGGCCCCTGGCCGCTGGAAGAAATCCGCGGCGACCGCGCCCAGCGCGACGGCTCGGAGACGGCGAACAAGGAGAACGTCCACTACCATTACGACGTCTCCAACGCGTTCTACGCGCTCTGGCTCGACCCGGAGATGGTCTATACCTGCGCCTATTTCCGCGACTGGGACAACGACATCGCGACGGCCCAGCGCGACAAGCTCGACATGATCTGCCGCAAGCTGCGCCTGAAGCCGGGCGAGACGCTGCTCGACATCGGCTCGGGCTGGGGCGCGCTGGTCTGCCATGCCGCGCAGCATTACGGCGTCAACGCGGTGGGCGTGACGCTCGCCGACGAGCAATATGTCTTCGCCCGCGAGAAGGTTGCCCGACTCGGCCTGCAGGACCGCATCCGCTTCGAGCTCAAGGACTACACGCAGGTCCAGGGCCAGTTCGACAAGATCGCCTCGATCGGCATGTTCGAGCAGGTCGGCATCCCGAACTACCCGACCTATTTCCGCACCGTGCATCGCCTCCTGAAGCCCGGCGGCCTCTATCTGCACCATGCGATCGCCCGCCCGGCCAAGATGACCGAGAAGGCGTTCCGCCGCACCAATCCGGAATATGCCGCCATCCGCCGCTACATCTTCCCCGGCGGCGAACTCGACCATCTCGGCATGTCGGTCGCCAATCTCGAGCGCTACGGCTTCGAGGTGCATGACGTCGAAGGCTGGCGCGAGCATTACCGCATGACGCTGCGCCACTGGCACGACCGGCTGCTCGCCCGCTACGACGAGGCGGTGAAGGAGGTCGGCGAGGTCAAGACGCGGCTCTGGCTCGCCTATATCGCCGGCTGCTCCGTCGCCTTCGAGCGCAACTCGGTGACGATCAACCAGACGCTCGCCTCGCGCCGTCAGCGCGGCCCTTCCGGCCTGCCGCCGACCCGCGAGGACATCTATCGCGACTGGCCGTCCGCGCCCGAGTCTTGACGCGACAAAGGCTTGACGGGCGGCGAAGGCGGGCCACATCAGCGGCGATGGACAGCCGGGAACCGATGCGATGAGCGAGAGTGAAACGCCTGCCGAGACGGCGCCGCGGCAGTTGAGCCCGGCGGCGCAGCGCGCGCTCGACGAGGCCAAGGCCCGCCGGGCCGCGATCGACGCCGCCGCCGAACTGCCGCGCGAGATCCTCGGCCGCTCCGGCCCGGAGCCGGTGCGCTATGGCGACTGGGAAAACAAGGGCATCGCCAGCGATTTCTGAGGCGGGCGAGAGAAAGCCCCTCACCCCCGCCCTCTCCCGCTCGCGGGAGCGCGGGCGCCGGCATCGAGGCGGTCGTCGTCCGGAAAGGTCCACGTAGCCTCAGCCCGCACAGCCTAACTCCCTCTCCCGCGAGCGGGAGAGGGTCGGGGCGAGGGCCGTCAGACCGCTTCCTTGCGGCGGTTCTGGCGATTGGCGATCAGGTCCTCGACCACCGCCGGATCGGCGAGGGTCGAGATGTCGCCGAGTGCCGAGAACTCGTCCTCGGCAATCTTGCGCAGGATGCGGCGCATGATCTTGCCCGAGCGGGTCTTGGGCAGGCCCGGCGCGAACTGGATGAGGTCGGGCGAGGCGATCGGGCCGATCTCCTTGCGCACCCAGCCGACGAGTTCCTTGCGCAGCGCATCGCTCGGCTCCACGCCGGCCATCAGCGTGACATAGGCATAGATGCCCTGCCCCTTGATGTCGTGCGGATAGCCGACCACGGCCGCCTCGGAGACGTTCTGGTGCGCGACCAGCGCGCTCTCGACCTCGGCTGTGCCCATGCGGTGGCCGGAGACGTTGATGACGTCGTCGACGCGCCCGGTGATCCAATAATAGCCGTCTGCGTCGCGCCGGCAGCCGTCGCCGGTGAAATACATGTTCTTGTAGGCCGAGAAATAGGTCTGCTCGAAGCGCTCATGGTCGCCATAGACCGTGCGCATCTGACCCGGCCAGGAATCGAGCAGCACGAGATTGCCCTCGCAGGCGCCCTCCAGCAGCCGCCCTTCCGAATCGACGATGGCCGGCTGCACGCCGAAGAACGGCCATGAGGCCGAGCCCGGCTTCAGCGGCGTCGCGCCCGGAAGCGGCGTGATCAGCACGCCGCCGGTCTCGGTCTGCCACCAGGTGTCGACAATCGGGCAACGATTGTCGCCGACGACGCGGTAATACCACTCCCACGCCTCGGGATTGATCGGCTCGCCGACCGAGCCGAGGAGGCGCAGCGAGGCGCGCGAGGCCACCTTGACCGGTTCGTCGCCCGACTGCATCAGCGCGCGGATCGCCGTCGGCGCGGTGTGGAAGATCGTGACCTTGTGCTTGTCGACGACCTGCCAGAAGCGGCTGTTGCTCGGATAGTTCGGCACGCCCTCGAACATCACCGAGGTAGCGCCGTTGGCGAGCGGGCCATAGACGATATAGGTGTGGCCGGTGACCCAGCCGACATCGGCGGTGCACCAGAAGATGTCGTCTTCCTTCAGGTCGAAGACGATCTCATGCGTCATCGCGGCATGCAGCAGGTAGCCCGCCGTCGTGTGCAGCACGCCCTTCGGCCGGCCCGTCGAGCCGGACGTGTAGAGGATGAAGAGCGGGTCTTCCGCGTTCATCTCGGCCGGCGGGCAGTCGGCGGACACCTCGGTCCTGATCTCGTCATACCAGTAGTCGCGGCCGGCATGCATCGCCACTTCGGCGCCGGTGCGGCGGATGACGAGCACCTTCTCGTCGCCGATGGTCTTGGCGAGGGCGAGGTCGGTGTTGTGCTTCAGCGGCACCTTCTTGCCGCCGCGCAGTCCCTCGTCGGCCGTGATGACCAGCGTCGAATGGCAGTCGCCGATGCGGCCGGCGAGGCTGTCGGGCGAGAAGCCGCCGAACACGACCGAATGGATGGCGCCGATGCGGGCGCAGGCGAGCATCGCCATCGCCGCCTCGGGAATCATCGGCAGATAGATGGTGACGCGGTCGCCCTTGTCGACGCCGAGCTTCTTCAAGACATTGGCGAAACGGCAGACCTCGGCATGAAGCTCGCGATAGGTGATGGCGCGGCTCTCGGAGGGATCGTCGCCCTCCCAGAGAATGGCCACCTTGTCGCCGCGCGTCTCGACATGCCGGTCGAGGCAGTTGGCCGCGACGTTCAGCGTGCCGTCCTCGAACCACTTGATCGACACGGCACCGGGCGCAAACGAAGTATTCTTGACCACGGTGAACGGCTTGATCCAGTCGAGCCGCTTCGCCTGCTCGGCCCAGAACCCGTCCGGATCCTCGACGGACTGGCGGTAAAGGCTGCGATAGGCATCGATATCGACATGCGCCGAGGCGGCCCAATCCTGCGGGACCGCGTGAACGATCTCGTGCATTCAATTCCTCCCTCATCCCCACCCGCGCACGCCTGCGGATGCGGCAACCTCCATCGGTCACTTAATCCGTTCTGATGCCGCCCCGCAACATGGCCGCCGGCACCCGCCACCCTCTGTCGCACCCTTGCGCCGGCTCAATGCGCGTCGATGGCGAGGATCCCCACGCGCTTCTCGGGCGCATCTTCGAGCGCCGGCTCGGTCGGAACCGTGAGCGTCGTGAGGACGCGGACCCCGTCTTCGGGGCAATAGCGCCGCCCCGGATCGCCGACGAGAACCATCGTGCCGCCCGCCGCGAGCGTTCGCAGCCAGGGCAGCACATGCGCGGTCATGGCGCGGTCGTAGAAGATGTCGCCCGAAAGCACGAGATCGGCATCAACGGCGCTCCCTACGCGATCGGCACAAGCAGCCCGCAGCGCGACGCCATTGGCCTCGGCATTGAGCCGGCAGGCTGTGACGGAGAAGGGATCGATGTCGACGGCCTCGACCGAGGCGGCGCCGGCCCGCGCCGCGGCGATCGCCACCAGCCCGGATCCTGTCGCGAAATCGAGCACGCGCCGCCCGCGCACGAGATGGGGCCGGTCGAGGATGAAGCGGGCGAGGCCGCGGCCGCCGGCCCAGGCGAAGGCCCAGAAGGGCAGCGGCGCGCCGGCCGCGCCGAGTTCGGCTTCCGAGCGCGACCAGAGCGCCGTCGCGTCGTCGGCGAGATGGAGGCTGATCTCGGGCAGCGAGGGCACCGGAATCAGCCTCGTCTCCGCCATGACGAAGCGCCGCCGCCCCTCTTCCGCGCTCTCGCCGGTCAGGGATCGACGCCCGTCAGTTCGCAGACGATCGCCCATTCGGCATCGGTGACCGGCTGCACGGAAAGGCGCGAATTGGAGACGAGCGCCATGCCCTTGAGCCTCGGCTCGGCCTTGGCCTCGGCCAGCGTCAGCGGACGGGCGACCGGGCGCACGGCGCGGATGTCGACGCATTCCCAGGTGCCGCTGTCGTCGGTCGAATCGGGATGCGCCTCGCGCACCACCTCGACGATGCCGACGATCTCCTTGCCCTCGTTCGAATGATAGAAGAAGCCGCGATCGCCGCGCTTCATGGCGCGCATGTGGTTGCGCGCCTGATAGTTGCGGACGCCGTCCCATTCCTGCCCGGCCTCACCCTTCGCGGCGAGGTCGTCATAGGAGAAGACGTCAGGTTCGGACTTGTAGAGCCAGTGCGCCACGCTCCACTCCTCAGGCCGGCTTGCCCCAGCCCCAGCGCCACGCCCGCAGATCGAGCGACTTGAAGAGCCCGGCCTTGGCGAAGGGATCCTCGGCGAGGATGGCACGCGCCGCAGCCTCGTCCTCGGCCTCGATGATGACCATGGTGCCGATCATGTCACCCTTCTCGTCGAGGAAGGGACCGGCGATCGGGATCGGCGCCGTCTTCAGCCATTCGAGATGCGCCGGCCTGTGCGCCATGCGAACGGGAAGAGCGCCGTCATGATCGGCGAGAAGAGCGACGAAATGCATGGGAAATCCTCCGAAGACCGGCCGGAGGTTAGGTCGCCCGCGCGCGGCCGTAAAGCCTCGACGACGCTGCCCGATCAGTCGGTCTCGTGTTTCAGCGGCCGGCTCATCAAGGCCGCCATCGCCCCGTCGATATCGGTCTCGCCCTCGACCACCGCCGCCACCTGCGCCGTGATCGGCATGTCGACACCAAGCCGGGCGGCGAGCGCCCGCGCCACGGCCGCCGTCGTCGCGCCCTCGACGAGCACATGCGCCGGCGCCTCGCCCCGCCCGAGCGCCAGCCCATAGGAGAAATTGCGCGATTGCGGCGAGGCGCAGGTGAGCACGAGATCGCCGAGCCCCGAAAGGCCCATCAGCGTATCGGGCCGCGCGCCGAGGGCGGCGCCGATGCGCCGCAGTTCCGCGAAGCCCCGCGCCGTCAGCGCCGCGGCGGCACTGGCGCCCAGCGCCCGCCCGGCGACGATACCGACCGCGATCGCCAGCACGTTCTTGAACGCGCCGCCGACCTCCACGCCGATCATGTCAGTCTCGGCGTAAGGGCGGAAGCTGGTCGAACCAAGCGCCTGGCAAAGTGCCATTGCAAGCTTCGGCTCGGCCGCCGCGATGGTCACGGCCGTCGGCAGGCCGCGCGCCACATCGATTGCGAAACTCGGGCCGGAGAGCACCGCGGGCGCGGCAGGCGGCAGCGCCTGTTCCAGCACCTCGGTCGGGCGAAGTTCGGTTCCGCGTTCGAGTCCCTTGGCGCAGAGCAGCACGGGCGTATCGTCCGCGATGCCGGCAAGCGACGACGCGACGCCGCGCACCGTCTGTGTCGGCGTCGCGATCAGGATCGCATCGGCGCCGATCACATCAGCGAGCCGGCCCGTGACGGCGATCGTTTCGGGAATGATAATGCCAGGCAGATAGGCGGCGTTCTCTCTCGTGGCGGCGATGGCGGCGATGTCGCGGCCATAGAGCGTCACCCGCCTGCCGGCCCGTTCGGCAGCGAGCGCGAGCGCCGTACCCCAGGCTCCGGCGCCGACGACGGCGACATGCTCAATGGTCATGTCCGCCCCCGGATGTCGAGGCCGAGGCGGCGGTAGAGCTCGGGGAACAGCGCGTCGAGCCGCCCGAACAGCACCGGCACGGGATCGAGCGGCACGAAGCCATGGCGCATCAGGATCGGGCCGCCGCCGCCGTCCGGCGTCTGCTCGGTCCAGTCCCACGGCGCCGCCGGAGCCTCGTCGAGCACGACATGGAAGAAGCTGCGGTGATGCTGGAAGCGCACCGCGCCGGCCTCGAAGCTCTCGGAACGGAAGACATAGGTCATCTCCCCGATCGGCGTGAACACGCCCGCCGGCGTCAGCCCCGTCTCCTCGGCGAGTTCCCGGCGCGCCGCCGCCTCGGGATCCTCGCCCTCCTCGACGGTCCCGCCGGGCACCTGCATGCCGGCCTCGGGATGATCGGGCTCGGTGAAGGTCAGCAGCGAGGCGCCATGCGTCGCATAGATCACGACCTTGCGGCGGAAACGGACGGGCTCTCGGGTCATGCTTTGGCGCCCTTCATGCCGGAGCCGATCATCGGCGCTGCGATCTGGTCGAGAGGCCAGCGTGGACGGGCCGGGGCATCGAGGCCGTCGACGAGGCCGAGCGCCAGCCTCTCGGCGCCCGCCCAGGCGATCATGGCGCCATTGTCCGTGCAGAGCTTCAGCGGCGGCGCCACCAGATGGAAGCCAGCCGCCGCTGCCGTCTCCGTGAGCGAGGCGCGCAGGCGGCGATTGGCCGCGACCCCTCCGGCGACGACGAGCGCCGGCGCGGCGATCGCGGGAAACTCCGTGCGGAACCGCGCGAAGGCATGCGCCATGCGGTCGGCGACAACCGCGGTGACGGTCTCCTCGAACGCGGCGCAGAGATCGGCGACGTCCTGGTCCGACAGGGGCGCCACCGCTTCGGCCTGCTGGCGCAGCGCCGTCTTCAGGCCGGAGAAGGAAAAGTCGGAGCCCGGCCGCCCGATCATCGGGCGCGGCAGGACGAACCGGGCCGGGTCGCCGGCCGCGGCAGCGCGTTCCACGGCGGGTCCGCCGGGATAGGCGAGCCCGAGCAGCTTGGCGGTCTTGTCGAAGGCCTCGCCGAGCGCGTCGTCGATGGTCGTGCCCCAGCGCTCATAGGCGCCGACGCCGGAGACGAGCAGGATCTGGGTGTGCCCGCCGGAAACGAGCAGCAGCAGATAGGGAAAGGCGAGGCCGTCGGTGAGCCGCGCCGTGAGCGCATGGCCTTCGAGATGGTTGACCGCGATCAGCGGCAGGCCGGCGGCGAGCGCGATCGCCTTGGCCGTGGTGAGGCCGACGATGACGCCTCCGATGAGGCCGGGTCCCGCCGTCGCCGCCACCGCGTCGAGATCGGCGAAATCCGCCCCCGCCTCGGCGAGCGCCGCCGCGACGACCTCGTCCAGCGCCTCGACATGGGCGCGCGCGGCGATCTCCGGCACGACACCGCCGAAGGCCGCGTGATCGGCGATCTGCGACAGCACGACATTGGAGAGGATCGTGCCGCGGCCGTCCGCATCGCGCGCCACGACCGAGGCGGCCGTCTCGTCGCAGCTCGTCTCGATGCCGAGCACCACCTGTCGGACTGTCACGGAAACCTGCCTTTCGCAGCGCGAATCGGGGGCGGCGCGGGAGAAGGATTGCCGCAGCCCCTTCCATCGACGGGGCGAGCGACTAGACTGCGCCGCTTCATCGTCCCCCTAACACCCAGAGCCGATCGCGTGCAATCCGCTACTCCCGCCCCCGTCCTGGTCATCGGCACGCGCGGCTCGCCCCTCGCCCTCGCCCAGGCGAACGAGACGCGGACCCGCATCGCCGCCGCGAACGGCCTCGACCCCGCCGCCATCGCGATCTCCGTCATCCGCACCTCGGGCGACCGCATCCAGGACCGGCCGCTGTCGGAAGCAGGCGGCAAGGGTCTGTTCACCAAGGAGATCGAGGAGGCGCTGGTTGCCGGCCGGATCGATCTCGCGGTCCATTCCTCGAAGGACATGCCGACGCTGCTGCCGGCAGGGCTGGAGCTCTCCGCCTTCCTGCCGCGCGAGGACGTTCGCGACGCCTTCCTCTCGCCGGTCGCGGCCAGCCTCGCCGACCTGCCCGAGGGCGCGGTGCTCGGCACCTCCTCGCTGCGCCGCCGGGCCATGGCGCTTCGCCTTCGTCCCGATCTCAAGACAGTCGAGTTCCGCGGCAATGTCGAGACGCGGCTGCGCAAGCTCTCGGAGGGCGTCGCCCATGCGACGCTGCTCGCGATGGCCGGGCTGAACCGCCTCGGCCTCTCCGGCCACGCCACCGCGGTGATCGCGACGGAGGATTTCCTGCCCGCCGCCGGCCAGGGCGCCGTGGCGATCGAGACGCGCATCCATGACGAGCGCGTGCTGCGCCTCGTGGGCGGTATCGATCACGCCCCGACATCGACCGCCCTCCACGCCGAACGCGCCTTCCTCGCCCGCCTCGACGGCTCCTGCCGCACGCCGATCGGCGGCCTGGCTACCATCGAGGACGGCACGATGACCTTCCGCGGCATGGTGCTCTCGCATGACGGCCGCCGCTCGGAACAGGTCCGCCTCGAAGGGCCCGTCGCCGAGGCGACGGCGATCGGCGTCTCCGCCGCCGAGGCGCTGCTGGCGCGCGGCGTCGCCGACTATTTCCGCGACGGATCGGCGGGGTGAGGCTGCTCGTGACGCGCCCGCAGCCGGAGGCGGAACGGACCGCCGCCGAACTCGTGCGGCGTGGCCATGAACCCCTCCTGGCACCGCTGCTCGTAACGGAGCTGCTGCCGCCCCCGGTTTTCTCCAGGCCCGCCGCCCTGCTCTTCACCAGCGTCAATGGCGTGCGCGCCGTCGCCGCATGGCCCGGCGAGCGCATTCCGCGGACCATCCCGGCGCTCTCGGTCGGCGAGCGCACGGCGGCGGCGGCGCGAGATGCCAGCTTTTCCGATGTCCGCTCGGCCGATGGCGACGGCGAGGATCTCGCGCGGCTGGCCCGGGCAGTGCTCGATCCCCGCGCCGGGCCTTTGCTTCACCCGACCGTCGCCCGCCCGGCGCGCGATCTGGCGGCGCTGCTCGGTCCTGGCGGCTTCACGGTCGAGACCGTCGAGGCCTATCGGATGAGCGAGGCCGAGGCCCTTCCCGAGGCGGTCGATATGGCGCTGCGCGCCGGCACCATCGACGGCGTCCTGCTTTATTCGCGCCGCACGGCCGAGACCTTCGCGCGGCTGACGGAGCGGCTCCGGCCGCATCTTGCCGCAATGCCGTTTTATTGCCTTTCTGCCGAGGTCGCGGCAGGGGCGGGCAGCGGGAACAGGCTCGTCGCCGCCGCGCCGAACGAAGCCGCGCTGCTGGCGCTTGTCGGGGACGGAACATCGGCCGCAGGCATCCATTGACGGATTGTTCTATAGTCGGGTTCGCTTGAAACGAGATCGAGGGTCATGGCCGCAGAGGACGACAACCCATCCGCCACCGAATCGCCGGCCGCTCAGCGCCAGAAGCGGCCACCGGTGACGATCGACCTCGAGGCGGAGACCGTGCCGCCCCCGGCCGATGCCGAGCCGCAGCCGGCCCCGCCGGCGGAAGAGCCCGTGTCCGAGCGGCCGGCCGATCCGCCGGCGAGCAGCGCGCGCAGCCTGCTGCCGCTCGCCGCCGCCGCGATCGCGGGCGGCGTCGTCGGCGGCCTCCGCGCCGCTTTCCTGGTCGCGCCGCCGAACGAAACCGTCCCCGACGCCCGCACCGACCGCCGCGTCGCGACCGTCGCCATCCGGCGCGACGCGC
>CAWZZK010000246.1:0-44102 GCA_963966455.1 Kaistia sp. | reverse complement strand
CGCGCCGTGGCCGTGCTCGCCATCATCCTCTTCCATGCTGACCTGCCAGGCTTCTCGGGTGGCTATGTCGGCGTCGACATCTTCTTCGTCATTTCGGGCTATCTGATCGGCGGCCTTCTGCTGCGCGATCTTTCCGAGCAGCGCTTCAGCATCGCCGGCTTCTATGCCCGCCGTGCCCGCCGCATCCTGCCGGCGCTCGTCGTGCTGCTCGCGGCGACGACGGCGGTGGCGGCTCTGCTGCTGCTCTCCTGGGATTTCAATCTCTACGGCCAGTCGCTGCGCGCCAGCGCGACCTTCACGGCCAACCTGCATTTCTGGCTGACGACCAGTTATTTCGACAACAACGCGGACACCAAGCCGCTGCTGCATATCTGGTCGCTGGCGGTCGAGGAGCAGTTCTATCTGGCGCTGCCGCTGGTGATGCTCCTCGCCTGGCGCTTCGCGAAACCCTGGCTGACGCTGCTTGTCGCCGCGCTGGCCGTACTGTCGCTGCTGCACGCTCAATTGCTTCTCGCCAGCGGCGGCACCGGCGCATTCTACCTGCCGACACCGCGCGCATGGGAGTTTCTCGCCGGCACGCTGATGGCGGTGCCGGTCGCGCGGGCCCTGAAGCCCGGCCGTCTCGCCGAGGCCCTCGCTCTGATCGCCGTCGCGGCCATCGTGTTCGTGGTCGTTTTCTATGGCGAGACGACGCCGTTTCCGGGGCTCGCGGCGCTGCCGCCGGTGATCGGCGCGGCGATCCTCGTTCATCCCGCATCGTCCGGGACGCGCATCGGCCGGATGCTCGGCTGGCGGCCGCTCGTCGTCATCGGCCTCATGTCCTATTCGCTCTATCTCTGGCATTGGCCGATCGTGGCCTTCTGGCGCTATACGCATCGCGGCGAACTCGGCCTCGATGGCGCGGCGCTTTCCCTCGTGCTCACAGCGCTCCTGGGTGCCCTGTCCTGGCGTTATGTAGAGCGGCCGTTCCGCCAGCCCTGGTTCAGCCGGCCGGTGCTGGTGCTGCCGGTGTCACTCGCGGCCCTCGTCCCCCTCGTCGTCATCGCGATGCTGATCGTCGATCGCTTCGGCTATCCGCAGCGGCTGCCCGAAGAGGTGGCGCGGATCGAGGCGGCGCGGGGCGATGTCGATCCGCGTCGCGACGAATGCCTGCAGAAAAGTCTCGCTCCCATTCCCGGTCCGATGTGCCGCTTCGGCGCCGAGGGCGCGCCGGTGCGCATCGCGGTGATCGGCGACAGCTTCGGCGCCGCGCTGCTGCCGGCCTTCGATGCCATCGCGAAGGAGCGGGGCGTGGCGGGCGTCGCGGCGCTCCGCGAAGGTTGCTTCCCGCTCCTCGACGTCAAGCCGCTCTACATGGCCTGCCGGAACATGATCCGCGATGCGGTCGACCGCGTCGCCGCGATGAAGGACGTGGAGACCGTCGTGCTCGCCGCCCGCTTCGCCGCGGCCGGCGAATCCTCGCGCTTCGGCGTCATGCGCTGGACCCGCTTCATCACGGACGATGCGACGCAGAGGCCCGGCTTCGAGGATGCGCGGCGCGTGTTTCGCGATGGCCTGGAGCGCAGCCTCGCCGCGCTCGCCGGCAAGCGGGTCGTCATTGTCTACGGCATCCCGGAGCAGCCGGTACATGTGCCGGTCGAGGCGGCGCTCGACCGGATGCTCGGTCGCGACGCGCCCTTCGCCGTGACGTTCGACGCCTATCGCTCGCGCAACGCCTTCACCGACGCGACGATGACGGAGATTGGCGGCGGCGCCGGGGCCGTGCTGATCGATCTCGGAACGGTTCTCTGCCCGGGACCCGACCGTTGCCGCGTCATGGAGGACGGCCATCCGCTCTATTCGGACGACAACCACCTCTCGCGCACCGGCGCACTGAGCCTCATTCCCTTCATCGACAGCCGCATGCCCTGAGGCGTCAGCGGTGGACCTCGACGAGGAAGGGGACGCGGCGGTCGGCGGGGAGGGGGCCGAGCTGCCGCAGCCGCGTGACATTCGGCTCCAGCGAGCGGCGGAGATGCGCCTCGAGCGCCTGCATCGCACCCGCGGCGTCGCCGGCGATCAACCGGTCATAGACGGCGAGATGCTCGCCCAGCATCGTCTCGATCTCGGCATCGTCCAGGAAGAGCTGGAACGTGTCGTGGATGGCGATCAGCGGCAGCTGGCTGCGATGGATGGCGTCGCGCAGCTGGCCATTGGGGCAGCGCAGCACGGTGTCGACATGGAGGTCATGTTCGAGTCGTTCCATGCGCGCCGGCGTGCGGCGACCGGCCTGCGTCGTCGCCACGCGCTCGCGCTTGGCCGCGAGGTCGCGGCGGTCGAGCGCCGGCAGCGCCTGTGCGAGAGCCAGCGGCTCCATCAGCCAGCGGATCTCGAAATGCTCGCCCATCAACTCCGGCGTCAGCGGACCGGCATACCAGCGCTGGTTGCGGTCCTGCATGATCAGCCCGGCACGATCGAGCCGCGCGATGATCTCGTGCGCCACCGTGCGGCTGACGCCGTAATGCTCGGCCAGCATGCTCTCGTTGAGCAGGAAGCGGCCATGCGCCATGCTCGCGGCGACGATGTGCTCGACCTCGGGATAGATGCGGGCGCGGCGGCTGCGCGGCGCGCCGGCCTGGCCCATCTCCTCGGGGAGGACGAGCCCTGCCTCGACGAGATCGAGCCTGAGCGGCGCCGAACCGCCGGCGATGACGAGGCCGCGGCCATCGAAGGGCTCCAGCAGCCCCTCGGCCTGCAGCCGGCGCAGCGCGGCGGCGGCGGGCACGCGGCTGGAGCCGAAGGCACGCGCGACCGCCGCCTCGCCGATGACGAGCCCCGGCGGCAACTGCCCGCCGGCGACATGCTGGCGCAACACGCGGTAGATGACCTCGTAAAGCGGCAACTCGCCCTCGGCGCGCTCGGCCGTCTCGGCTGCCGTCGTCGTCACGGTTCAGTCTCCGCCGCCGGGCTCAGCCATGGCCGGCCTCGCGGGGTTTGGCCTCGTCGTCGCCGCCGTCATGGATATGGCCCATGATAGCCTGGCTCATGGCCTCGTAGCGACGCGTGTTCCCGATCTCGCCGCGGATCGCAAAATCCTTCATCACGAGGATGCGGTCGGCGAGCGTGATCATCTCCGGCATGTCGCTGGAGATGAGCAGCACCGAGACGCCGGAGCGGGTGATCTCGCCGATCAGTTCGTGGATCGCCGTCTTGGTCTTGATGTCGATGCCGACCGTCGGCTCGTCGATGATGAGGATGTCGACGCCGGCCGCCAGCCATTTGGCGATCGAGACCTTCTGCTGGTTGCCGCCCGAGAGCTTGCCGACGGCCTGCTCGATCGACGGCGCCTTGACCTCGAGGCGCAGGGCCAGCGGCAGCGCGATGCGCCGCTCGCCGGCGCGGCTGATGAGGCCGAGGCGGCCGGCGATCCGCCGCCAGATCGGGATGACGATGTTGGAGCGGATCGGATGGGCGAGGATCAGCCCCTCCGCCTTGCGGTCCTCCGAGATATAGCCGAGGCGGTGCCGGCGGATCGCTTCCGGCACGCTGCCGATCGTGACCCTTTCGCCGCGCAGCACGACCTCGCCCGAGAGGATGCGGGCATCGCCGATCAGCGCGCGGGCAAGCTCCGTGCGGCCGGCGCCGACAAGGCCGTAGAGGCCGAGGATCTCGCCCTTCCTGAGCGTGAAGCTGACATCGCGGTGGCCGAGGCTGGTCGCGATCGACCGCGCCTCCAGCATCGGCTGCGCCCCGTCGAGCCGGCGCTCGCCGATCTCGGCGACGCGCTCCTCGCGTCCGATCATGGCCGAGACGATGCGGCCGCGGCCCATGCTGGCGATCGGCTCGCCGGCTGCCGCGACGCGGCCGTCGCGCAGCACCGTCACGCGGTCGCAGATCGAGACGACCTCTTCCAGCTTGTGGCTGACGAAGACGATCGCCTTGCCCTCATCGCGCAGCCGGCGGAGCACGGCGAACAGCGCCTCGGTCTCATGGCCGGTGATCGAGGCGGTCGGCTCGTCGAGGAGCAGCACGCCCGTCTCCAGCGACAGCGCCTTCGCGATTTCGACGATCTGCATCTGCGCCACCGAGAGGCGGCGCACCTCGCTATGGGTGTCGATCGAGGGATCGATCATGTCGAGGAAGCGGCGCGCCTCGCGATGCACGGCGCCATAGTCGATGAGGCCGCCTTTGGTCGGCAGGCGCTCGATGACGATGTTCTCGCCGACCGTGAAGCGCGGGATGAGGTTCCGCTCCTGATGCACGGCGCTGATGCCGGCGGCGATGGCGTCGCGCGGCGAGGAGAAGGCGACCTCCTTGCCGTCGACCAGAAGGCGGCCGCGATCGGGTTTGTAGAGCCCGGTGATGATCTTGATCAGCGTCGACTTGCCGGCGCCGTTCTCGCCCATCAGCGCGTGGATCTCGCCGGGGCGGATGGTGAAGGAGACGCCGTCCAGCGCCGTGACGCCGGGGAAGCTCTTGCCGATATCCTCGATGGAGAGCTGCATCAGCCGCGCTCCGCCCTGAGCGCGCGCGCCCGGTTGAGCGCCACGGCGGCGAGGATCAGCGCGCCGAGCATGAACTGCACCCAGTAGGGGTCGACCTGCGTCAGCACCATGCCGTTCTGGATGAGCACGATGAGGACGACCGCGAGCGCGGTGGACGCGACGGAGATATGGCCGCCGGTCAGCGCCGCGCCGCCGATGATCGGTGCCGCGAAGGACATCAGCAGCCAGTCGGCGCCGATCGTCGGCTGCGCCGAGCCGAGCTGCGCGACGGCGAGGATGGCGCCGACCGCGGAGAGGAGGCCTGACAGCGTATGCGCCAGCACCACGATGCGGTCCTTGGGGATTCCCGAAAGCTCGGCCGCATGCGAATTGCCGCCTACCGCCAGCAATTGCCGTCCCGGGATGGTCCGCGCCAGGAAGAGGCCAAGCGCCAGTGCGACGATCACCGGCGGGATGAGCAGATAGGGGAAGGCGAAGAAGCGTGCCGAGCCGAAGGCCACGAAGGCGGCCGGCATGTCGTAGAACGGCACCGATTCGGTGATGCCGAGATTGATGCCAGTGAAGGCCGAGGCGGTGGCGAGCGTGATGATGAAGCCGTTGATGCCGGTCCTGACCGTGAGGAGTCCGTTGACGAGGCCGCCGGCCGCGCCGACCAGGAGGCCGGCGAGGATCGCGACGGGGACCGGCAGGCCGAGCTTCTCCATCATGCCGCCGACCAGCACGGCGACGAGGCCGCCCAGCGCGCCGATCGACAGATTGAGCTGGCCCACCGCCAGCGTCAGCATCTGCGCGAAGGCGACGACGAGCACCACGCAGAAGGAGCGCAGCATCACATAGAGATTGAACTCGGTCAGGAAGGCCGGCGAGGTCAACGCGAGGCCGATCGTGCCGGCGATGATCGCCGCGGCGAGCGCCGACCATTCCTTCGCGAGAATACGGTCGAAGAGGGATGTCATGCGCGACGTCCGAGGCTGCGCCGCTCGGCATGGACGCTGCGATAGCGATCGAGCATCACGGCGAGGAGCAGGATGAGGCCGAGGAAGAGCTGCAGCCAGAAATTGCCGATCTGCATCACGAGGAGGCCGCTGCGAATGGTCGTGACGAGCAGCGCGCCGAGAATGGTGCCGATGACGGAGACATAGCCGCCCGAGAGCAGCGTGCCGCCGAGGACGGGTGCGAGGAAGGAGGGCAGCAGCCAGTCCTGCCCGATCGAGGGCATGGCGGCGCCGAGGCGGAAGAGCAGCATGAGGCCGGCGGCGGCGGCGAGCAGGCCCGACAGCATATGGGCGACGATGATCGCGCGGCCGACCGGAACGCCCGAAAGCTCGGCGGCTCTGGCATTGGCGCCGGCGGCGAGGATTTCGCGGCCGAGCGCGGTGAAGCGGAAGAGCACGACCAGCGCGGCGCCGATCGCCAGCGCGATGACCATCAGCGGCGAGATGAAGCCCCATTTCATGCGGCCGAAGGCGGCAACCTCGGGCGGCAGCGTGTTGAAGGTCACGGCCTTGGAGAGGATCAGCATGGCGCCGAGGAAGAGGCTGGCACTGGCGAGCGTGATGATGAAGGAGTTGACGCCCGATCGCACGATGGCGAAGCCGTTCAGGAAGCCGAGCAGCGCGCCGAGGCCGAGGCCGGCGACGAGCGCGACGGGCAGCGGGATGCCGATTTCCTGCATCAGCCAGCCGGCGAACATGACCGAACAGACGCCGATCGAGCCGATGGCGAGATTCATGCCGCCCGTCGCGAGCACGACCATGGTCGAGAAGCCGACCACGATGTCGATCGCCAGCGAGCGCGACAGCGCGAAGAGGTTGAACGAGGAGACGAAGCCCGGCGCGTAGCTGGTGAAGCCGATCCAGAACAGGACGATGATCGCGGCGAGCCCGATCAGGTTGGAGTTCTCGGCGAGCAGCCCCGCGAGGGGATGGCGTCGATCCTCCGATGTGGCGGAAAGGGTCATGTCTGGACCGTTGTTGCTGGCATCGGACTTCCCCTTCACCTCTCCCAATGGGAGAGGTCGACGGCGGAGCCGGCGGGTGAGGGGTTAGGGAACCATACAGTGAGGGCGTAAGCCCTCACCCGGACCTTCGGTCCGACCTCTCCCATTGGGAGAGGCGAAGGGGAACTGCTCGTCCCGCTCGGACCTTTTCGCTGAGCGGCGGCCACGCGAGGGGCGTGGCCGCCATACCCCTTACTTGCAGTCGAGATACTTGTCCTTGAACGTCGACTGGATCTCGCCGGTCAGTTTCTTGAGATCCGCGCTGTAGCTGTCGAGGTTCGAGGCGCTGATGAGCAGCGTGCCGCTGTCGATGAAGTGCGCGGTCTGGGGCGTCTTGATCCAGGGCGCGTCGGCCTTCACCGTGCAGGTGCCGCTCGCCAGAAGATCGAGCACATAGGCGCCGACATAGCCCTGGCCATAGGGGTTCTGCGCCATGGTGCCGGCGACGAACCCGTCCTTGATGCCGTCGAGCACGATCTTGTCGTCGTCGATGCCGACCAGCTTGATGCGCTTGTCGCCGAGATTGCGCAGCGACTTCGCGGCCACCACGGACGGGATATAGGCGGTGGCGATCAGGCCGTCGATCTGGTCCTTCTGCGCGCCGAGCAGGGCGTTGATCTTCTGGTCGGCCGCTTCCTGCGCGTCGGTGTCGGTGATGTGCTGGACGAGGCTGACGGCGCCGCCCGTCTCGCCGACCGCCTTCTCGACGGCTTCCATGCGGAGCTTGGTGTTCGGATCGACGAGCAGGCCGGCGAGATGCACGATCTTGCCCTTGCCGCCCATCGATTCGATCAGCGCCTTGGTGCCGAGATAGGCCGAGTTGTAGACATCGGTGCCGAGGCAGAACGCGACCTTGGTCGGGTCCTGGCTGCAGCCGGCGAGCGCCGCCGACGGGATGTTGTTCGAGGCGAGTTCCTCGACGGTCGTGTTGATGCCGACCGCGTCGCCCGGGAAGATTCCGAAGGCGTTGTAGCCCTGGCTGACGAGGCTCTCGATCAGCTCGGTCTGCAGGTTCAGCTTCCACTCGGCCGGAACCTTGAAGTCGACCTCGGCGATGCCGAAGTCCTTCTTGGCATCGGCCGCCGCCTGCTCCCAGGGAGCGAAATAGGGATGCGGACCGCCGGGAATGAGGGCGATCTTGTTGTCCGACGCATGAGCCGCGGCAAGGCCCATCAGCGTCGCGGCAATCATCGGCAGGGCGCGCATGGCGACGCCCGTGAAGCGCTTGGTCATTGATATCCTCCCTCGTGCGGGGCGGCTCTCCTCAGCCGTTTTCCGCATCGCCAGAAGGCGTATCACGAACGAATATCGCGTGCAATGTGCGTTTCTGGATAGCGCGATAGTCCCACCATGCAAAAGGGGCGGCCGAAGCCGCCCCTTCCGGAGAGAGAGACGATGCGTTCCGTCAGGTCGTGGACGGAACGTCTTCGTCGCGCAGCTTGCCGGCCAGCGCCGCGGCCACGGCGCTGATGAAGGCGCCGATCACGAGGGCGAGGAAGCCAAGCAGCATGGTGGTCGAAGCGGCCTTGCGGGCGGCGTCGGCGGCTTCCTTGGCTTGCGTCTTGGCATTCTCGATCGAGGCGAGCATGTCGTTGACGCGCGTCTCGGCCTCGGCGGCCGGGATGCCGGTGCGGCTCGCGACGAGCCGCGCCAGATAGGCCTTGTCGGCATCCGGCATCTCGCCGCTGGCGATGCCCGAGGCGACGATGCGCAGCGCCTCGCCGCGCGCATCGGCCGCGACGGCCGGAGCGGGCTGGGCCGGCGGCAGCTGGTCGGCGACAGGGCGGAACAGCGTATCGACGAGATAGCCCGCCGGATCCGCACCATTGGCCGAGGCGGCGCCGACGCCGGCGCTCGCCGTCTGCGCGGCGCCGGAGATGATCGACCCGGCGGCCTTCACGCCGGTCGAAACCGTGCCGACCGCGACCGACGACAGGAACAGCGCGGCGATGATCGTGGCGACGCACCAGGCGAGGAAGCCATGCGCGGTATCGCGGAAGAACACCTCGTCGGTGTGGACGCCGACCCAGCGCGTGCGCAGGCGGCCGGTGATGTAGCCGCCGAGGGCGGAGGCGACCCACTGGACGATCACGAGCCAGATGGCGGCCGACACGGCGAAGGTGCCGGCGGCGACGCCGGCATTCGCCCAAGGCGAGACCGCGGCGAAGCCGAGGCCGGAGCCGAGCACGAACAGCGCGAGGGAGACCGCCGCAGCGACGGCCGCGCCCGCGAATACGGCGCCCCAGGAAATGGCGGACTGTGACGATTCAGGCGCGGAGACGGGAACGGGAGACGCGACGACGGTCATATCGCTTCCTCAGTGCCAGAAGAGCGCGAGAAGGATGATGATCGGGATCGGAACGCCGAGCAGCCAGAGGAGAATTGAACGGCCCATTTTTTAGCCTCCGCAGCATGGTTGGAACTGCGCGACTAACTTCAGCGACACCGCCTTGGTTCCGCCATGACGAAAGCGAAGGGGCGCCGAAGCGCCCCTTGCCGGATGTCTTGAAACCCTTTGGCGGTCATTCGGCCGCGACGAGGACGCCTTCCGGCTCCTCCTCGAGGTCCTCGATGACCTCGCCGTTCAGCGCCGCCTGGAGGCGCGTCGTGTCGAGTTCGCCCTCCCAGCGCGCCACGACCAGCGTCGCCACCGCATTGCCGATGAAATTGGTGAGCGCGCGGCATTCCGACATGAAGCGGTCGACGCCGAGGATCAGCGCCATGCCGGCGACCGGCACGCTCGGCACGACCGAGAGCGTCGCCGCGAGCGTGATGAAGCCGGCGCCGGTGATGCCCGCCGCGCCCTTGGACGAGAGCATGGCGACGAGCAGCAGCAGCACCTGCTGTTCCAGCGAGAGATGCGTGTTGGTCGCCTGCGCGATGAACAGCGCCGCCAGCGTCATGTAGATATTGGTGCCGTCGAGATTGAACGAATAGCCGGTCGGGACCACGAGGCCAACGACCGAACGCTTGGCGCCGGCCTTCTCCATCTTGTCCATCAGCGAGGGCAGGGCGGCCTCGGACGAGGAGGTGCCGAGCACGAGCAGCAGCTCTTCCTTCAGGTAGCGGATCAGCTTCAGGATCGAAAAGCCGTTGTAGCGGGCGACGGCGCCGAGCACGACGAGCACGAAGAGCAGCGCCGTGATGTAAAAGGTGCCGACGAGGAAGGCGAGGTTCACGACCGAGCCGATGCCGTATTTGCCGATCGTGAAGGCCATGGCGCCGAACGCGCCGATCGGAGCCGCCTTCATCAGGATGGCGACGAGGCGGAAGATCGGCACCGTGACGGCGGTCAGGAAGCGCGTCACCGGTTCGCCCGCCTCGCCGACCATGGCGAGCGCGATGCCGAACAGGACGGCGATGAACAGGACCTGGAGGATGTCGCCGGACGACAGCGCGTCGACCATCGTCACCGGGATGATGTTCATGAGGAAGCCGACGATCGTCTGGTCATGCGCCTTCTCGGCGAAGGTCTGCACGGCCGCCGGGTCGAGGCTGGCGGGATCGACATTGAAGCCCGCTCCGGGCTGGACGACATTCGCGACCACGAGGCCGATGGCGAGAGCCAGCGTCGAGAAGGTGAGGAAATAGGCCATCGCCTTGCCGACGACGCGGCCGACCTTGCGGAGGTCGTGCATCGAGGCGATGCCGGTCGTCACAGTCAGGAAGATGACCGGCGCGATGATCATCTTCACGAGCTTGATGAAGGCGTCGCCGAGCGGCTTCAGCGCGGTGCCGATCTCGGGATAGAAATGCCCGAGCGCGATGCCGAGTGCGATCGCGGTGAGCACCTGGACATAGAGCTGGGCATAGAGCGGCTTGCGCTGCGTCTCGTGGGCGCCCGGCGCGGTGATGACGGCCATTGAGGTTCTCCCCTCCTCGAAACCCGGACGAGACGCGTGGCCCGGGCCTATCCTCCACCGACGCCCCGGCACGATTTCCGCACGGGCGCCGCGTCTCGGGAGAAGCAGGCGCAACAGCCGTGCCAGATGTATAAAGTGGCTGAATTCCGCTATCTGAAGCCGTGCATGCGCGATATCGAGTGCGGTCGTCCGCACATAGCGCGTTGCGTCGTGCGGAAATCCGCACTAGCCTTCCGCCATGACCTTGATCGCCGGGCGATCCGCCATGCCGCCGCAGCAGCGCCGCCTGACGCTGGCCGCGTTGCTGGCCGTCGCGCTCGTCGTCGTGGCCGGCATCCTTGTCAGCGCCGAGCGTTATGGACGCCGCGTCGCGGTCGGGGCGCTCGATGCCCGCGCCTCGGCAGCGCTGCCGCTCGCCAATGCCGCGCTCGCCGGCGAGATCTCCAAGCAGCAGCTGCTCGTCGCAGTCCTGGCCGAGGACAGCGATATCGGCGCCCTTCTCGCGGCGCCCGACGCGGAGAAGGCCCGGGAGATCGGCGCCAAGCTCAAGGCGCTCGCCGCCGATGCCGGCTCGAGCGTCCTCTATGTCATCGGCCGCGATGGCGTGACCGTCGCCGCCTCCAATTTCGATGCGCCCGAGAGCTTCGTTGGCAGCGACTACGGCTTCCGCACCTATTTCTCGGCCGCGATAGCGACCGGGCGCGGCTTCCAGTACGGCCTCGGCACCGTGAGCAAGCGGCCGGGCGTCTATCTCTCGCACCGGGTCGACGGGCCGTCAGGGCCGCTCGGTGTCGTCGTCGTCAAGTCGGAGCTCGGCCGCGTCGAGGCCAACTGGCATGACAGCGGCTACACCGTCTTCGCCAGCGATGGCGCCGGGGTCGTGCTCGCCACCAGCCGGGCCGACTGGCGCTTTGCCACGCTCGGGCCGCTCGCCGACCCGGCCGCGACGCGGGCGGCGCTGCAGATCGGCGACGTGCCGATGCCGGAGCTACCGCTCAGCGCCGATACCGACGGGCTGATGACGGCGCCGGCCGGCAGCGGCACGGTCAGCTTCGCTCCGGCGAGCGGTGCGGTCGGCGCCGTGGCGCCCGGCTGGCGGTTGACGGTGCTCATCCCCGCCGATGCCGCCATCGCCTCCGCCGTCAGGCTGGCGCTGTTCGCGACCATCGCCGCGCTGCTCCTCGCCGCCGGGCTCGGCGTCGCAATCGAACGGCGGCGGCGGTCGATCCGGCGGCGGCAACTGGCGCTCTCGCAGATGAATGCGGAACTGGAACGCCGCGTCGCTGAACGGACCGCCGCGCTTGCCGCGGAGATGGAGGGCCGCGAGGCAGCGGAAGGGCGGGTGCGTCGCCTCCGCGACGAGCTCGCGCAGGCGAACCGCCTCTCCATCCTCGGCCAGATCGCGGCCGGCGTCGCGCATGAGGTCAACCAGCCGCTCGCCGCGATCCGCACCTATGCCGACAATGCCGGGCGCCTGCTCGATGCCGGCAAGGGCGACAGCGTGCGCGACAATCTCGGCGCCATCGCCCGCGTCACCGAGCGCATCGGCGATATCACCGGCTCGCTGCGCAGCTTCGCGCGCCGCGCCGCCGGCTCGGCTGGTCCGGTCGCGCTCGACGATGCCATCGACGGCGCGCTGGCTCTGCTCGCCGGCCGCATCCGCGACAGCGGCGTCGTCATCACCCGCGGCAGAAGCGAAGGCGCGGCGGTGGTGAGCGCGAGTCGCATCCGTCTCGAACAGATCATCGTCAACCTGCTGCAGAACGCCCTCGACGCCCTGAAGGGCCGCACCGACGGGCGCATCGGCATCACCGTCGAGCGCGCTGGCGACAGGGTCAGCCTCAGCGTCGCCGACAACGGCTCGGGGATCCCGCCGGAAATCGCGGAGACGCTGTTCATGCCCTTCGTCACCACCAAGGAGGCCGGGCTCGGGCTCGGCCTCGTGATCTCGGCCGAGATCGCGCGCGAACTTGGCGGCACTCTCCGCCACGATGCTGAGGCGGGGCCGGGGACGGTGTTCGTGCTCGAACTCCCGTGTGCGCCATGAGCGAGGAGCCGCTCCCCGTCGTCTTCGTCGAGGACGACCACGACCTCCGCGCCGCGACCGCGCAGACGCTCGAACTTGCTGGCTATCGCCCACTGCTCTTCCACGCTGCCGAGCCGGCGCTGGCGGCGCTCGATGCGTCCTTTCCCGGCGTCGTCGTCAGCGACATCCGCATGCCGGGCCTCGGCGGGCTCGAATTCTTCCGCCGCCTGCACCGCCTCGATCCGGACCTTCCCGTCATCCTCGTCACCGGTCACGGCGACATCGCGCTCGCGGTCGCCTCGCTGCACGAGGGCGCCTACGACTTCATCGCCAAGCCCTATCCGGCGGACCGGCTGCTCGAAGCGATCCGCCGCGCCGCCGAGAAGCGCGCCCTGGTTCTCGAGAACCGCATCCTCCGGGCCGCCGCCGCGCGCGGGGGCGACGACATCGCCTTTCTCGGCGAGGCACCGGCCATGCGGCGGCTGCGCGCGACCGTGCGCCAGATCGCCGATGCCGATGTCGACGTGCTGGTGGAGGGCGAGACAGGGACCGGCAAGGAGGTCGTCGCCGAGCACCTCCATCGCTGGGGCCGCCGATCGCCGCGGGCTTTCGTCGCGCTCAATTGCGGCGGGCTGCCGGAAACGGTGATCGAGAGCGAACTCTTTGGCCATGAGGCCGGCGCCTTCACCGGGGCGCAGAAGCGACGCGTCGGCCGCATCGAGCATTCGGACGGCGGCACGCTGTTCCTTGACGAGATCGAGTCCATGCCGCCCTCGCTGCAGGTCAAGCTGCTGCGCGTGCTGGAGACGCGGCGCGTGGAGCCGCTCGGCACCAATGAGAGCCGCAAGGTCGATCTCCGCGTCGTCGCGGCGGCCAAGGTCGATCTTTCAGACCCGAAGGCGCGCGGCGAGTTCCGCAGCGATCTCTATTACCGGCTGAATGTCGTGACGCTGCGGCTGCCGCCGCTGCGCGAGCGGCGCGAGGATATCCCGTTGCTGTTCGGCGCCTTCCTGCGGCGATCGGCGGAGCGGTTCGGACGGCCGATGCCCGATCTGACGCCGGCCGCCCGCGATCATCTCGCCCGTCACGATTGGCCCGGCAATGTCCGCGAACTGCTGCATTTTTCGGAGCGCTTCGTGCTGGGGCTAGACGGCGCCCCGGCGGCAGACATATCGGCGACGCTCGACGAGAGCGGGCTCGCGGAGCAGGTCGAGCGCTTCGAGGCCGACCTGATCCGCGCCGCGCTCCGGGAGACGAATGGCGATGTGCGCGCGACGCTCGCCCGCCTCCGCCTGCCGAGAAAGACCTTCTACGACAAGCTGAAGCGGCACGGCATCACGCGCGCAGAATTCGCCATCAGCGACGCCGAGGACTGAGCGCCTCCGGCCTTTCTGTCAGGCCTTGGCTTTGCTGGCGCGCGGCTTCTTCGGCGCGGCGGCGGGGGCAGCGTCGCTGCTCGCAGCCTCGGGCGCGGCTTCGGCGGCGGCGGTCGCCTCGGCGGGAGCCGATGCGGTTTCCTCGGCCGGAGCCTCGGCTGTCGCCGCCTTGGCCTTGCCGCGCGTCTTCGGCGCTGCCGTCACGGCATCGGTGGTCGCGGCCTCGGCGGATTTCTTCGCGGGCGCAGCCTTCTTGGCGGGCTTCGCCTTCTCGGCCTTGCCGTCACCCTTGGCCTCGGCCTTCTTGTCGGCCGGCTTCTTGGCAGCCGTCTTCTTCGCCGGCTTCTCGTCGGCGGGCGCGCCCTCGATCTCGGCAGCGGCGATCACCCAGTGGTCCCAGTCGCGGCCGTGCGGCTGACCCTCGGCCAGCCAGATCTCGTAAGCCCGGATTCGGATCGCCTCGTCTTTACCGCCTGGCATGGGCTCTCTCCTCTTTCGTCGGCTGCAGCGCTGGCGTTTTCAAACGCCATTCAGTCCTCGGGGTTCCGCGGATGGGGGCGAGTGTGCCACCGCTCGCGCCGATATTCGACGCCGAAATTGCGCGTCTCAGGCGGTTTTGGCGCCCGCATCGCGATTCCAGCGGTCGAGGAACGCGCCCAGCCGGTCGAAGGCGAGGTCGACGACCACGGCGAGCAGTCCGACGACCAGCGCGCCCTGCAGCACATAGGCGGTGTTGAAGCCGCTGAGCCCGACGATGATCGGCAGGCCCAGCGTCTTCACGCCGACGGTCGAGGCGATCGCCGCGGTGCCGATATTGATGATCACCGAGGTGCGGATGCCGGCGACGATGACGGGCGCCGCGAGCGGCAGTTCGACCTTGGCGAGGATGCCCGCGGGGCTCATGCCGATGCCGCGCGCCGCCTCGCGCACGCCGGAGGGAACCTGCTCGATGCCCGCGACGGTCGCCTCGGTCACCGGCAGGAGGCCGTAGAGCGCCAGCGCGATCAGCGCCGGCAGCGGGCCGAAGCCGAGCAGCGGCACTGCGATGGCGAGGACCGCGATCGGCGGAAAGGTCTGCCCTGCCGCGGTCAGCGTCTCGGCGAGCGGGCGGAAAGCGCGCCCCGCCGGCCGCGTCACGAAGATCGCGACCGCGACGCCGACCACCACCGACACCGCGCTCGAGATCGCGACCAGCGACAGATGGCCGAGCGTCAGTGACAGAAAGCTGTCCTGCTCGTAGAGCGGCCGCGCCTGGTCGGGGAACATCCAGGCGAAGAGCGGCTTCAGCGCCGGCATGCCGAGCACGAGGGCGACGAGGGCGAGCGCGGCCGGGACGAGCGGGTCGATCCGTTTCACGGCGCCGCGTCCGGAGATGGCGTGCGAACGAGATCGGCGAGGTGGATCGAGCCGACCAGCGTGCCGGATGTATCGCTCACCGGCAGGCGATCGACATTGCGGGCGACGAACAGGGACAGCGCCTCGCGGAGGCTCGCATCGACGGTGAGCGGCTCGCCCGCCGCCGTCTCGCCGCGGCGCATGCGGTCGCCGACGCGCTCGGCGGCGAGGAGGCGGAGGCCGCGATCCGACCGGCCGACGAAATCGGCGACGAAGTCATTGGCCGGCGAGGCGAGGATCTCGCGCGGGCTGCCCGACTGCACGATCCGGCCGCCTTCCAGGATGACGATGCGGCTGGCGAGGCGGATCGCCTCGTCGATGTCATGCGTGACGAGCACGACCGTCGTGCCCGAGGCCGCCTGGATGCGCAGCATCTCGGCCTGCAGCGTGTCGCGCGTGACGGGATCGAGTGCCCCGAACGGCTCGTCCATCAGCAGGACGGAGGGGCTCGCCGCGAGCGCGCGGGCGACGCCGATGCGCTGCTGCTCGCCGCCCGAGAGATGGCGGGGATAACGCGCGCGAGACCGCTCCGGATCGAGCGTCAGCATTGAGAGGAGTTCGGTGACGCGGTCGCGGATCTTCGCGCGCGGCCAGCCGAGCAGCTTCGGCACGGCGCCGATATTCTCCTCCACCGTCCAGTGCGGAAAGAGGCCGATCGACTGGATGGCATAGCCCATGCGCCGCCGCAGTTCCTCCGGCGCGAAGGAGCGGATCTCGGCGCCCTCGAAGAGGATCCGCCCGCGATCGTGCTCGATCAGCCGGTTGATCATCTTCAGTGTCGTCGTCTTGCCGGAGCCGGACGGGCCGATCAGAACGCAGAACTCGCCCTTCTCGACAGTGAGCGACAGGTCCTCGATCGCCGTCCAGCCGGCATAGTCCTTGCCGACATGTTCGAAGCGGATCATCCGGTCCTCGCTTTCAGCATGGCGCCCGCGAGCTTCAGCGCGAGGTCGGCGAGGACGGCGATGCCGACCAGCGGCACGACGCCGAGCAGGACGAGGTCGATCGCGCTGGCATTGAGACCCTGGAAGATGATGGCGCCGAGGCCGCCGGCCCCGATCAGCGCCGCGACCGCGGTGAGCCCGACCGCCTGCACCACGGTGACGCGGAGGCCGGCGACCAGCACCGGGAGTGCCAGCGGCACCTCGACGGCGCGGAAGATCTGCGCGCGGGTCATGCCGATGCCGCGCGCCGCCTCGATCGCCGCGCCGGGGACGGCGGCGAGCCCGGCCGCGGTGCTCCTGACGATCGGCAGCAGCGAATAGAGCGTCAGCGCGATGATCGCCGGAGTGACGCCGATGCCGGAAATGCCGAGCCGGGCCAGCGCCGGCGCGAAGGCGACCAGCGCCGCGAGCGGGGCGATCAGCAGCCCGAACAGGGCGATGGAGGGGACGGTCTGGATGATGTTGAGCACGGCAAAGATCGGCCGCCCGAGCTTCTGCCGCCGATGCACGAGCAGACCGAGCGGCAGGCCGATGGCGAGCGTCGGCACCAGCATGGCGGCGATGATGGCGAGATGGGTCGTGACCGCCGCGGCGAAGACGGCGCGGCGGTTGGCATATTCCTTCATGATCGACAGAGCGTCGATGAAGCCATTGGCGACGAGCAACACCGCCGGCAGGGCCAGCAGCAAGGCGAGGCCGATCCGGAGCGCCGGCTCGCGCGTCAGCTTCTGCAGCGCGTCGGAGGCGGCGAGCGCGGCCATGACGGCGAGGATCCAGAAGGCGGCGCCGAACGAGGTGCGCGCCGCGGGCGTCGCGGCGTCGGCCATCGCGCGGGCGACATCGCCGGCGAGCCAGATCATGCCGGCAATCAGCGCCGAGGCTGCGAGCGCGACGAGGGCGTGCGTGATGCGCCCATCCGGCAGGAAGGGGTCGGCGAGGAGAATGATCGCCGGAGCAAAGGCGAGCCCGCGCCAGCCTTCGAGCACGAGGCCCCAGGGAACCGGCTGTCCGGAGAGCAGCCGGTTCGGTGCATGACTCAGAAACGGAAGGGCGATCGCCGCCGCGAGCGCGGCGACGACCAGAACCATGAGGACGGGGTTCTTGACCACGTCGCCGCTTACTTGGTGAAGCCCTTCGACTTCAGATAGTCCGCGGCGACCTGGCCGGCATCCTGCCCTTCGACGGAGACCTTGGCGTTGAGCGACTGCAGCGTCGCGGCGTCCAGGCTCTGGAACACTGGCGCGAGAAGTTCGGCGATCTTCGGGTATTCGTTCAGGGCCGCCTCGCGGATGATCGGTGCCGGCGCATAGACCGGCTGCACCTTCTTGTCGTCGGTCAACGCGACGAGGCCGAGCGCGGCGAGCGCGCCGTCGGTACCATAAGCGAGCGAGCCGTTGACGCCCGAGGTCTGCTCTGCCGCGGCACGGATGAAGGTCGTCGTGTCGCCGCCGGCCAGCGTCACGATCTGGTCCGGCCCGAGCTTGAAGCCATAGGCCTGCTGGAAGGCGGGCAGGGCGGCCGGGCTCTCGACGAACTCGGCCGAGGCGGCGATCTTGAAGGTGCCGCCGCCATTGATCCACTTGGCGAAGTCCTCGAGCGACGCCAGCTTGTTGGCGTCGGCCACGTCCTTGCGGACGGCGATGACCCAGGTGTTGTCGGCCGGGGCCGGAGTCAGCCAGACGATCTTGTTGGCGTCGTAATCGAGCGCCTTGACCTTGTCGTAGCCGGCCGCGGCGTCCTTCCAGAGCGGGTCGCTGTCGAGCGAGAAGAAGAAGGCGCCGTTGCCGGTATATTCAGGATAGACGTCGATCTCGCCGGCGGTGATGGCGCCGCGCACGATCTTGGTGTTGCCGAGCGACACCTTGTTCACCGTCGGGATGCCGTTCGCTTCCAGCACGTCGATGATGATGTTGCCGAGGATCGCGCCCTCGGTGTCGATCTTGGAGCCGACCGTGACGGGGTCGGCGGCATGGGCGGCGGGGATCGGCGCGAGCGTCCCGGCGAGGAGAGCGGCGAGGGCGGCGCCGAACAGGGCACGGCGGTCGAGAATCGCGATCATCGGTTCGTTTCCTTGCGAGGACGCCGGACGGCCGGCTCGGTCGTTAGGGGGACTTAGGGCGCCGCGGCGGCCCGTCCAGGAAGCAGTGTCTTCCTGCTGCCGCAAAGTGTACTCTATTCGTTCCGGTGCGTCATCGCCCAATCGGGGACAAACGTTGCTTTGTGCCCTGTGGTTCCGCCGTGACGTTTCTTGGCGGCGGGTGGTTGGCGAATGCTGTTTCCGGCTGCCGTGGCGCAATTCGGCAGCGGCAGCGAGGCGTGGCGCTGCGCCGCGCCGCCGTATAGGCTTCGCTGACCTGTGATGCGAAAGCGAGACCGACATTTGGCTCCCCCCGGCCCCGGACGACCCCGATTCCGCCTCGACGTCACCCGGCTCGTCGCCCTCATGGGCCTTCTCGGCATCGTCATGACGCTGGCGGCTACCGCCTATGTCGCCTGGCGGGAGCATGAGCGGCGCTATGCCGATGCGCGCGCGCAGCTTGAGACGGAAGCCTTCTTCCTCTCCGACCATGCCAACCGCCTGTTCGAGGTAGCGCGCGCCGCCCTCGCCAGCGCCGATGCGCTGACGCGCGGCCGCGACTGGGACGACATTGCCGCCGATGAGACTCTCGCCCGTCAGTTCCGCGATCTCGCGCGCAGCACGCCCTATATCGAGGATGTCTGGCTCAACGACCCGAGCGGAGAGCTCCGGGCGACGAGCTTCGCCTTCCCGACGCCGAAATCCAACGCTGCGGACCGGGAGAACTTCAAGGCGGCCAGGCAGCCGGTCAACGAGATCTTCGTCGGGCCGCCGATCCGCGGCCGCGTCACCGGCCGGCCGACCTTCCTGCTCTCCAATCGCATGGAAGGCGAGGACGGCAGCTTCCGCGGCATGGTCTCGGTGACCGCCGATCTCGCCTATTTGAACGACTCCTGGCAGAACATCACGCAGCCCTACGACGCCCGGGTCACGATCACCCATGCTCCGACGCTCGCCGTCCTCGCGGACTATCCGCAGAGCGCAGGCGACGCCGTCACGCCGCCCGGTCTCGCCGACAGCGTCAGGACCATGCCGGGCGAGGGCGCCTATGCCGAGGCCGATGGCGCCGGCCGCTTCGGCGCGTTTCGACGCGTCGGCGACCATCCCGTCTATCTGACGGTCGACATCTCGCATGACGCCGTCGAGGCGGGGTGGAAGGCGTGGTTCGCCAATATCCTGCCGGTGCCGGCCATCGCGATCGCCCTGTTCGGCGGCCTCACCTGGCTCGCGGTCCGTGGCTCGCGGCAGGAGCGGGAATCGCAGGCCTCGCTCAAGGCCGCCAATGCCGAACTCCTTCGCGCCATGAGCGAGCGCGAAAGCGCCGAGGCGCAGCTCAGGCAGATGCAGAAGATCGAGGCGATCGGCCAGCTCACGGGCGGCATCGCGCATGATTTCAACAACATGCTGGCGATCATCGTGTCCAGCCTCAGTCTGATCGAGAAGCGGCTGCAGCGCGGCGAGCACGATATCGGGAAATATGTGACCGCGGCGCAGGAGGGGGCGAACCGCGCGGCGGCGCTGACGCAGCGCCTGCTCGCCTTCGCGCGCAAGCAGCCGCTGGCGCCGCAGACCGTCGATCCCAACCGCTTCGTCTCCGGCATCTCGGAGATGCTGCAGCGGACGCTCACCGAAGCGATCCGCATCGAGACCGTCCTCGCGGCGGGGCTCTGGAAGGTGCATGTCGATCCGGCGCAGCTCGAAAACGCGCTGCTCAATCTCGCCGTCAATGCGCGCGACGCGATGCCGGCAGGCGGTCGGCTCACGATCGAGACGGCCAATACCAGCATCGACGGCACCTATTCGGAGGCGAATTCGAACGTCCCGGCCGGGCAATATGTCATGGTCGCGGTGACGGATACGGGAACCGGCATGCCGCCCGACGTCGTCGCGCGCGCCTTCGAGCCCTTCTTCACTACCAAGGGCGTCGGCAAGGGCAGCGGGCTCGGCCTCTCGCAGGTCTATGGCTTCGTCCGTCAGTCCGGCGGCCATGTGAAGATCTATTCCGAGCCCGGGCAGGGGACGAGCATCAAGATTTACCTGCCGCGATATTACGGCCTCGACCAGGAGGCCGACCGCTCCGGCAAGGCGTCCGACGCACGGCCCGAGGGCTCGCATGAGGAGGTCGTGCTCGTGGTCGAGGACGAGGCGAATGTGCGGCGCCTCAGCGTCGATTCGCTTCGCGAGCTCGGCTACACGGTGATGCATGCCGACCATGCCGAGCGGGCGCTGCAGATGATCGAGACGCTGCCGCGGATCGACCTGCTCTTCACCGACATCATCATGCCCGACGTCGATGGCCGCGAACTTTCCGAACGCGCCCGCGCGCTCAGGCCCGACATCAAGGTGCTCTACACCACCGGCTATACCCGAAACGCCGTTGTTCATAACGGGCTGCTCGATCCGGGCGTGAAGCTGCTCGGCAAGCCGTTCACCATCGAACAGCTTGCGATCAGCGTGCGCGCGGCCATCGATTCATGATCGGTCGCCGCGGATCGGGTGCCCTGTGAGCCGGTTTGTCGACGCGGGCTTCATCGGGCGTCACGCCGTGTTCGGCCTGTCGCTGCTGGCGTCGGCAGTGGCGTTCGGCTTCGTTATCCTGACGGGCCGGGGCTTCGCCCCGCTGGCGCTGTTCGGCGGGCTTTCCGTGCTCGGCGTCCACGATCTCAGGCAGCGGCGCCATGCGTTGCTGCGCAACTATCCGGTGATCGGCCATATCCGCTATCTCGTCGAGGCGATGCGGCCCGAACTCAGGCAGTATCTGTTCGAGGACGATCGCGACGCGCTGCCCTTCTCGCGCGACCAGCGCTCGCTCGTCTATCAGCGCGCCAAGAGCGAACCCGACCAGCGGCCGTTCGGGACGCTGCTGGACGTCTACGGCCAGGGCTACGAGTTCATGGGCCATTCGGTGCGGCCGCAGCCCGTCTCCGATCCCGCCAGCTTCCGCGTCGCCATCGGCAACGACCAGTGCGCCGAGCCCTACGACGCCTCGGTGCTGAACATCTCGGGCATGAGCTTCGGCGCGCTGTCGGCGGCGGCGATCCGCGCGCTCAACAAGGGCGCGAAGACCGGCGGCTTTTACCACGATACCGGCGAGGGCAGCGTCAGCCCCTATCACGAGGAAGCGGGCGGCGATCTCGTCTGGCAGATCGCGAGCGGCTATTTCGGATGCCGTACCGCGACGGGCGCCTTCGATCCCGAGGCCTTCGCCGCGCGTGCCCAAAGCCCGCAGATCAGGATGATCGAGCTGAAGCTCAGCCAGGGCGCCAAGCCGGGCCATGGCGGCATCCTGCCCGCCGACAAGGTCTCACCCGAGATAGCGCGGGTTCGGGGCATCGCGGTCGGCGAGGCCTGCGTCTCGCCGTCTGTTCATTCTACCTTCGATACGCCGATCGGCATGATGCACTTCCTCGCCGAGCTCCGTCGGCTTTCAGGCGGCAAGCCGGTCGGCTTCAAGCTCGCCATCGGCCATCCCTGGCAGTTCATGAGCATCGCCAAGGCGATGCTCGTGACCGGGATCGTGCCGGATTTCGTCGTCGTCGATGGCGCCGAGGGTGGTACGGGCGCGGCGCCGGTCGAGTTCTGCGATCATCTCGGCGTGCCGATGCGCGAGGGGCTGCTCTTCGTTCACAACACGCTGGTGGGCGCCGGCCTCCGGCCGCGGATCCGCATCGGCGCCGCCGGCAAGGTGATCTCCGCCTTCGACATGGCGTCCTGCTTCGCCATCGGCGCCGACTGGGTCAATATGGGCCGCGGCTTCATGTTCGCCCTCGGCTGCATCCAGTCGCTGTCCTGCCACACCAATCGCTGCCCGACCGGCGTCGCCACGCAGGACCCGCTGCGCCAGCGCTCGCTGGTGTTCGAGGACAAGGCAGAGCGCGTCGCGGCCTTCCATCGCCATACGCTGATGGCGCTCGCCGAGATGCTGGCCGCGGCCGGGCTCAGCCATCCCGGCCAGCTCGGGCCGCATCATCTCGCCCGCCGCGTCACGCCGACGGAGATCCGACTGCTCTCGCAGCTTCACGCCTTCCTGAAGCCCGGCGAATTGCTCGCGCCCACGACCGAGCCCGCTTCTATCAGACGAGTTGGGCCCGTGCGCAGGCCGAGAGCTTCGACGCGCTGCCGGCTTAGCCCAGCGCCTGCTCCAGGTCGGCGATCAGGTCCTGCGCGTCCTCGATGCCGGCTGAGATGCGCACGAGCGAGTCCGAGATGCCGATCGCCTGTCGCTGCTCGGCCGGGATCGAGGCATGCGTCATCACGGCCGGATGCTCGATGAGGCTTTCGACGCCGCCGAGGCTCTCGGCGAGGGCGAAGAGCCGGACACGCTCCAGGAAGCGCGTCGTCCCTGCGAGGTCACGGTCGAACTCGACGGTGATCATGCCGCCAAAGGCATGCATCTGGCGCTTGGCCAGCGCATGCTGCGGATGGCTTTCGAGGCCCGGATAGCGAACCGAGACGACATCGCTCCGCGCCTCGAGCCAGCGCGCGATCGCCATGCCGTTCTCCGAATGCCGCTGCATGCGCAGCGCCAGCGTCTTGAGGCCGCGCAACGCCAGGAACGAGTCGAACGGGCCGGAGATGGCGCCAACGGCGTTCTGCAGGAATTTGAGCTGCTCGGCGAGATCCTCGCTTGGACCCACCGCGACACAGCCGCCGACCATGTCGGAATGGCCGTTGAGATATTTCGTCGTCGAATGCACGACGAGATCGAAGCCGATCTCCAGCGGGCGCTGGATATAGGGGCTGGCGAAGGTGTTGTCGGCGACCGCGATCAGGTTGTGGCGCTTGGCGAGTGTCGCGACCGCCTCGAGATCGACGATGCGCAGCATCGGGTTGGTGGGCGACTCGACCCAGATCATGCGCGTCTCGGGCCGGATCGCCGCCTCGATGGCGGCGATGTCGGTCACGTCGACGAAGCTGATCGAGAGGCCCGCCGAGCGCTTGCGCACCCGCTCCATCAACCGGAACGTGCCGCCATAGATGTCGTCGGTGGCGATCACATGCGCGCCGCTGTCGAGCAGTTCGAGCACGGTGCCGATCGCCGCGAGGCCCGAGGCGAAGGCGAAGCCGGCGCTGCCGCTTTCCAGATCGGCGATCGCCCGCTCGAAGGCGAAGCGCGTCGGATTCTGCGAGCGGGCATATTCGAAGCCCTTGTGAACGCCGGGGCTCTCCTGCGCATAGGTCGACGTCGCGTAGATCGGTACCATCACGGCGCCGGTCAGCGGATCGTGGCTCTGCCCGCCATGGATGGTGCGCGTGGCGAAGGCGAGGCGGTTCGATGCGGTCACGATGCCTGTCTCAGATGGTTGATGAGGTCGATGCGGGTGATAAGGCCGACGAAATCGGCGCCGTCCATGACGATCGCGACCTCGTTGCGCTCGAAGATCGGCGGCAGGACATCGACCGGCGCGGTGGCCGGCACGGTGTTGAGTTCGGTGACCATGGCGTCGCCGACGCTGTTGCCGGCAGAACCGCCGGAGCGGCGCAGGCGGCCAAGCGCGCCGAGCACGTCGCTCTCGTCGAGGAGGCCGACGAGGCGCCCGTCCTCGATCACCGGGAGCTGCGAGACGTCCGCCGAACGCATCCGCGCATAGGCGGTGGCGAGCGTATCCGTCGGCGCCACGGTGATGGTGCCGCCCTCGGCGAAGCCGCGCGCCACGAGGTCGCGCAGATTGCCGTGCTTCAGCCGTTCGACGAGGCCCTGCTCGGCGACCCAGACATCGTTGAAGACCTTGGAGAGATATTTGTTGCCGCTATCGCAGACGAAGGTGACGACCCGCTTCGGCTCGGTCTGCTCGCGGCAGTAGCGCAGCGCGGCTGCGAGCAGCGTGCCGGAGGAGGAGCCGGCGAGGAGGCCTTCCTGCGCCAGGAGCGCGCGGGCGGCCGCGATGCTCTCGCGATCGGTGATGGTGAAGGCGCGCCGGACCAGCGACAGGTCGGCATTCGGCGGCACGAAGTCCTCGCCGATGCCCTCGACCGCCCAACTGCCGGCCTCGATCATCTGACCCGTCTCGATGAGCGGCGCCAGGATCGAGCCCTTGGGATCGGCCAGCACCATGGCGGTCGACGGCGAGACGCGGCGGAAGAATCGGCCGAGGCCCGACAGCGTGCCGCCCGAGCCGACGCCGACCACGACCGCGTCGACGTCGCCGTCGAGCTGCTCGAAGATCTCCGGTCCCGTCGTCGTCTCATGGGCGAGCGGATTGGCTGGGTTGCCGAACTGGTTGACGAAAAAATCGTCCGTCTCCGCGGCGATCCGCTCGGCCATGTCCTGGTAGTATTCCGGATGGCCCTTGCCGACATCGGAGCGCGTCGTGCGCACGTCGGCGCCGATGGCGCGCAGATGCTGCACCTTCTCGCGCGACATCTTGTCGGGAACGACGAGGATCAGGCGGTAGCCCTTCGGCAGTGCTACCTGGGCGAGGCCGAGGCCGGTATTGCCCGCCGTCGCCTCGACGATCGTCCCGCCCGGTTTCAACCTGCCGTCGCGCTCGGCCGCGTCGATCATCGACAGCGCGATGCGGTCCTTGATCGAGCCGCCGGGATTCTGGCTCTCGAGCTTCACGAACAGACGGCACGGGCCGGTGTCGAAGGTCGTCAGCTCCACTATCGGCGTGCGGCCGATGAGGTCGAGGCTGGAACGGACGGGGCGGGGCAGGGGGGTGGCGCTAGTCGAGCCAGTCATGATCGGGGCCTCCGGCGGGGACACCCCTGATCTAGTCGGTAGCGCCTCCGGCCTCAAGGCGCTCGCCACAGCGCATAGCGGCGATCTGTGGAACAGATTGCTTCGCCGGATGACAATTCAAGCAACAAAATGCACCGGGCTTCGCCGAAGCGCGTCTCCGCCGGAACGGAATTCCCGGCTGCGGCGCTTCCGCGGGCGAGCCTCAGTTGACGCCGGCGTGAAGCTGCTCGATCTGCGGCACAAGCACTTGGTCATAGACCTTGCGCTGCGTATCGTCGAGCGCGGCGACGCCGTTCTCGATGACCAGCGTCATGATGCGGAAGGCCTTGGACCGGCGCTTGACGCGGCCTTCTTCGACGAGCCTGTCGAGCGCCTCGGTGAGGAATATTCGACGCAGCATCGGATTAACCCCAGCCAACTGATTCCAATTCATGAATCGTCAACCTCTTCACCGACGAAATCAAGCTGCGCTGCACCAGATGATGGCATGGTGCACGATCCGTTGCCGCGGGGGTGGCATGGGAAACCGATTGCCGGGGTGGTGTCGAAGCCTATAATAGGGCCGACGCGGAGTAGACGTTATGCAGAAGAAGTTGGTCGCGCTCAGGGCGCGACTTGTCGAAGAGCAACAGAAGCTGATCACCCAGGCTGCAACGACCGGTATGCTGCCTACGGACAGTGCTATCAGGAAGATATCCGACATCGAAAATGCGATCATGGCCGTCGAGCACATGATCGAGGACCTTGGCAGCACCAAGCCGGCATCGTCGAAATCCTCGGCGCAGGCGCGGGGATAGCGCGCCAGCTCCGGTCTCCGCGCGGCGTTGGGGGACGCTGCGCTGCGGAACCGATCGGGCGGCACCGGCCGGCAGGCTTGGCGCCCGCCACGACTGACACTATTGTTCACGGCTAACGGCCGCCCGCTCATCGAAGCGGAAAGATCAGGATTCCTCACGTGCTTTTCCCCCGCTTCCGTTCCAAGGAGCGCGATCTCCGCAGCGATATCGACCGGCTCAGCACCATTCACCAGGCCGTCACGCGGGCGCTCGGCGAAGCCGGCAGCGAGACGCAGGGGTTGATGAGCCGCCTTGACGATGCAAGGTCGCGTGCTGCGTTCCTCTATGGCGACGTCATCGAGGGGAGCGGCGAAGAGGAGCGCACCAACTCGGAGATGATCCGCGAGGCCGAGCGCTTCCTCGTGCGCGGCGAGAAGCGGCGCGATGAGCTCGAGACGCATACGGAATTCCTGCAGCGGCTCGACAAGCTCCTCGCCAGCGCGATCGACGCGCTCCGCCTGCAGCAGGCGGAAGACTGACCGCCTTCAGGCGGCGACCTTGTGCTGCCGAAGCCAGGCTTCCAGCGAGGTGCCGTCGCTGGCGCCGGCGCGCTGCGCGATGACTTTCCCCTTGTGCAGGATCATCAGGGTCGGGATCGAGCGGATCTGGTAGCGCGCCGCGAGCCGCGGCTCCGCCTCGGTGTCCACCTTCAGAAAGCGGAAATCCTTCTCCAGCTTGGCGGCCACGCGCTCATAGACGGGCGCCATCGCCCGGCACGGGCCGCACCAGGCCGCCCAGAAGTCGACGACGACCGGCAGTTCGTTGCGCGAAACGAAACGGTCGAAGCTCTCCTCGGTCGCGGCCACCGGCCCGCCCGCGAGCAGCGCCTGATGGCAACGCCCGCATTTGCCGGCGCCGAGGTCGGCTCCACGGGGCACGCGGTTGATCGCCCCGCAATGCGGGCAGACGATCTCGATCCTGTCCTCGCTCATTCTCCCGCCTCCATCGCGGTTTCCGGAACGGCCCCGCCGCCGCAATAGATGCCATGCAGCGTCGTCAGCACGCGCACGACCTCGGTCGAGGCGAGGCGATATAGCACCTGCTGGCCGTCGCGCCGCGTCGCGACCAGCTTCAGCGCCCGCAATTTCGAGAGGTGCTGCGACAGCGGCGACTGGGCGAGCTGCACGCGCTCGACGAGCTCGCCGACGCTGAGCTCGCCGTCCAGCAGATGACACAGGATCAGCAGCCGCTTGGTGTTGGCCATCGCGGCGAGCAGTTCGGCGGCCTCATCGGCGCGCTGTTCGAGATCGGCGATCTTCATATTGACACATTAGAACATTCGAATATATTAATGCAAGAGAAACCGAGGCCGGGCCCCCCGCCCGGAACCGCCTCCCGCTCCGGTTCGCCCACCCTTGCCGGGGCCGGGAGGCGGTCTCCGTCGCAAGAGGGGCCACGAGATCTGGAGTGCATCGATGACCGTCCCATCCGAACGCCCGAACAAGGATCGCGCCAACATGGAAACCGCTCCGATCCCGTTCAAGGTCGACCTCACATTGAAGCCGGAGGTCGTGCCCTTCTTCGACCCGGCCACCAACACCATCAGCTATGTCGTCCGCGATCCCGCATCCGACGCCTGCGCGGTCGTCGATTCGGTCATGGATTTCGATTATGCCTCGGGTCGGATCAGCTATGGGCATGCCGATGCGATCATTGCGCATATCCGCGCTGCCGGCTGGCGGGTGGAGTGGCTGATCGAGACGCATGTGCATGCCGATCACCTCTCGGCGGCGCCCTATATCCAGTCGAAGCTCGGCGGCCGGCTCGGCATCGGCGAGAACATCACCACCGTCCAGGACACCTTCGGCAAGGTGTTCAACGAGGGGACGGAGTTCCAGCGCGACGGCAGCCAGTTCGACCGCCTGTTCCGCGACGGCGACAGCTACGCGATCGGCACGATGACGGCCCATGTGCTGTTCACGCCCGGTCACACGCCGGCCTGCACGACGCATGTCGTCGGCGACGCGGCCTTTGTCGGCGATACGCTGTTCATGCCCGACGGCGGCTCGGCCCGCGCCGACTTTCCGGGTGGCGACGCCAGGACGCTCTACCGGTCGATGCGGCGGATTCTCTCGCTTCCCGACGCCGTGCGCCTCTTCATGTGCCACGACTATGGTCCGAACGGCCGCGACATAAGCTGGGAGACCACGGTCGGCGAGGAGCGGCGGCACAACATCCATGTCCGCGACGGCGTCAGCGAAGACGCCTTCGTCGCGATGCGCGAGGCGCGCGACCGCACGCTCGCCATGCCGCGCCTCATCATTCCGTCCCTCCAGGTCAACATGCGCGCCGGCCAGCTTCCGCCCAAGGACGAGGCCGGCCGCACCTTCCTGAAGGTCCCCGTCAACGGACTCTGAGCGAGACACCATCCCCATGTGGCCCTTTACCAGACGAGAAAAGACCATGAACTATCGCATGATCGACAGTGATTTCGCCGTCGCCGGCCAGATCACGGCGGCCGAAGTGCGCGACATCGCGGCCGCCGGCTTCAAGTCCATCCTCTGCGCGCGGCCGGACGGCGAGGATCACGGCCAGCCGGCCTTTTCCGAGATCGAGCGCGCCGCCGCCGAGAATGGGCTGACCGCGATCCAGATCCCGATCTCGGGCTCGATCGGCGAGGGCGCGATCATCCGCATGGGCGATGCGCTCGCCGCGATGCCGAAGCCGATGTTCGGCTATTGCCGCTCCGGCGGCCGCGCCGGCTCGCTCTATGCGGCGGCGCTGAAGGCGGCGCGCTGAGCCTCCTCCCTCCGGCCGGGAGCCGATGATGCATCTCGAACCCCTCCAGTATCTGCTCGGCCTCCTGTCCGGCGGCCTGGTCGGGTTCACGCTCGGCCTTTTCGGCGGCGGCGGATCGATCCTCGCGGTCCCGCTGATGGTCTATCTCGTCGGCGTTCCGAGCCCGCAGATCGCCATCGGCACCAGCGCGCTGGCGGTTGCCGCCAATGCCGGCGCCAATCTCCTCGCCCATGCGCGGCGCGGCAATGTCAACTGGCGCTGCGCCGCGGTCTATTCCGCGGCCGGCGTCGCCGGCGCCTTTGTCGGCTCCTCGGTCGGCAAGGCGATCGACGGCCAGAAGCTGCTCTTCCTCTTCGCGCTGCTGATGATGGTCGTCAGCGTCCTCATGTTCCGCCGGCGCGGCGCGACCGGAAATCCGCATTCCGTCTGCACCATGGTCAACGCGCCCAAGACGGTCGGCTTCGGCGCCGCGACGGGCGTGCTGTCCGGCTTCTTTGGCATCGGCGGCGGCTTCCTGATCGTGCCGGGGCTCGTCGCGGCGACGGGCATGCCGCTCCTCAATGCGATCGGCTCGTCGCTGGTCGCCGTCACCGCCTTCGGCCTCACCACAGCGGTCAACTATTCGTTTTCCGGCCTCGTCGACTGGCCGCTCGCGGGTCTCTTCATCGCCGGTGGCATCGGCGGCGGCGTCGCGGGCGCCGTCTCCGCCAGCCATCTCTCGAAGAGCCGCGGCCTGCTGGGCTCGCTCTTCGCCGGTCTCGTCTTCGTCGTCGCGATCTATGTCGCCGTGCGCTCCGCGGCGGCCTTCTGAGCCGGGCCAGGCCCGGCACCCGATGGGAGGAACAGGAAATGTCGAAAGTCGTCGTTCTCGGCGCCGGTCTCGGCGGCACGATCATGGCCTATGAACTCCGCGAGGCGCTCGGCCGCGAGCACAGCGTCTGCGTCGTCGCCAAGGGCTCCAGCTATTCCTTCGTCCCGTCCAATCCGTGGGTGGCCGTCGGCTGGCGCAGCCGCGAGGCGATCACCGTCGACCTCGCCCCGGTGATGCGGAGGCGCGGCATCGAGTTCCTGCCGGCGGGGGCGAAGCGGCTGCATCCGGCCGAAAAGCGGCTGGAACTGCTGGACGGGTCCAGCGTCGACTACGACTATCTCGTCATCGCGACGGGACCGGAACTCGCCTTCGACGAGGTCGAGGGGCTGGGGCCGGAGCATTTCACGCAGTCGGTCTGCCATATCGACCATGCGCTGGCGGCGAAACCCGCCTTCGATGCGCTCATCGCCAATCCGGGGCCGGTCATCGTCGGCGCCGCGCAGGGCGCCTCCTGCTTCGGCCCGGCCTACGAATTCGCCTTCATCCTCGACAAGGCGCTGCGCGATGCGCGAGCGCGCGACCGCGTGCCGATGACCTTCGTCACCGCCGAACCTTATATCGGCCATCTCGGGCTCGACGGCGTCGGCGACACCAAGAGCATGCTGGAAAGCGCCATGCGAAACCGGCACATCAAATGGGTGACGAACGCCCGCATCGACAAGGTCGAGGCGGGAACGATGTCCGTCTCCGAAATCGCCGCCGACGGCAGCGTCGCGGCGGCGCATCAACTGCCCTTCGCCTATTCCATGATCCTGCCGGCCTTCCGCGGCGTCGAGGCGGTGCGCGGCATCGAGGGGCTCACCAACCCGCGCGGCTTCGTCATCGTCGACCGCCACCAGCAGAACCCGGCTTTTCCGGAGATCTTCGCCGTCGGCGTCTGTGTCGCCATTCCGCCCATGGGGAAAACGCCAGTCCCGGTCGGCGTGCCGAAGACGGGCTTCATGATCGAATCCATGGTGACGGCAACGGCGCAGAACATCGCCCGCCTGGCCAGGGGCGAAAAACCCAATGCCGAGGGCACCTGGAACGCCGTCTGCCTCGCCGATTTCGGCGATTCCGGCATCGCCTTCGTCGCCCAGCCGCAGATTCCGCCGCGCAACGTCAACTGGTCGGCGGAGGGCAAATGGGTGCACATGGCGAAGATCGGCTTCGAGAAATATTTCCTCGGCAAGATCAGGGCCGGCAAGTCCGAGCCCTTCTACGAGCATCTCGCGCTGCAGGTGCTCGGCATCGGCAAATTGAAGGCGGTGAAGACCGACGCCGAGGTCTGAGGCCTCAGTCGACGCGGCCGCGTGCCGCCACCGCCTCGGTGGCCACGACATGGCCGCCCGAGACGAGATGCACGCGGTCGAAGAGGTTCGAGACCGGGCAGGCGTGGTTCGGCAGGATGCGCAGCCGCTCGCCGATCTCGGGCTTCTTTTCTGATGCGGAGAGATCGATCGTGCCGTGCTCCTCGCTGAGGCCGGTCACGACGGCGTCGGGAAAGCCGAGCACGACGCCGTAGCCGGAAAGGCCGAGCAGGTCGCTCGTCAGCGCCTTCGATCCGGCATCGATGATGGCACGATCATCGGTCGGGCGGCTCACCACCGTGGTGAGAACGGTGAGCGCGCAGTCCTCCAGCGTGCCGACGCCTTTCGCCACCTGGTAGCGGTCGAGATAGATATAGGTCCCCGGCCGGTACTCGGTTGCCGCTCGCGTCTCATGCGCCGACCAGAGATCGGGCGTGCCGCCGGTCGAGACGATCGCCGGCGGCAGGCCGGCCTCGGCGAGGGCGGCGATGATCGTGCCGAGCCGCTCGCGCGCTTCCGCGGGGCTTCCGGCCGGCGGATAGGTCATGATGCCGCCAAAGACGAGGCCACGGCTTCCCGCGATCAGCGCCGCCAGCGCCACCGCCTCTTCTGCAGACTGCACCCCGCAGCGCCCCATGCCGGTGTCGCATTCGACGAGCACGCGCAGCGGTTTGCCGGCCTCGGCGAAGGTCGCGGCATAGCCCTCGATGGTCGGCGCGTTGTCGGCGGTGACGGCGAGCGTCAGCCGCTCGTTGAGCCGCAGCAGGCGGTGCAGCTTCTCCCGTCCGATGATGTTGTAGGGCAGGAAGATGTCGTCGAGCCCGGCATCGGCCATCACCTCGGCCTCGCCGAGCTTCTGGCAGGTGATGCCGATCGCTCCCAAAGCGACCTGGCGCCTGGCGAAGCGCGGCAGCTTGTGCGTCTTGATATGCGGGCGCAGCTTGAGCCCATGCGCGTCGGCATAGTCCTGCGCGCCCTGGAGATTGGCCTCGGCGCGATCGAGGTCGACGAGGACGCAGGGCGTGTCGAGCTGGTCGAAGGTGAGCGGCATTGCGGTTCCTCGTTCAGTCGCCGATCGGCAGCCGGGGGTCGTTGACCTTCAGCGTGTTGAGGCTGAGCTTGATGCGGCGAAGGCCTTCCAGGACGTGGGGGCCGAGCTGCTCGGCCGTGGCGCTCGCCAGCATGTCGACGATGCCGATCAGCGCATAGCGCGTCGGCGACGGGCGGAACAGCAATTGCTCGTCCTCCGGAACCGCGAAGGAGATCACGGTTTCGGCGGCGGCGGCAAGGTCCGAGCCCGGCGCGGTGACGGCGATCGTCGCGGCGCCATAGCCGCGCGCGATGCGCACCGCCTCGACGAGCGGCTGCACATAGCCGGAGATCGAATAGGCGATCACCACCGTGCCGCTGCCTGCCACCGAGGCGGTCATGCGCTGCATCTCGCCGTCGGAATGGGTGGCGACCGCGAGGCCGAGGCGGAACAGGCGGTGCTCCGTCTCCAGCGCCGCGATGGACGACGAGCCGCCGGAGCCGAAGGCGAGCACGGAGCGGGCGCGGGCGATCTGGCCGGCGGCCGCGCTGATGCGGGCGGCATCGACCTGTGCGCGCAGGAGTTCGAGCGCGCCGATCGCGCCATCGGCGACGGCGTCGACGAAGCGGCGCTCGGCGGCGCGGTCGGCGGCCCGGCTTGCGAGATAGGCGCCGCCGATGGCGAGCGCCTGGGCGAGGCGGAACTTGAAATCGCGGATGCCGTCCGCGCCGACGGCACGGCAGAAACGGGTCACGGTGGGTTCGCTTGTACCGGCGCGCCGCGCGAGATCGACGATCGAGGCGCGCGAGGCGAAGTCGAGATCGGCGAGGATGGTGGTGGCCAGCCGCCGCTCCGAGCGGCTGCCGGTCGCCTCGATGCGGCGGATCGCCTCGATGAGGTCGATGACGGCCGCCACCCGCGTCAGCCCCCGAGGATCTCGGCGACGAAGCGGCGGTTGCCGGCGGTAAGGCCGCCATCAACGGCCAGCGCGACGCCGGTGATGCCCGAGGAGAGCGGCGAGGCGAGGAAGAGCGCCGTCTGCGCCACTTCCTCCGGCGTCACGATGCGGCCGAGCGGATAGTGCTTCTCGACCTCGTCCAGGAGATCGGGCCGCTTCTCGAGCCGGTGGTCCCAGGCCGGCGTGCGCACCGAACCGGGACAGATCGTGTTGGCGCGGATGCCGTGCCTTCCATGCTCGACCGCGAGCGCGCGCGCGAAGGCGTTGAGGCCGGCCTTGGCGGCGGAATAGGCCGGATTGCCGAAATGGGCGAGGCCGTTGACCGACGAGACGAGCACGATCGCGCCGCCGCCGGCGTCGATCATCGGCTTGAGCGCCGGCGCGACGAAATTGTAGGTGCCGGTCAGATTGACCGCGATCTCCGCGTCGAAGGCCTCCGGCGTCGTCTCGGCCATCAGCTCGGCGCGGCTGAATCCGGCATTGCCGATGAGCGCGGCCGGGGCGCCGGCGCGGGCGATGATCGCTGCGAGCGCGTCGGCGGTCGCGGCGCGGTCGGTGAGTTCGAAAATCGCCGTCTCGGCCGCGCCGATATCCTCGAGCAGCGCCGCCTCGCGGTCGCAGGCCGTGACCCGCGCGCCGACGCCGAGAAAGAGGCGGACGAGCGCGCGGCCGATGCCGCCGCCTGCGCCGCTGATGACGACATGCTTTCCCGCCAAATCGAACATCGCCGCCTCCGGTGGAGCCTCATGCTTCGCCGCAAAATGAAAAAAAGCAACATGGTTTTGTCGCTTGACGGGTGCTCATGTCAGGAATTTACATAGACGTCCGGTTCGCGCAGGGAGAACGGCGATGGCGAAGTTGAAACAGGTCTATGGCGCGGCGCATGTGCCGCTGTCGCCGGCGGTCCGGGCGGGCGATTTCGTCTATCTCTCCGGCCAGGTTCCGACCGACGCTTCCGGCGCGGTCGTCGCGGGGGGCATCGAGGCGCAGACTCGGCAGGTCATGGACAATGTGAAGGCGGCGCTGGCGCTCGCCGGCTGCACGCTCGACCAGGTGGTGAAGACCTTCGTGATCCTCTCCGACGCGCGGGATTTCGGCGCCTTCAACAAGGTCTATGCCACCTATTTCCCCAGTGAGCCGCCGGCGCGCACGACGGTCGAGGCGCGTCTCATGATCGACATCCGCATCGAGGTCGAAGCCATCGCCTACGCGCCGCAAGGCTGAGCTCCGAGGCTGATCCTTCATGCGCATCTTCACGGCCTCGTTCGCGACCGAGACCAACACCTTCTCCCCGGTGCCGACCGACCGTGCGAGCTTCGAGATGGCCTTCTACGCGCCGCCCGGCGCCCATCCTCCGACGCCGACGCTCTGTTCCTCGCCGATGGTGGCGCTGCGCCGCCGCGCGGAAGCGGAGGGCATCGATCTCGTCGAAGGCACCGCGACCTGGGCCGAGCCCGGCGGGCTCATGCAGCGCGCCGCCTATGAGGGGCTGCGCGACGAGATCCTCGGCCAGCTCGCCGCGGCGCTTCCCGTCGACGGCGTCGTCTTGGGTCTGCACGGCGCGATGGTCGCGCAGGGCTATGACGATTGCGAAGGCGACCTTCTGGAGCGCGTGCGCGCCATGGTCGGACCCGACGTCGTCGTCGCCGCCGAGCTCGACCCGCACAGCCACCTGACCGCGAAGCGGGTCGCCAACGCCGATATCCTGGCGAGCTTCCTCGAATTTCCGCATACCGATTTCTACGAGCGAGGCGAGCATGTCGTCGATCTCGCCATCCGCGCCATCCGCGGCGAGATCCGGCCGAAACTCTCGATGTTCGACTGCCGGATGATCGAGGTGTTCCCGACCAGCCGCGAGCCGATGCGCTCCTTCGTCGATCGAATCAAGGCGATGCATGGCCAGGGATCGGTGTTGTCGATCTCGCTCATCCACGGCTTCATGGCCGGCGACGTGCCCGAACTCGGAACGCGCATGCTGGTCGTCACCGATGACGACAAGGCGGGCGGCGACGCACTGGCGCGCACGCTCGGGCTCGAGATCTTCGCGCTGCGCGGCAAGACGATGATGCCGCAATACGGCATCGACGAAGGGCTCGACCGCGCGCTTGCGATCGCCGCCGAGCGGCCGGGCCGGCCGGTCGTCGTCGCCGATACCTGGGACAATCCCGGCGGCGGCGTCGCGGGCGACGGCACGCTGATCCTCCGCCGCATGATCGCGCGCGGCATGGACAGGATCGCGGTCGCCACGATCTGGGACCCCATCGCCGTCACCTTCTGCATCGCGGCAGGCGAGGGCGCTCGCCTCCAGCTGCGCTTCGGCGGCAAGGCGGGACCGGATGGCGGCGCGCCGATCGATGCCGAGGTCGAGGTGCTGCGCGTCGCAGCCGAGGGCTGGCAGAGCTTCGGCATGAGCCGCGTCACGCTCGGGCCGGCGGCGGTGGTGCGCCTCGCCGGCACGACGATCGACGTCATCTTGAACACCAACCGCACGCAGACCTTCGAGCCGGATATCTTCACCAATCTCGGCATCGACCCGATGGCGAAGACGATGCTGCTGGTGAAGTCGACCAACCACTTCTATGCCGGCTTCGCGCCGATCGCGTCGGAGATCGTCTATATCGACGCCGGCGCGCCCTATCCCTCCAATCCGCGCCTCACCGACTATCGCAAGCTCGACCGGCCCATCTGGCCGCGCGTCGAGGACCCGCACGGCCTCGGCACGAGTTGAGACTCAGCGCGCGCGGATCGAGGGAATGACCGCCGGCTGATAGGCGAAGTCGCGGTCGAACGGAAAGATCGGGCGGCTGCGGCGGAGATTGCCGATGCGCGGGATGTCCTGATCGACGACGCCTTCCGAGAGCGCCATCAGGTTCGGATTGGCGATCGGCGCGAGGTCGGGCGAGAGATAGCCGGACTTCACCACCACGAGGTCGAAATCCTCGGGGCGGAAGCCGAAGCGGGTGAAATCGCCGATATCGTGGAACGGACGGCGGCGTGCGGTCAGGATGATCGTCGCCTGCCCGGTGCGCACCACCGCTTCGCGCAGCTCCGGCTTTTCGGCATCGAGCAGGGCCAGCACCTCGACTTCCGTCTCGACCGAGACGCCGGCGGGATCGAGGGTCGCGCCGATCGAGAGCCACAGCCGCTGGCCGATGCCGGCGCGATAGGCGGCCTCGGTCGCCGGGCGGTCGGCGATGCCGGCGAAGAGCGCGCTGCCGCGTCCGCGGTCAAGAAAGACCGCCAGCACGTCGCCGCGGTCGCCGACGCCGCCGCCGGTCGGGTTGTCGCCGGAATCGGCAAGGACCACCGGCCGTGTCGGCGAGGCCGCCGCGAGCGCGATGCACTGTTCGACCGAGGTCGTGACGGGGCCGAAGCGGAAGTCCTCGCGCGCGTCCCAATAGGCGGTCGCGAGCGTCCGTGTCTCTACCTCCATGGCGGCGCGGTCGGTGCCGGTCAGGATGATCGAGGCGGTGGCGCGCGGCTCGTCGGCCCAGACATAGCCGACCATGATCGAGGCATCGAGAATGCCGGGTACGGCATCGACCGTGGGCAGCCGCTCATAAAGCGACTTCGCCGGTTCGTCGACCGTGCTCGTCCGCTCGCCGGGCAGGAGCACCGGAACCTTCGCCCAGACGACGAAGGGGTCGATCTCGCCCTTGAGGCGGCGATACAGCATCGAAAGCGCCCGCCGCTTCGTCTCGGTCACGTCGATATGCGGCGCGGTGCGGTAGGCCGAGAACATGTCGATCGCGTCGATGACGCGCTGGCTGACATTGCCATGCAGGTCGTAGCTGACCGAGATCGGACAATCGGGGCCGACGACGGCGCGCGCCGCGCTGATCCAGTCGCCCTCGCAATCGTCGATGCCGTCGACCTTCATCGCGCCATGCATGGCGAGATAGAGCCCGTCGATCGGCAGCGCCTGCCGCAGCCGTTCGAGGAACTCGGCGCGGAACGCCTCATAGGTCGCGCGCTCGACCGGACCGCCGGGAATGGTGCGGGCATGGAAGGTCGGCGCGATCTCCCAGTCCCATTCGAAGAGGCAGGCGAAATCCGGCGAGGCGGTGATCGCCGCGCCGGTCAGGATGGTGAAGTCCGTCGCCCGTGCGAGCAGCGGGTTATAGGTCGAGCATTCGGTGTGAATGCCCCCGACGGCGATCCTCATGCCTCGCCTCCGGCGAGGTCCTGCCAGCCATAGAGGATCGGCATCAGGCCGGCGATGGCGCGGAAGCGCTCCCACGACTTGTCGGCGGCCGGCGTCCAGGCCGTCTCGGCGATCGCCGAGAGGCGCGGGAAGACGAGGCGGTCGAAGATGGCGCGGTCGGCCATCGGCTCCGACCAGATGCAGGCCTGGATGCCGAGGAAATGCGCCCGCTCCGCGTCGCTCCAGCCGCCGGTCGGATCGAAGCGATAGGTCTTTTCCGGGCTCGAGATGCCGGCCCAGCTGGCGCCGGGCTCGGCCCAGTCGACGGCCTGCGACATGTCGAGATAATAGGCCTGGCCCGGCGAGACGACGATGTCGTAGCCCTCGCGTGCCAGCGCGGCCGAAATCTCGTGGTTGCGCCAGCCGACGAGATAGGACTTGGCCTTGTCGATGACATTGCCATGCGCCGCTTCTTCCCAGCCGCCGGTGACGCAGCCGCGCGAGGCGAGGAAGGCCTGGACGCGGGCGAGGAACTCCGCCTGCAGGATCGCCGCGCCCGAGCCCTCGATATGGTCGGCGCCGTCATGGTTGCTGGTCACATTGTTGCGCCGCGCATGCGCCTCGGCGGCAGCCTTGCCGGCGAGCGTCTCCAGCCGCGCCAGCGCCTGCGGGGATCCCGACCAGGCACCGAGCGGCACCTCGTCGGCGCCGATATGGATGATGCGGTCCGGGAAGAGCGGGATCAGTTCGTCGAAGATCGTTTCGAGCGCCTCGTAGGTCTCTTCGCGCGCCGGGTTGAGGCAGTTGTTCGGGAAGCCCTGCACCGACTGGTATTCGCCGCTCTCGCCGGGATCGCGGAGCTCGGGCAGCGCCTGCAGCAGCGCGTAGCAATGGCCGGGAATGTCGATCTCCGGCACGACGACGATGCCGAGGCTCTTCGCATAGGCGACGATCTCGCGGACAGCGTCCTTCGTGTAGTAGCCGCCGGTCGGCTGCGGCCCGGAGCCGAGGAGCGGCGGCAGCTTGAGGCCGTGGCCGCGCCATGCGGCGATCTCCGTCAGCGCCGGATAGGCCTCGATCTCGACGCGCCAGGCCTCGTCGTCGGAGAGATGCCAGTGGAAGCGGTTCATCTTGTTCCAGGCGAGGATGCGCAACAGCGCCTTGATCTCGCCGGTCGAATAGAACTGCCGCGACACGTCGAGATGCGTCCCGCGCCAGGAAAGCTGCGGCGCATCGGCGATGTGGCCGGAGGCCGGGAACAGGAAGGCGCCGGGATGGCGCAGCGCGCCGCGCAGGATCTGCCCCAGCGTGACGAGGCCGTAGAGGAACCCCGTCTCGGTCGAGGCGGCGACGGTGATCGCGTCGGCGGAAAAATCGATGCGATAGGCCTCGGCGGTGAAGCCCTCGCGCTTCTCCAGCGTAACGGGTCTCCCGCCCTCGGCGGCGCTCCTCACCAAAGCGTCGCCGGGGAAGAGCGAATCGGCGAGACCCGCGAAACTGGCCGCCGCCGCCGTCGCTTCCGCGGAGATGCCGGAAGGCGCCAGCCCGGCCGGCGTCGGCGCGCGGCCCGAGACCGCGACCTCGGCCGGCCACGGGATCACCGAGACGGAGACCGGTACGGTCGCCGGAACCGGATAGACGACCGCGCCCCGCTTCAACGGCGCGTTGTCCCCGCGCGCCACCGTGGCCGCGACCGCGACCGGCACGGCGCTGTCGTCTTCGAGGATCACATAGGCCGAGACCGCGCCGTCGCTCCAGTGGCGCAGCGGATAGGAAAGCCCGCGCACCGTCAGCGTCCAGCTTGCGCCTCCCTCCAGCACGAAATCCTCCGGCGGCGCGAATTCGGCATGGTTGGAGAGCCGCGCCACCAGCGTTCCGCCCTCGACGACCGCCTTCGGATCGATGCGCGCCGGTCCGTTGATGGCTAGGCGGAAGCCGGCAAGCGGCGTCTCGGAGCGATTGGCGAGCGTGATCCGGTAGGAGAGCGGCCGGCCGTCGGCGGCAGGCGTCCATTCGGTTTCGAGGCGGAGGGCGCGCGGCGCGATGGTCATGGTAGGGCCTGTCGATGGTTCGTCGGATGGGAGGGATCAATCGCCGAGCGGCTGCGTGTCGTCGCCGTCGCGGTTGATCATGAGCTGGTGCTTGATGCGGCGCATGCTCTCGACGGAGCGCGGCTGCATGCGGGTCGCCACGGTCTGCGCCACCGCGTCGATCATGGCCAGGAAAGCATAGCGCGCCGATGACGGCCGAAGGATGTCGTCCTGCTCGGGAACGTCGATGGCGAGCAGCACGTCGGCGTGCTCGGCGACGGGCGAGCCCGGCCGCGTCAGCACGATGCGCTCGAGATGATATTCCCCGGCGATGGCGAGCGTGTTGGCGAGCTGCAGGTTCCGTCCGCTGGTCGAGGAGGCGATGACGACCGTGCCCTTCGGCGCGCCGGCGGTGCGCATCATCTGCGCCTGATGGTCGATCGAGGCGGTGACGCGAAGGCCGAGGCGGAAGAGGCGGGTCTCGATCTCGTTGGCGATCATCGAGGAGGCGCCGCCGGAGCCGAAGGAGAGGATATAGGGCGCGCCGGCGATGCGCTCGGCTGCAGCCTCGACCGCCAGCGGATCGATGGTCTCGAAGAAGGAATAGAGCGTCGTCTGCGCGCAGTTGACGATGTGCCGGGCGATCTCGCCGGCCGTCTCGGGTCCCGAGGGCGGCAGCAGGTAGCGGCGGGCGATGAAGCGGCTCTGCGCCAGGCGGACCTTGAAGTCGGCGAAGCTCTGGCAGCCGAGGCGGCGGCAGAAGCGCGTCACGGTCGGCGGCGAGGTATCGGCCCGCGCCGCCAGCTCGACGATCGATGCGTTCACCGCCGCCTGCACGTCGGAGAGCACGAGGTCGGCGAGCCGCCGCTCCGAGCGGCTGAGACTCTCCATCTCGGTCTGCAACAGGCCGACGAGATCCAGCATGGCGGCGGCCTTCCTGCCGGTCTTCAGGCCGGAACGCCGATGGCGGCGCCCGAGGCATCGAAGAGATGGCAGGCGGCGGGATCGACGCTGACCGTGATCTCCTCGTCGTCCTTCACCGGCGGATCGCCCTCGAACAGCGCGACGAAGGTGTCGCCGGAGGGGAGGGGCGAATAGGCGACGGTGTGGATGCCGAGCCGCTCGATGATGCCGGGCTTCAGCGCGAGGCGGAAGCCGGCGTCCTGGTCGAGGCGGACATGCTCGGGCCGGATTCCGACCGAAAGCGTCTCGCCGACGAGACCTGCGCTTCCCGGCCGCGGCAGCGCGATGGTGCCGAGCGGGCCCAGATCGACGGTGACGCTGCTGCCGTCCGACGCCGTGCAGCGGCCCTCGAGGAAGTTCATCTTCGGATTGCCGATGAAGCCGGCGACGAAGCGGTTCTGCGGGCGGTGATAGAGATCGAGCGGCGTCCCGACCTGCTCGATGCGTCCGCCATTCAGCACGACGATCTTGTCGGCCATGGTCAGCGCCTCGACCTGGTCATGCGTCACATAGATCATCGTCGCGCCGAGGCGCTTGTGGAGGCGCGTCAGCTCGACGCGCATGTCGGAGCGCAGCGCCGCGTCGAGATTGGAGAGCGGCTCGTCGAAGAGGAAGATGCGCGGCTCGCGCACGATGGCGCGGCCGATCGCGACGCGCTGGCGCTGGCCGCCCGAGAGCATGCCGGGCTTGTGCTCGAGGCGGCTTTCGAGCTGCAGGATGCGGGCCGCCTCGCCGACGCGGCGGCGGACCTGGTCCTCGCCGAGCCGCTCGACGCGCAGCGGGAAGGCGATGTTCTCGAACACGCTCATATGCGGATAGAGCGCGTAGGACTGGAAGACCATGGCGATGCCGCGCTTGACGGGCGGCAGGTCGTTGACCGGCTTGCCGGCGATGACGATCTCGCCGCCCGACACCTCTTCGAGGCCGGCGATCATGCGCAAGAGGGTGGACTTGCCGCAGCCCGACGGGCCGACAAAGACCACGAACTCGCCCTCGGTGACCTCGAGGTCGACGCCCTTGATGACATCGGTGCCGCCGAAGGACTTCTTCAGCCGTGAAAGCGTGAGCGCGCTCAAAGGGGTCTCCCGTCGTGGTTCGACATGCGGACACGGTCGCATGCCCCTCTCTGTCATCCCCGGGCTTGACCCGGGGATCCAGACTTCCGGCGCCGAAGCGAAGGCTGGATTGCCGGGTTAAGCCCGGCAATGACAAGAGGGAACCGCTGCCGCCGCACGTCGGCGACAGCGGTCAGCTTACTTGTACTGGTCGATGGCGCCGGCGGCCTTGGTGAGCGCCGCGGCGGGCTCGGCATTGCCGGTCACGACCGACTGGACCATGTCGATCATGGCGTTCTGGAAGCCCTTGTAGTCGAGGAACAGCGGCTCCGGACCGCCGAAGGCGATGCCGTCGAGGAACGGCTTCCAGCTCGGATCCTCCGAGACGAGGCCGTCGACGCCGGCGACGGGGCGCAGCGGCGTCAGGCCGTGCGTCTTCTCGTAGAGGAACTGGTTCTCGGGATTGGTCAGCAGCTTGGCGAGATCGATCGCCTGATCCTCGACGCCGGTGCCCTTGAAGACCGCGAGGCTGTCTGTGATCAGCAGCGTGCCCGGGCCCTTGGCCTTCGGACCGACCGGCAGCGGCGCGACGCCCCACTGGATGTCCTTCGAGACCTGGTTGCGGACCCAGGGGCCGCCCTCGATCATCGCCACCTTGGCGTCCGAGAACAGCTTGATCATGTCGTCCTGGTCATAGGCCGAGGGACCGTCCTCGGACACCGGCACCAGGCTCTTGATGAATTCGAGCGCCTCGAGATTCTGTGGGCTGTCGAGGGTGATCTTGCCCTCGGCGTCGATCACGGTGCCGTCGTTCGTGTACACATAGTGCAGGAACTGGTGCATCGTGTTGTCCATGGTCTTGGCCGGCAGGCCGTAACCGGGGACGCCCGTCTTCTCCTTGATCGTCTTGGCGTCGCTGAGCAGCTCGGCCCAGGTCGCCGGCGGCTTGTTCGGGTCGAGCCCGGCCTTCTCGAACAGCGCCTTGTTCCAGAACAGCGCCTTGGTGGAGAAGGCGACGGGGATGCCCCAAGCCTGGTCCTGGAAGGTGACCGTCTCGACGATATGCGGATAGTAGCCGGCCTTCTCCTCGTCCGTCATCGGGATCGGGACGATGAGGTCGCTGTCGGCGAACTGCTTCAGCGTGCGCGAGCCGACATAGGCGAGGCCGACCGGCGTGCCGGCGGCGGCGAGCGTCGTGATCTTGTCCTGGCACTGCGCCCAGCCGACGATCTCGACATTGACCTTGAAGCCGGGATTGGCGGCTTCCCACTTCTTGATCAGATCCGGATAGGTCTCGGCGATCGCGTCGCCGCACTGGATCATGCTGACCGTCTTGTCCTCGGCGAAAGACGGTGCGGTCATCGTCGCCAGGACGACGGCGCTACCTGCCAGAAGGGTGCCGTAATGTCTCATCGCTTTCCCTCTTTGTTTGGCCGGCCCTTCTCATCGGGTCGGTGCTGCGCCTGAGCGCTATTGCTTGACGGCGCCGGCGGTGAGGCCGGCCACCAGGTAGCGCTGCAGGAAGATGAAGCCGACCATCACCGGAGCGATGCCGACGAAGCTGGCCGCCATCAGCTCGTTCCAGACCACGCGCTCCTTGCCGAAGAAGGCGAACAGGCCCACGGCGAGCGGCATGTATTCCGATTTCGAGTTGAAGGTCAGCGCGAAGATGAACTGTTGCGCATAGGCGCCGATGAAGGTGGCGAGCGCGACGACGAGGATGCCCGGTCCGGCGATCGGCAGGATGATGCGGCGGAGAATGTAGAACCGGCTGGCGCCGTCGACCCAGGCGGCCTCGTCGAGCTCGCGCGGGATGCGCAGCATATAGGTCCGCAGCAGCCAGATCGCGGAGGGGATCAGGAAGGCGACGCCCGGCACGATCATCGCGAAATAGGTGTTGAGGAGGCCCATGGAGCGCATCAGCCGGTACAGCGGGATGAGCAGCACGGCGCCGGAGAACATGTTGACCGCCAGGAACGCGCCGAGCAGCGCGCCGGCGCCGGGGAAGCGGAACCGCGCGAAGGCATAGGCGGCCGGCACGACGAGGATCAGCACGGCGATCGTCGCCACGGTCGAGATCAGCAGCGAATTGACGATGTAGCGGCCGAGCAGCGGCACGCTCTGCCACATCGTGAAATAGGCGTCGAACGAGCCGTCGTCGGGCCAGAAGCGATAGGGCGAGGAGAAGAGATGCGTCAGCGGCTTCAGCGAGACGAGGAAGCCCTCGACGAAGGGCGCCAGCACGAAGGTCAGGAACAGCGCCATGCCGCAATAGATGGCGACATATTCATACCAGCGATAGCGGTCGATCATCGGGCGTCCGCTGCTCATTTCGCCTCTCCCGTTGAGATCTTGCTGACGACGCGGAAGTAGAAGAAGCAGAACACCGACAGGAACAGGCAGATCATCACGGCGCGCGCGGCGCCCTCGCCATATTTGTACGAGCCGATCGCCGTCTTGTAGGTGTCGATGATCATCGTGGTGGTCTGGCCGTTCGGCCCGCCCTGGGTCAGGATCCAGATGATGTCGAAGGAATTGAAGGTCGCGATCAGCGACAGCATCGACATCGTGACCAGCGCCGGCACGATCAGCGGCAGCGTGATGCGGCGGAAGCGGTAGAAGCGGCCGGCGCCGTCCGTCCAGGCAGCCTCGTAGAGGTCCTTCGGGATCGACTGGATGGCGGCGAGCAGATAGAGCGTCACCAGCGGCACGCCGATCCACACATCGGTGATGATCGTCGCCCAGAAGGCGGTACCGCCATAGGCGAGCCAGGCGAGCGGCCGGTCGAGCAGACCGACATTCTGCAAGACGCCCGAGATCATCCCGAACTGGCCGTTATACATCCAGCCCCACATGAAGATGCCGATGGCCATCGGCACGATCCAGGGCGGCAGCGTCAGCACGCGGAACAGGGCGCGGCCCGGCACCAGCGCGTTGAGCAGCACGGCGCCGCAGGTGCCGATGATCATCTTGATGGCGACCGAGAAGAACGTCCAGACGAAGGTGCGGACGATGATCGTCGCGAAATCGCCGCCGAAGATCTTCTGGTAGTTCGCCCAGCCGACCCATTTCACCGTCTTCCGCAGCGAGGCGTCGGTGAAGGAGAGCGTAAAGGTGTCGACCAGCGGATAGGCGACGATGATCAGGATATAGACGATGGCCGGCAGGAGAAGGGCTAGGGCGAAGAGCGTGGCACCGCGGGACCCCGTCATCGCCGCGCCCTCAGTTGCCGCCGCCGGCGAGCGCCGCGTCGAAGCGCTTCCAGGTCTCGGTCATGTCCACCACCTGGCGGGTGCGGCGCGCCTCGTCCATGGCGAGCGCCAAAAGGCCGGCTTCGAGCG